>JABBOA010000088.1 GCA_019352075.1 Acidobacteriota bacterium | reverse complement strand
GGGCGGAGTGGGGATGGACGTGGACGTCACCGCCGTGCCGTTGCGCGAGCCGGGGATGGCGCCCCACGAGATCATGACCTCCGAGAGCCAGGAGCGCATGCTGGCCATCATCACCCCCGAGAACCTCGCGGCGGTCACGGCGGTCTGCGACAAGTGGGAGGTGCGCGCGACGGTGGTGGGCCACGTGGTGGCGCCCTCGCCGATGCCCGACGGATCGCTCGTGGGCCTGTTGCGAGTACGACGGGGCTTCGACGGTGAGGTGCTCGCCGAGGTGCCCGCGTCGTCACTGGCCGACGAGGCGCCGCTCTACGACCGGGCCCGTCAGCGCCCGAGCGACCTCGACGCGATCCTCGCCGACGACCCGACGCTCGACGAACCGCTCGGCGACCCCGGCGCCGACCTGCTCGGCCTCCTGGTCGATTCGGCCTGGGTCTCGCGTCAGTACGACTCCCAGCTCTTCCTCAACACCGTCGTCGGACCCGGCCGCGACGCGGCACTGCTGCGCCTGGCCGGCCCGGGACTGCCGGCGTCGCAGCGGGGTTTCGCCGTCTCCACCGATTCGAACCCTCGGTGGTGCGCGCTCGATCCGCGCAACGCCACGGCCCTCACGGTGGCCGAGGGCGTGGCCAACCTGGCGTGCGTGGGGGCGAGCGCCAAGGCGGTCGTCAACTGTCTCAACTTCGGCAACCCCGAGCACCCCGAGGTGATGTGGCAACTGTCGGAGTCGATCGACGGGATGGCCGCCGCGTGCGAGGCGCTGTCACTGCCGGTGATCGGGGGCAACGTGTCGCTCTACAACGAGAGCGGTGGACGCGACATCGACCCGACGCCCGTGGTCGGCTCACTGGGCGTGGTGACCTCGCTCGTCGCGCCACCCCCCGGATGGAACTGGCGCACCGGCGACGCGGTCGTGCTCGTGGGACACCGCGAGGCGGCGGGAGAGCAACCCTTCCCCCTGGGCGGTTCGCGGTGGGCGACGCGTCGTGGTCGTCGTGGCGGACGTCTGGCCACCTTCGACGCCTCGCGCCTGCGAGCGACCTTCGACTTCGTCACCGCCGAGGTGGCGGCGATCTGCGCGGGGGGCGAGAGCGACGTGACGGCGGTGCACGACGTCAGCGGCGGCGGCCTCGCGGCGGCCCTGGCCGAGATGGCGGCGGTGACCGGGCTCGGCGTGAGCGTGGCTCAATTGGCGGGCCACGGCGAGTTGTTCGCCGAGTTCCCGGGACGCTTCGTGGTGGCGACGTCGCAGGCCGACGCGTTCGTCGCGCGCGCGCACGCCGCCGGCGTGCCGGTCACGCTGCTCGGGGTCGTCGCCGGGTCGCGGGTGCAGTTGGGCTCACTGGTCAACCTCGACGTGGCCGAGGTGTCGTCGCGCCGCGGCGGTGCCCTCGAAGAGGCGTTGGCGCTGGACTAGCGCGCCGCCTTGAGCTCGTCGAGGACCTCGTCGGGCACCCGCAGGTCGCCGCTGAGTCCGACGCCGAGCGAGACGTCGCGCTTGAAGAGGCCGTGGTAGTCCGAGCCGCCGGTGGGGATGAGGCCGGCGTCGCGGGTCAGTTTGAGCATCAACGCGCGCGTGGCCTGGTTGGTGCCGCCGTAGTACGCCTCCACGCCGGCCACGCCGCGCTCACGCAACGAGGCCAGGATCGCCGGGATGCGCTCGTTGATGCTGGTGGCGCTGTAGTCGGGCAGGTAGTTGAGCAGCGGGTGCGCGACGGAGAAGACCGTGCCCGACCCGCGAGCCACGTCGATGAACTCCTCGATCGTCACGTTGGTCTTGGCGACGTAGGCCTTGCCCGAGGCGCCCAGCCAGTCCACGAAGAGCCGCGACCACGATTCCGGGGTGCGCGCTCCCACGATCTCGGGGTGCAGCTCGAACATGGCGGCGGCGAAGTGCGGGCGCCCGACGCCCTCGTCGTGGGCGGCGTGCGCCGCGACGTTCTCGCGGGTCAGGCGGATGAAGCCCAGCTCCTGGAGGCGTCGCACCAGTCGGTCGTTGCGCTGGCGGCGGTCCTCGCGCAGGCGCGCGAGGAGTCGCTGGACCGGGTGATTACTGGCCAGGGGCAAGAAGTACGCGAGCACGTGCACGCCGCGCGCCGCGGTGCCCCCGTCGGCGCTCGGGCGCGTGAAAGTGGTGTCGAGCAGGGAAATCTCCACCCCGGGCACCAGTTCGAGACCGTGGTGGGCGCAGGCCGCCGCCATCTCGTCGTGGCTCGCGGTGGTGTCGTGGTCGGTGAGGGCGATGGCGCGCAGGCCCACCTCGTGGGCGCGCTGGGCCAGTTGCGTGGGCGAGTCCGAGCCGTCGGAGAAGTTCGAGTGGGTGTGCAGATCGATCACGTTGACAGCGTAACGAGGACCGGTTACTACGCTGGGTTCCTTGTGAAAGAATGTCCTAGTGCCGCTCGATACTGATCCCTTCGACGCGGAGCGCTTGCACGAGGCCTGCGGCGTCGTGGGCATCGTGGCGCCGGGCACCGACGCGGCCTATCAGTGCTACGACGCTCTCTACGCGTTGCAACACCGCGGCCAGGAGTCAGCCGGCATGGCCACCTGTCACGACCACCGGATCACCGTGGTCAAGGACAACGGGCTCGTCAGCCACGTGTTCGCGGACGCGGCGTTGCGGGCCCTGGCGGGCGCGCACGTCATCGGTCACACCCGTTACTCGACCTCGGGGTCGGCCAACTGGACGGCGGCGCAACCGGTCTTTCGCTCCGTGGACGGCGCCATGTTCGCCATCGCCCACAACGGCAACCTGACCAACACCGTCACCCTGGCCCAGGAGGCGGGCATCGAGTTCACCACCATGCTCTCGGATTCGGACCTGGTGGCCGAGTTGCTGGCGCACGCGGTGGACCGGGGCAAGAGCGTCGCCGAGGCGCTGGGCGAGGTGCTCGCGCGCGCCGAGGGCGCCTTCTCGATGGTCATCCTCGAACCGGGCAAGATCCACGCCGTGCGCGACCCGCACGGATTCCGACCGCTCTGCCTGGGCCAGCTCGGGACCCGCGACGAGCCCGAGGGCTGGGTCGTCGCCTCCGAGACGCCCGCCCTCGACGTGATCGGCGCGACGTTCCTACGCGAGATCCTGCCCGGCGAGATGGTGACCCTGAGCGACATCGGTGTGACGTCGGTGCAGTTGCTCGAACCCGCGAGCGACAAGCAGGACCTGTGCATCTTCGAGTTCGTCTACTTCGCCCGGCCCGACTCGTACCTGATGGGCCACCAGGTGCACACCACGCGTCGGCGCATGGGCGAACTGCTCGCGGGCCAGGGCCACGTCGAGGCCGACCTGGTGATGGGGGTGCCGGACTCGGGGGTGCCCGCCGCCGAGGGCTTCGCCAAGGCCTCGGGGATCCCCTTCGGGTACGGCCTGGTCAAGAACCGCTACATCGGACGCACCTTCATCTCACCCGACCAGGTCAAGCGCGCGGCCAACGTGCGCCGCAAGCTCAATCCCCTGCGCGAGAACATCGAGGGCCAGCGCCTGGTGGTGGTGGACGACTCCATCGTGCGCGGCACGACGACGCGCGCGCTCGTGCGCATGCTGCGCGACGCCGGTGCCGCCGAGGTGCACCTGCGCATCTCCTCGCCACCCTTCATGTGGCCGTGCTACTTCGGGATCGACACGCCCACGCGTGACGACCTGCTGGCCGCTCATCGCAGCGTCGCCGAGATGAACGACTTCATCGGATCGGACTCCCTAGAGTTCATCACGCTCGAGAACCTGCGCGCGGCCATCGGCCTGAGTGGCGAGTGCTGTGACGCCTGTCTGACCGGCAACTACCCCGCCCCCGTGCCCGTGACCATCGGTGCGGCCGGAGGTCGCTGGTGAGTCGACTGCTCGACCAGCCCGACGGCGGGCTGACCTACGCGCAGGCCGGCGTGTCCATCGAAGCCGGCGACGAGTTCGTCCAACGCATCAAGGACGTGGTCGCCTCCACGACGCGCCCCGAGGTGCTCGGGGGCATCGGGGGCTTCGGGGGCCTCTTCCATCTCAACGCGGGCCGCTACCGCGATCCGGTGCTCGTCTCGTCGGCCGACGGCGTGGGCACCAAACTGGAGGTCGCGCGCCAGCTCGGCCGCTACGACACCGTCGGCATCGACCTGGTGGCCATGTTGGTGGACGACCTGGTCTGCGCGGGCGCCGAGCCGCTGTTCCTGCTCGATTACGTGGCGGTGGGTCAACTCGACCCCGAGCGCCTCAGCGTGCTCATCGCCGGCATCGCCGAGGGGTGTCGACGTTGTGGCGTGGCGCTGTTGGGCGGCGAGACGGCCGAACACGGCGGCGTGATGCGCCCCGACGACCTGGACGTGGCGGGTTTCGCCGTGGGCGTGGTCGAGCGCGGCCGCGAGCTCGGGGCGCACCGGGTCAAGAAGGGTGACGCGCTGGTGGGTCTGGGTTCGCCGGGTCTGCGCTCGAACGGCTACAGCCTGGCGCGCAAGGTGTTGATGGACAACGAGGGCGACCTGTACCGGCCGGCCTTCGCGGGCGCGACGCGCACGCTGGGCGAGGAGCTGCTCGTGCCCTCGGTCATCTACGCCCCGGCCGTGATGGCGGTGGCCACGTCCGTGGGCACTGGTCTGCACGCCTGCGCGCACATCACCGGTGGTGGCATCGTGGGCAACGTGGTGCGGATCCTGCCGGCCACCCTCGACGCGGTGATCCACATGGACTCCTTCGAGACCCCCGAGATCTTCTACGAGATCCAACGTCGCGGCGGGGTCAGCGCCCACGAGATGGTGCGCGTCTTCAACTGCGGCCTCGGCATGGTGGTGTGTGTGGACGCCGACGACGTCGACGACGCCCTCGTCGCGGCCCGTGACGCGGGGGTGGTCGCCTCGGTCGTGGGTCACGCGCGACCGGGTAGCGGTCAGGTCGTGCTGACGTGAGCGACGCGCGACAGCGGGTCCACGACCACCTGTTGGCGCACGCGGTGCGCCGCGGGGACTTCACCCTCAAGTCGGGACGACGATCGAGTTGGTTCATCGACGCCAAGCAGACGATCTGCGCCCCCGAGGTCATGGTCGACGTGGCCGACCTGGTGCTCGCGCGCGTCAGCGACGACGTCACGGCGCTCGGCGGGCTCACCATGGGCGCCGACGGCGTGACGTTCATCACCGCGGGCGTGGCCGCGACGCGGGGTCGATCCCTGGGGGCGTTCAGCGTGCGCAAGGAGACCAAGGACCACGGCGCGGGCGGTCGCATCGCCGGGCGACTCCGGCCCGAGGACGTGGTGGTCATCACCGAAGACACGGTCACCCGCGGGACGAGTCTGCTCGAGGCCGCGACGGTGGTACGCGACTTCGGCGCGCGCGTCGCGCTACTGCTGGCGGTGGTGGACCGCGGTGGGACGGCGCAGGCCATGGCGGCGGCGGAAGGTTGGCGCTTCGAGGCACTCTTCAGCGCTCCGGAACTGGGTTTTGACTACGAGGGCGCCTAGAGCTCCGGGGGACCGGTGCGATCAAGTGAACGACCCCGTGCCACGCGAAGTGGCACGGGGTCGTTGACTGGGTGGTCGAGACCGGCGTCGATCCGGTGACCTCACGCTTTTCAGGCGCGCGCTCTACCAACTGAGCTACCCGACCTCGCCCCGGCGCTCCACGGGGGAGCTCCGGGGTGGCGGACCTGACGGGATTTGAACCCGCGACCTCCGCCTTGACAGGGCGGCGTGCACTCCGAGCTGCACCACAGGTCCTCGGTGTTCTCAAAGTCGAGACTTTGAGACGCGAAGGATTAGTCTAACCGCTGGCGCCACCCCACCCGTGGGTTCAGGTCTCGAGCACCAGGCAGAAGGGGTGGCCGACCGGATCGAGGTAGACCCGAAACGAGTCGTCGGGCTGGAACGCGGTCTTGGTGGCGCCCGCGGCCAGCACGTGCGCCTCGCCGGCGTCCAGGTCGCGCACCGTGAAGTCGAGGTGGGCCTGTTGGGCAATGGCGCCCTCGGGCCACGTCGGGGCCACGTAGTGCGGCACCCTTTGAAACGCCAGGGTGGGACGATCCCCCATGTCCAACTCGATCCACTCGAGGTCCTCGGGCGCGACGTCGCCCCGCGGTGCGACGGGAACGCCGGTGACGCGCGAGTAGAAGGCGGCCAGCGTCAAGGGGTCGGGGCAGTCGAGGGCGCACAACTGCCATCGCGGCCAGCCGCCCGGGGGCGCAGCGTCAATCGCGTCGGTCATGCGACATGGTAACGCGGGGCGCGAGGCGGCGCCGGGTCCTCGTTACAGTGGGGGGGTGACACGCCGGCCCCTCGATTTGATGCACCCGGCACACCTGAGCGACTGGTTGCGGGCGCTCGTCGCCCTGGCCGCGTCGGTCGCCTTGCTGGAGGAGGCGATCCATATCCACCGCCTCCACCGCCACGATCCGCGGGCGGTGTGGACCCTGACGGTCTACGCCCTCGTCCTGGCCCTCATCATCGCCGGCTCCTTCTCGCTGCGGTGGCTGACCCTGGCCGTCGGCAAGGTCGTGACCACCCACTCGGGGATCGCCGCGGGCGCCGTCGTGCGGCTCGTGGCGACGGGGGTCGGCTACGTGGTGCTGCTCTTCTCCGTCTTCGCCGTCTTCGGCCTCTCGGTGCAACGCCTCCTCATCGGCGCGGGCCTCGCGGGGGTCATCCTGGGCATCGCCGCCCAGCAGAGCCTGGCCAACATCTTCGCCTCGCTGGTGCTGCTCTTCGCGCGGCCGTTTCGCGTGGGCGAGGACATCGTCATCCGTTCGGGGGCGATCGGCATGGTGGAGGGCGAGGTGCGCGGCATCGGCTTGACCTACGTCACGGTACGCACCCCCACCGGCATCTTGAAGGTGCCCAACTCGGTGATTCTGGCCTCGGGCATCGGTCGTCACAGTCCGACGCCGCCCGCCTCGACGACGCCACCCGCCTCGACGACGCCACCCGCCTCAACGACGCCACCGCCGCCGAGCGAGTCCTAGAGCGGGGCCGTCGGCAGGGAGAACGACGAAGTACCCGTGCGCAAGGTGTTCTTTTGACCCTGGAGCACGGTGTAGAGCCAGCGCCCCTTCACCCGGCGCCGGTGGGTGGCGCTGAACGTGATGGTCGCGGACTTCTCCTTGCCGGCCACGCACGTGGGCGTACAGGTGTTCCAATGTAGGGTGCCCCGGGCGTGCGCCGTGGCGCTGGACCAGTGCGACCAGGTGATCTGGTTGACCCAGAGGTTGGCGTCGGCGCAGGTGAGGACGATCTGGTGGGGCTTCTGGGTCAGGGTCGAGCAGTTGTAGAGGTACGTGCGCGCCGGGGTCGCCATCGCGTTCGCCAGGACCGGTGTGGCCAGGGCGACGAGCGACACGCCGGCGAGGGCGATGATCGAGGTGCGAGAGCGAAGTTTCATCATCCAGTCGTACCACAGACGCCCACCGCGTCCTTCACCTCACGAGGGCGAGAGCGAGCGCCACCGCGCGCGCGGGGCCGTCGCGTGGCGGGGTCCGCAGTCGCGACTCGAGTGGCGCACCGCGCAGTCCTCACAGAGCAGGATCAGGGCACGACAGGCCGCTTCGGCGCAATTGCGATAGCGGCTCGTGGGCGTGGCGCAGCGCTCGCAGTGCCCGAGCACCGTGGCGTCGTCGCCGAAGCGCATCGCGAGGCGTTCGTCGAAGACGAAGAGTGACCCCTCCCAGAGTCCGTCGTTGGCGAACTCCTGCGCATAGCGAAGGACGCCCCCATCGATCTGGTAGACCTCCTCGAAGCCGCGGGCGTTCATGAGTGCGCTGAGCACCTCGCAGCGCACGCCCCCGGTGCAGTAGGTCACCACGGGGCGCGACTTGAGGTGGTCGTAGGCGCCGCTGTCGAGGAGGCGCACGAAGTCGCGGGTGGTGTCGGTGTCGGGCACGATCGCCCCCCGGAAGCGGCCGATCGCCGCCTCGAAGGCGTTGCGGCCGTCGAAGAACACCACGTCGTCGCCGCGCTGCTCGAGGAGTTCGTGGACCTGGCGCGCGCTGAGGCGCACGCCGCCACCGACCACGCCGTCGCGGTCGACCTCGAGTTCGTCGGGCGCCCCGAAGGACACCACCTCGTCGCGCACCCGCACGCGCAGTCGCGCGAAGTCCCGGCCCGTCCCCTCGGACCACTTGACGTCGAGACCGTGGAAGCCCGGGTAGGTCGCGGTGGACCTCACGTACCTCTTGAGGTCCGACATCGCGCCGCCGAGGGTGACGTTGATGCCGTGACGCGAGATGAGGATTCGACCGCGAAGCGAGAGCGCGTCGCACAAGGTGTGCTGCCATAGGCGGATCGCCGCGGGGTCCTCCAGCGGCGTGAAACGGTAGAAGAGGATGACCTTGGGCTCGCGCACCGCCGGGGCGGAGTCCGCACCCGCACACCTCGCCTCGTCCATCGCCGCTACTTTACCGTGGTGGCGCGCCTGGTCTCACCGCCGAGGTGGCGCGCGTCACTTGGTGCGTCGACGTAACGTCGCCGAGCCGACGACCAGGGCCACCACGATGTAGGCCGCCATGATCGCGAACTGGTCGCCGTCGTAGAGGGCCGAGTGACGCGGCGCGACGGCGTGCACCGCGGCGGTCATCGGCAAGACGTCGGCCACGTAGCGCAGCGCGGGGGGCAACTGGGCCAGCGGCACCATGAGCCCGCACAGCAACAACTGGGGCAAGATGAACGCGGGCATGAACTGCACCGCCTGGAACTCGGTGGTGGCCAGCGCGCTCAGGGCGAGGCCGAAGGCCGTGCCGAGCAGCCCGGCGCACAGCGCGACCGCGCTCTCGCGCCACGGGATTCCCTGGTGCGCGAGCCCGAACCAGGTGTAGGACAAGGTCGAGACCAGGGCGCTCTGGACCACGGCCACCAGAGCGAACGCGCCGGCGTAGCCCAGGATGAACTCGGCCTTGGCCAGGGGCAAGGTGAGCAGTCGTTCCAGGGTGCCGTTGGTGCGTTCGCGCAGCGTCGCCACCGAGGTCACCAGGAACATGACGGTGAGCGGGAAGACGCCGAGCAGGCGCGGGCCGA
>JABBOA010000087.1 GCA_019352075.1 Acidobacteriota bacterium | reverse complement strand
CGCGCCACGCAGGGGCGTCGCCTCTTCGTTGATGACGACCCGGGCCGCGGGGGTCGCTGACGTCGGTGCCACGACGTGCGAGGCGCTGACCACGGGGACCGGCGAGCGCTGGTAGTCGACGAAGAACTCGCGCCAGCTAGCCGCGACGGAATCGGGGTCCTCCAAGAACCGATCGTACAGATCGTCGACCAACCACGCATTGGGTCCGAATGAACCCTTCTGCGGTCGCGGAGCGGGGGATTCGGGGGGAGTCGTCACCTTCCCAGCCTAATTGCAACAGCCCACCATTGGCATGGTCGGTCCCACGCGAGTCGCGTGGGACAGAGGGCCGTGTGCGAGTCGCGGTCCAGTAACTTTGCTCTGTGTCCAGCGCCCCGCCACCGTCCGGCCTGCGCTACGTCGAGCCGTCGCCACTCGGCGCCCTCGCCATCGCGCATCACCGTGTGCCAGCACCGCGAGCCACGGTCATCGCCATCCACGGAGGCCTCGACCGGGCGTCCTCCTTCACCCGGGTCAGCCGTCGCCTCGAGGAATTCGACGTCATCGCCTACGACCGCCGCGGATACCAGAGGTCGCGCGAGTTGGGACCCGGGACCCTCGCACAGCACGTCGCGGACCTGCGACGGGTGATCGAATGGGCTGCCCACGCGGGGCCGGTGGTCTTGTTCGGCCACAGTTTCGGCGGTCTCGTCGCCATGACCTTGGCGGCGGAGGCGCCGGACGCGCCGGACGTGGTCGTGGCCTACGAGTCACCGTTGCCGTGGGTGCTCACGCGACCGTCTCCCACCCCCGTCCCCGGCGGGGACCCCGCGCTCGAGGCCGAGCGATTCTTTCGCCGGGTCGTGTCGGATTCCTCCTGGGAGCGACTGGGCGCCCTCGAGCAAGAATCGCGGCGACTCGACGGCCCCGCGTTGAGCGCGGACCTGCGAGCGATGACGAGTCCGTCGGCGCCCTTTGATCTCAGAGACATCCAGGTGCCGGTGCGCTACCTCTACGGCGATCAGCGCGCGGCGCCCTACTACCACGCCCTCGCGCAGCGCCTCGCCGCAGCGAGTCGTTTCTTCACCTCGCGCGAACTCCAGGGTGCGGCGCACGGTGCACATCTCTCACATCCTGACGTCCTGGCGACCGAGATACGCCACGCCTTCGAACACCTCAGCGCGTGATTCTGTGATCGACGTGGTGGCTGCGCTCTACGCACCGCGGCGCGGTGGGAGTCGCCACGAGACCCGGTGATGTTCACTCGGCCCCAGGCGACGCAGTGCGGCCAGGTGTGACGCCGTGGCGTAGCCCTTGTTGTTCTCCAGGTCGTAATCCGGTATCGACACGGCGAACTCGCGAATGAGCGCGTCGCGATGGACCTTGGCGAGCACGCTGGCGGCGGCCACCGACGCGCAGGTCTGGTCGGCCTTGACCCGGGTGCGCACGGGGGCCACGACGACGTCGGGGTAGTCGGGGCCCACCAGCGAGACCTCGGACGGCGCGCTGAGCCAATCGTGCGAGCCGTCGAGAATGATGACGTCGGGACGCAACGACATCTGAGCGAGAGCACGCCACCCCGCCAGTCGCAACGCCGCGGTCAACCCCCACGCATCGATCTCGCTCGCGCTGGCCGCGCCCACGGCGTGGTCGCGGACCCAGTGGCGAAGTGGCGCCACCAATTGCTCTCGGGCGCTGCGGGTGATCAGCTTGCTGTCGCGAAGCGAGGAGGGGAACCCCCCCACCGTCACGTCGACTACGACGACGCCCACGCAGCACGGCCCGAAGGGGCTCCCGCGACCCACCTCGTCCATCGCACCCACGTAGCGGTGCCCGACCGCGAAGAGACTCTCTTCGAACTCGAACGTGGGAACCGTCCTCATCGCGCGCGCCCGTCGAGGAGTCGTCGAACGTGGCCCATCAGAGGGGCCCCGCAGGAGAATTGGTACACGTCACGACCTTCATACTTGTTGCATTCTTCTCGACCCGGGGTGATGGTGGCGCTCGCCCGCCGACGCCTCACCGTCATCCGGGGTCGCGCTCACCAGTGACCTCACGGATTCTCGTTTGGACTCGAACATTCTTCGCCACGCCCGCGGGTGATTCGCTGATCGTGACGAGGGCTAGCACGACGAGGCGGACCAATGAATCACTGATGGACAACGATGTCCGCGGGGACCGCCCCCGTGGCACTTTCTCTGTGTCAACTTGATGAATTCTTACGATCTTTACACCGTTTTCTTGTTAACGGTCGCCCGCGCCGATACAGTGACAACCAGCCCGTCGTACTGGTGGGTAGGTTCAATCAACCACTGCGGTGGTTTAGGGAGGCAATAGACACTATGCAAATGAGACATAAGCTCCGGCTTGCGACGACCATCGGCCTTGCGGCGGGTGCGTTGACGCTTGGCCTCGTAGCGCCGAGCGTGAGTGGTGCGGCCACCCCGAAGGGTAGGTTGACGTTCGCCGAAGGTCCGGGTGCGAATCCGAACTATAACTTCCCGTTCATGTCGTGCACCTATTTCTCGGTCTCGAATATTAACGCCTTCCAGATGGAGATGTACCGTCCGCTCTATTGGTTCGGTTATGGCGCCAACGCGACGTATACACCGGCACTGTCGCTGGCGGCGACCCCGAAGTTCAGCAACGCGAACCACACGGTCACGATCAACATGAAGGGCTGGAAGTTCAACGACGGCCAGAAGATCAACGCCCAGTCGGTGATGTTCTTCTTGAACATGTACCACGCCCAGAAGACGAACTACTGCGGCTACAACGCGGGCTACGGTATCCCCGACCAGGTGTTGAGCGTGAAGGGATCGGGCAACACCGTGACGATGCACTTCACGACGTCGGTCAACCCCAACTGGTTGCTCTACAACTACCTGTCAGAGATCACGCCCTTCGCCGACTCGTGGGACATCACGGCCCCCGGCAAGCCGTCGACCTGCGCCACCGGGGCCTACGGCACCAAGGCGACTGACGCGGCGTGCACTGCGGTGTACAAGTACCTGATCAAAGAGGCCGGCAACCAGTCCACTTACACCGACGCCATGTGGCAGTCCGGTGACAGCGGTCCTTACAAGCTGACCCACTTCGACAACATCGGCAACGTCACCTTCGTGCCCAACCCGAACTACTCAGGCCCCCAGAAGTCCATGGTCGCCTCGGTCGTCGAGTTGCCCTACACCACCACCGCCGCCGAGCAGATCGCACTGCGCTTGGGCAAGGTGGACCTGGGTTACGTGGACCCGACGAACTTGACGTCGAACGGTACGCCCTCGCACCCCGGTGCGAACTGGGCCCCGATCGCCTCGAGGTACAACATTGAGGTGGGCGCCCCGTGGTCGGTTGACTACGCCGCGTACAACTTCAACGCCAAGAGCCCCGAGGCGAAGTTCCTCAACCAGCTCTACATCCGTCAGGCCTTGCAGTTGACGGTGAACCAGCCGTTGATGATCTCGAAGATCCAAAAGGGCTACGGCTACCAGCAGATCAATCCGCTGCCCCCCGTGACTCCGGCTGCGATCTCGGGCCCCGTCTCGAAGGTGAACCCCTACCCCTACAGCCCGACGAGGGCCAAGGCCCTGCTGGCGAGCCACGGTTGGACCGTCAGCAACGGCAACGCCTCGTGCGCCAAGCCCGGAACGGCCGCGAACGAGTGCGGCCCGGGCATCAAGTACGGCGACGTGTTGACCGTGACCATGGAATACGGCAGCGGGATCCCCGCGTTGGCCGTCCAGGTGGCCACCGAGGTTTCGGAGTGGAAGTCGATCGGCATCAACGCCAAGACCCTCGCCGAGCCCTTCAACAAGGTCGTGGGCGACTGCGTGAGCAACGCGGCGAACTGGAGCATCTGCCTCTGGGGCGCTGGTTGGATCTACGCACCGGACTACTACCCCTCGGGTGAGTCGCTGTTCGTTCCCGGTGCGAGCTTCAACATCGGTGCTTACAACTACGCGCCGTTGACCGCAGCGGTCAAGCAGACCACGTTCGGTACCGAGAACCTGGCGAAGTTCGCCAACATCGCGGCCCAGCAACTGCCGGTCCTCTACCAGCCCAACAGCACCAACGCCTACTCGGGCGGTGGTATCGGTGAGGCCATCAAGACCCTGAAGAGCAAGGTCGGCTTCACGCCGAACTCGCTGACCAACTTCATGCCGGAGTACTACTACTTCTAGTCAAGTACGACGGTGGTTGCAGTGAATGAAGGAGGCCCTCCCGGTGACGGGAGGGCCTCCTTCATTTCTCATGTTAATTCTGCATTTCACCGGTGAATAACGTGGTCAGCCCCCAGGATTCGCGCCTATTCACTGATAAACTTCACCCGTGATTGCTTACCTCATCCGACGATTGATCCAGTCGTTCGCGGTTTTCTTGATCGTCATGTTCTTGACGTTCATCCTGCCGTACTTCGAAACGGGCGGCATCCTGGCGCCGGCCTACATCGCGTTGAGCACCCACGCGAGCCCGACGGCGGTGCACGCGTGGGGCGTGCAACACCACATCTTCGAGCCCTTCTACGTGCGATTCTGGCAGTACTTCAACCAGGTGGTCTTTCACTTCAACCTCGGCTATTCCTGGCGCCAGACCTCGTCGGTGTGGAACATCATCGTCTCCTTCGTCCCGCGCACCATCTGGATCGCCCTGGTCTCGCTCGTCCTCTCCGTGGCCATCGCCCTGCCGGTGGGCGTCGTGCAGGCGTCCAAGCGCAACACCGCCTTCGACTACACCGTCACCAACATCTTTTTCATCCTCTACGGTGTTCCGGCGTTCTTGTTGTCGCTGCTGATGATCACGTGGTTCAGCATCGGCACGCTACACCTTCCACCGGTGCCCAACGACGGGTCCGCCCTGCAGATCTTCACCGACCCCAAGGCCTTCATCCTCCCGGTCGGGGCGTTGACGCTGCTCAACCTCGCCTTCCTGAGCCGTTTCATGCGCAGCGCGGTCCTCGACGTGCTGGTGCAGGACTACATCCGCACCGCGCGCGCCAAAGGCTGCTCGCAGCGCCGAGTGCTCTTTCGTCACGCGTTTCGCAACGCCCTCGGCCCGATCATCATCATCCTGGGCCTCTTCCTCCCCGGGCTCTTCGGGGGCGCCCTGATCATCGAGGAAGTCTTCAACTATCCGGGAATCGGCTATCAGACGGTGAACGCCGCCACGTACCTGGATATTCCCACGGTGCTCGGCATCACCCTGCTCACCACGCTCTTCACCCTGGCGGGCAACCTGATCGCGGATATCATGCTCGGCGTTGTCAATCCACGAGTTCGAGTTGAAGGACGATAATGACTTTGCACGGTGACAATATCCGCGACGAGCTCGATCCCGCGGGGATCCCCTTGGGCGATGTCATCGACGCCGACGTGACCGTCAGTGCCTTCGTGCCACTGTGGCGTCAGCGACTGAACATTTTCCTCCAGAACAAACTGGCGATCGCGTCGGTCGTCTACCTCGTCTTCATCTTCCTCTTCTGTTTCCTCGGGCCACATCTGTGGCACTCCAACCAGACCGACCAGGCGCAGGCGCTCCTCTCGCCGCAGAACGGACCTCCCTCGGCGCACAACTGGTTGGGTACCGACCCCTCGGGATTCGATGAACTGGGACGCATCATGTTCGGCGGTGAGTACTCACTGACCCTGGGCATGATCGCCGGTGTCATCACGATCGTGATCGGCACCCTCTACGGAATGGTGTCGGGGTTCCTCGGCGGATTCGTCGACACCTTCCTCATGAGAATGCTCGACGCCTTCCTTTCCATCCCCGTCCTCTTCCTTCTGCTGACGCTCGTGACGGTGTTCGCGCGCACCACCACCAACCTGATCGCCATCATCGGGGTGATCGGCTGGTTCGGCAACGCTCGAATAATCCGCGGCGACGCGCTCCTGATCAAGGAACTGGAGTACTCCCAAGCCGCCCGAGCCATGGGGGCCGGTCGATGGCACATCATCCGCCGACACGTCTTCCCGAACTCGGTCAGCAACATCGTGACGGTGGCGACTTTCGCCGTGGCTGACGCGATCCTGTTCTTGACCACGCTCGGGTACCTCGGACTGGGCATCCCCCTTCCGGCGACCGACTGGGGCACGATGCTCAACAACGCCTCGCAGTACATCGCCAATGGCTACTGGTGGCAGGTCTACCCCCTGGCCCTGATCTTCATCCTGGTGATCGTGGCGATCACCTACGTGGGTGAAGCACTGCGCGACGCCTTCGAGGTTCGACTCCTCGAGCGCTGAGTCAACGTACTCGTCGGGTGACGAGTACCCGACGGCGACGGCTCAGGGGCGTGTCGCGATCGTGACGGGACTCTTCATCGGGAAGTGGCACGCCGCCTCCTGGCGCTCACCAAACGAGCGCATCGCCGGCTCCTCTTGCGCGCAGATGTCCTGCACGTGGGGGCAGCGCGTACGGAACCGACAGCCCGACGGCGGGTTGATCGCCGAGGGCAACTCGCCGGCCACCCGCACGGCCCGACGCGACTTGGCGATCACGGGATCGGGGATCGGCACCGCGTCGAGCAAACCCTGCGTGTAGGGATGGGCCGGCGAACGAAAGACCGACTCCGCGTCCCCGATCTCGACGATTTTGCCCAGGTACATGACGGCGATCGTGTCGGCCATGTAATAGACGACCGCGAGGTCGTGACTGACCATCACGTAGGACATGCCGTATTGACGCTGCAGGTCCTTCATCAGGTTCAAGATTTGCGCCTGCACCGACACGTCGAGCGCCGACACCGGCTCGTCGGCGACGATCAGGCGCGGGTTGAGCGCCAACGCCCGCGCCAGGCCGATGCGCTGTCGTTGCCCGCCGGAGAACTCGTGAGGATAACGGTCCGCCACCTGGGGATCGAGGCCCACCGAGGACAGCAGTTCATTGACCCGTTGTTCTTGTTCGTGCTTGGTCCCCACGCGCTGGATCGCGAGTGGCTCGCCGAGAATCTGCGCCACCTTCATCCGAGGGTCGAGCGACGCGTAGGGGTCTTGGAACATCATCTGTCGATCGCGGCGGGATTCACGCGTCGGCTTGTGCCCCTTGGCGGTGACCAATTCACCATCGAAGTGCACTTCGCCCTCCGTCAGCATCTCCAGGCCCACCAGCATTCGTCCAATCGTCGTCTTGCCGCAGCCCGACTCGCCCACGAGTCCGAAGGTCTCGCCCTCGTAGAGGGTGAAGGTCACGTTCGACACCGCGTGGATCGCCCCCACCTTGTGACGCACGACGCCGCCCTTGATGTCGAATTCCTTGACGAGTCCCGTGGCGCGCAGCAGTTCCTTGCGTGGCTTGGTGGCCGCCACCGCCTGCTGTTCGGTACGAACGGTCACGGGCAGAGGACCCGACGTCGGGTGAAAGCATGCGAAGAGGTGTTGCGGCGTCCCTTCGAGGGGGGGGTCGATGCGACGGCATTCGTCGGTCGCGTAGGCGCAACGGGGTGCGAAGCGGCAGCCGACGATCTGCTTCGCGAGATTCGGCGGCATCCCCGCGATGGAGGACAGCTCGTGCTTGGACGTGTTCTCCATGCTCGGCATCGAGGCCAGCAGGGCTTGGGTGTAGGGGTGACGCATGCTGGTGAAGAGCTCATCGGTCGTGGCCTCTTCGGCCTTCTTGCCGGCGTACATCACCACGACGCGGTCCGTGCGTCCGGCGATCACCCCCATGTCGTGGGTGATCAACAGCATGGCCATCTTGAGCTCGCTGCGCAGATTGTCGAGAATATCGAGGATCTGCGCCTGAATCGTCACGTCCAGTGCGGTCGTGGGTTCGTCGGCGATGAGCAGCGTGGGGCTGCAGACCAGACCCATGGCGATGATGACGCGCTGACGCAGTCCTCCCGACAACTCGAAGGGATATTGATCGAGTCGTTCGCTGGGGCGGGGCATCTCGACCATCTCGAGGACCTCGAGGGCGCGCTTGCGCGCATCGGCTTCGCTCGCCCCATCGTGAATCATCAACCCCTCGCCGATCTGTCGGCCGATCTTCATCGTCGGATTCAACGAGCTCATGGGGTCCTGGGGAATCAAGGCGACTGACTTGCCGCGGTGCCTCTGCATCTCCGACTCGCTCAGCGACGCGAGATCGATGCCGTTCAAGACGACACTGCCGTGCGAGATCTTGCCGTTGCTGGGCAAGAGGCGCATGATTGCGAGTCCAGTGGTCGTCTTGCCACAACCCGATTCACCCACGAGACCAACCGACTCGCCCGGTTGCACGTCCAGCGAAAAGTCGTCGACGGCCGTCGCCAACTTCTTTTGCGTCGCGAATTGCACGGAGAGGTTATTGACGGAAAGCAGCGAAGTCATTAATTGCAAATCATAGTCTTTCGACCGAGATTGCCCCACGTCGAACGGGCTTTTTTGGGTGGGTCTGGGAAGATTCATAGGAGTGAAACACCTCAATACTCCCGTAACATGTACCGGTGGAGAACCTCGCGATTCTGGTCCCACTCAAGGCCTTCTCGCTCGCCAAGAGCCGTTTGCGTGACGCCGGCATCGTCGGAGTCGACGAGATGGCCCGCTCCCTGGCCGAGGGCGTCATCCTCGCCGCGCGACCGCGACCCCTCTACGTGACGTGCGAGTCACCCGACGTCGCCCTCTTCGCCCGTGATCGAGGCGCCCAGGTGATCCGCACGAGCGCCACCAACCTCAACGAGGCCGTGACGAATGCGTATCGGATGCTCTCGACTCATTTCGACCACGTCGTGATCGCACCCGGTGATCTGCGCGACCCCCAAGGTCTCGGTGAGTTCGAACCCACGGCGGGAGTCACGATCTTCACCGACGCCCACCGCCGCGGGACGAACGTATTGGCGCTACCCACCGGATTAGACTTCAACTTCCACTTCGGCGCCGATTCCGCCCCCGCCCACGCCGAAGAGGCTCAGCGGCTGCGGGTCCACGTCCTTCTCGAACACGACAGCCCCTGGTCCATCGACATCGACCGCCCCCAGGATCTCGTCAGCTAACGAAAATCGAGGGGGTCTTTCGACCCCCTCGACATCCACGCTCCCGAAG
>JABBOA010000086.1 GCA_019352075.1 Acidobacteriota bacterium | reverse complement strand
TGCAACGCGAGCGCGTCGTGACCCGACAGTCGACACGCGGAGTTGACCAATGACACGTGCGAGAACGCCTGGGGAAAATTGCCCACGAGTCGACCCGCCGACGAGTCGTACTCCTCCGACAAGAGCCCCAGCGGCGTTCGAACCGACAGCAGTCGCTCGAAGAGTCGCGTCGCGTCATCGGTGCGCCCCATCAAGTGCAGGCAGTCCACCAGCCAGAACGAACAAGCGAGGAACGCGCCTTCGCGACCGCTCAGACCGTCGATGTCGCCGTCGTCGGACGTCTGATAGCGCAGCACGAAGCCGTCGCTGAGCAACTCGCGCTCGACGGCCTCGACGGTGCTCACGACCCGAGGGTCCGTGGCGGGCAGGAATCCCATGAGGGGGATCATCAACACGCTCGCGTCGAGCCGGTCGGAACCGTAGAACTGAGTGAATGCTCCGACTCGCTCGTTGAAACCCTTCGCACAAACCTCGTCAAAGATGCGACGCCGTAGTCCACGCCATTCCTCGAGCGGTCCGCCCAGAGCGGGCCAGCGTTCCAGGGTGCGAACGGCCCGGTCGACGGCCACCCACGCCATGACCTTGGAGTGGGTGAAGTGTCGCCGAGGACCTCGCACTTCCCAGATTCCGTCATCGGGCTCATTCCACTTCGCCTCGAGGAACTCCATGAGAGAACTCTGTAGTGCCCAGGCGGAATGACTCTGCACGCCGCCGGCGTTGGCCGATGCGAACAGCGCCGACATGACTTCGCCGTAGACGTCCAGCTGCAGCTGTCCCGAGGCGGCGTTACCCACGCGCACGGGTCGCGACGATTCGTACCCCGGCAGCCAGGGCACCTCCCACTCATCCAGACGACGCTCCCCACCGGGACCGTACATGATCTGCAGGCGCGAGGGGTCACCGGCCACCGCCCGCAGGAGCCAGTCACGCCACGCCAGTGCCTCGTCGTCGTAACCGCCGCGCAGCAGCGCCTCCAGGGTGAGCGTCGCGTCACGAAGCCAGCAGTATCGATAGTCCCAGTTACGAGTACCCCCGATCGTCTCGGGCAACGACGTCGTGGCCGCCGCCACTATTCCCCCCGTTGGCTCGTACGTCAGCGCCTTCAACGTGATGAGTGACCGCACGACCGCGTCGCGCCAGACACCGTCATAGGTGCAGCGGGCGCTCCACTCACGCCAATATGCCGAGGTGCGACGCAGCGCGTAGACCGCGTCGAGGGGCGCGGGGGGCATCTCGTTCGACGGGTGCCACACGAGGGTGAAGGGGAAGCGCTGACCCGCCGCGACGGTGAAGTCGGCCACCGTCGTGAGGTCCTGACCCACCGGCTCCACCATGTGCCACAACGCGACGGAGTCCGGGCCGGCCGTCATTCGCATCAACCCCTCACTCGAGGTGACCCAGGGGATGGTGTCGCCATAGCCGAAGCGCAAGGTGAGGTCCATGCGCATGTCGACATGGCCCGTCACTCCCTCCACGAGGCGCACGACGGTCGGGTGAACATCGCGCACGGGCATGTAGTCCGTGATCCGCACCGTTCCGGTCGCGGTATCGAACTCGGTCTCGAGAATGAGCGTGTCCTCGCGATAGCGGCGCCTCATGGCGATCACACCCGCTGGTCCCCCTTTCGGCGCCAGGCGCCACCACCCGTGCGACTCTCCGCCGAGCAGTCGCGCGAAGCACGAAGGTGAGTCGAAATCGGGCAGGCACAACCAATCGATGGCACCATCGGCGCCCACGATCGCGACGGTGTGCAAGTCGCCGATAACCGCGTAGTCCTCGAGACGCTGAGGCATCGCTTCCTCCCTCGGTATTAATGATCACGGAATGCGCGGACCCACTTCTCGTTCGAGCGGCCGCTCTCCCACCTTACGTGCGCTCACCATCCTCGAGGGTGCGGTGGCGTGATCGTGCGACGTCACAACAATGATCCACCGGCCTTCATCACCGCGGCTCGGTACTGACGGGACCGCTGCGACCGATGATGGCCCGCGCCCCACCACCAAGGTCAATGAATGTGCTACGCATTCTCAACTTCTAAGTGGCGTCTAAGACCGCACCCGTCGGTCGCGAATCACGCACCGTTACATTCGAATTGTCCGATTGATGACGCCGTTGAGAGCTGATGATGGGCCAACCGATCAGCGACGTGGTCACTCTTGCGAAAGGTGAGAACTCCCGTGATCCCTGACACCGATGTGGCGAAAACTCGATCGTTTCGTACTCTCATTCCCGCGCGACTGGACCGTCTCACGTGGTCGGCCTTCCATACGCGGATGGTCATCGCCCTGGGCGTGGCGTGGATCCTCGATGGCCTAGAGATCACTCTGGCCGCGGACGTGGCGGGGCTCCTCGAGAAGAAGAGCACCTTGCACATGTCCGCCCGGGCGGTAGGCGACATCGCCTCGGTCTACTTGATCGGTGAGGTCGTGGGTGCCTTGTTCTTTGGACGTCTCTCCGACCGCCTCGGGCGACGCAAGCTCTTCCTCGTCACGCTAGGCGTGTACTTGATCGGCTCGGGGTTGACCGCGGCGACGTTCGGCCACGGAGCGGGATGGGTGACGTTCCTCTACGCCACACGCTTCGTGGCGGGGATGGGCATCGGTGGTGAGTACGCCGCCATCAATTCAGCCATCGACGAGATGATTCCCGCGAGATACCGGGGGCGCGTCGACATCGGCATCAATGGCACCTACTGGGGCGGCGCGCTGCTGGGGACATTGGCCGAACTCTACATTTTCAATCACGTCTCGGCCGGTGCGGCGTGGCGGGTCGGTTTCCTGATCGGTCCGGCCCTCGCGCTCGCGGTGATCTACGTGCGGCGCAATCTCCCCGAGAGTCCTCGTTGGCTGATCATGCACGGTCGAGAGGACGAGGCGGAGGCGTCCATCACACGCATCGAGCAGATGTCCCACGAGGAAAACATGCCGATGCCCAGCGACGACAAGGCGATGGACATCACGCCGCGCGACGACGTGGGTTTCTTCGCGTTGGCCTGGGTCCTGTTTCGTGACATGCCGCGGCGAAGCGTGCTCTGCGCGTGCTTGATGTTCTCCCAGTCATTCCTCTACAACGCCATCTTCTTCACCTACGCCTTGGTGCTGGGCACCGTGTATCACGTGGACAACGGCTCGATCCCCCTGTACTTCATCGCATTCGCCATCGGCAATCTGGCGGGACCGTTGGCGCTCGGATGGATGTTCGACGCGATCGGACGGCGCGTCATGATCAGCGCCACGTATCTCCTGTCGGGCGTGCTCCTGGCAATAACGGCGCTGCTGTTCGATGCGAACATCCTGACGGCAATGTCCCAGACGATCGCGTGGTCGATCATCTTCTTCTTCGCCTCCGCTGGCGCGAGCGCCGGGTACCTCACCGTCAGCGAGCTCTTTCCGCTTGAGGTGAGGGCCAAGGCCATCGGCGTCTTCTTCGCCATCGCACAAGGGTTCGGCGCGCTCGGCCCCAACATCTACGGCAGCCTCGTCAACTCACATCGCGGACTCTTCGCGGCGTATCTGGTCGGCGCGGGCGTCATGATGGTGGGTGGACTCGCGGAGGTGTTTCTCGGCATTTCCGCCGAAGGGCGACCGCTCGAAGAAGTGGCGACGCCGCTGTCGGCGCACGGGGGGGACCGGCGCCTGGTCCCCGCGGCCCCTCGGCCGGGCTTCTCCCGCGGCGGCGCACTCGACGTGCGACTCTCACCGCACCTCGCGAGCGACGCGCAGCGCGAGGACGACGCAACACCGTAGGACGGGGTCCTCTACCCCGGGGCCACTGGCACGCAGATTCACCAGGCGCCAGGCCCCGGTGAACGATCGTGACGTCGGATCGAACCGGCACGGACGGGTGGCGGCGCGAGGCATTGGGCACCGCCCGTGCACCGCCCGCGTTTCCTCGTGCGCGAGGACTCATCAACCCTTCGCGTCGGGAGCCTCCGAGGGAATGTCGTACCCGTCCTCGAGCCTCGCGCGGCGACGGGTGCGAATCTTGCGCAACGTCAGGACGCGTTCCACGTGGCGCTCCTCCACCAGAAGTTTCTCTCGTGCCTTGGAGAGATCGAACTGGGTCACCAGTCCGTGGAGGACCGTCGGATCATCGCGATCGACCACCGGCATCGCGCCGATGCCGTTCAGGGCCATCCGGTCGGCGACGACGCGGAGGATCTCGTCAGCGTAGGCCGTCACTGGCTCCGCGATCATCACCTCGCCCACTCGTCGTTCGCGGTCCTCCTTGTGCAGGATCACGTCGGACCACGCGAGGACCCCCCTCATTCGCCCCCGGGGGTCCATCGCCGGATACAGCCGCTGTCGACGCGCAGGAGAACCTTCGGCCAACTGGCCGTAGACCTCACTGACGCGACTGTGCGTCTCGAGGCAGAACACTTCGGTGTCCATCACCTCGCGAACGAATACTGCCTCGAGGGGATCGACCGAGTATTCGCGCATGACGTGGAAACCTCGCCGCGCCACCTTCTCGGTGAGGATTGAGCGCTTGAGGACGAGGACGCTCACCAGGTGGGCCAACGTTGCCGCCACCAACAGCGCCAGGAGAATGTGCGCGTCGTAGGTCAACTCGAACGCGAAGACGATAGCGGTGAAGGGCGACCTCGTGACGCCGGCTAGCGCGCCCGAGAGGCCGACGAGGGCCCATGCACCGGGCGACGCACCCGGCAGGAGATGACCCATGATCGCTCCAATGGCCGCCCCCATCATCAACACCGGAGCGAGGATGCCGCCGCTGGTGCCGCTACCCAAGCCGCCCGACCAGATGATGAGTTTGACCACGAGTAGGAGTGCCAGCGCACCCATGGTCATCCGACCCAAGAGTTCGGCGTGAATCGTGTCGTACCCCACGCCGAGAGCCCTCGCGTCGACGAGACCACCCAGCCCGATGATGAGTCCGCCCAGCATCGGCCACCACATCCAGTGCACTCGCCGAGAGAGCTTCTTGAAGAGGTCCTCAGCGAGATAGACGGCTTGGGTCATCACCCAGGCGGCCAATCCGCACGCCACGCCGATCAGCGCCGCTCCCAAGAGGTCGAAGCCACCGATCGGGAGGTGTGACGGTATCGCGAAGATCGGCTGAGGGGTCACAAGGTGCGCCGAGGCGAAGGCCGCGCGGAGCCCATCGGCCGTCGCCGCCGCCACCGCGATCAACAGCATCGAACGAGGACGCAACTCGAAGGCCAGGAGTTCAACGCCGAAGAGTGTGGCTGCGACGGGCGTTCCGAAGACCGCGCTCATCCCCGCCGCGGCGCCGGCCACCAGGAGGCTGCGGCGTTGCACGGCGGTGAGGGGGAAGAGTTGTCCGATGACCGATCCGATCGCGCCGCCGGTGAGGATGATGGGTCCCTCCGCGCCGAAGGGCCCACCCGCACCAATCCCGATCGCACTCGACAGCGGCTTGAGAATCGCGAGACGGGGTTGCACCCTGCTGCCGTAGATGAGTATGCGCTCCATCGCTTCGGGAATGCCGTGTCCACGGATCTGCTCCGAACCGTAGCGGGCCATGATGCCGACGATCAGTCCCCCACCTACCGGGATGAGAGCAGCGAGCGCTCCAAGGTGGTTGCCGTGCGGCGAGACCAGACGCACGCTGAAACGCTGGAAGTAGAAGAGATTCGTGAAGAAACCAATCATGTCCAGCAACGCCAGCGAGACGGCCGCTCCGAGGATCCCGATGAGGACCGCCAGGGGCAGTAGCCCTACGACACTGCCTGTCGTGGTGAAGTCGCCCAGCGCGCGCTCACGGGCACCCACCGGACGCACCTTTGTCGGGGTGTCCGGGTCGGGGGTCTCGCCCCGGGCTGACTCAAGCGGATTGACGCTCTCCGACATCGATATCTCCTTCCCAAGAATGAACTTCGCCCGCCGCACGAGCGGCGACGGAGTGACGCGACGGCGTCAACCCTATCGTGACACGATGCTATTGCGACATCCCTCGTCTCGCGGAGTAAATTAATCGTTCTACGATAGACTTCGCTCACGATACTCGATCGCGCAGGAGGCTGATTGATGCTCACCCTCGATATATCGGCACACTGTTCGTGATACCGCTCCTGCTTTTCATCACACTGGCGCTGTGGTTCGACACGCTCGGAGTCCTCGGGGCGTGCCAATTCAAACGATGCCACCACTTCGGGTGCCTGAGTCCTACATCACGATCCGTGGACTTACGGGCGTGCGCGCGATGTCGTCGTCCCCGCTTACTCCATCCGATGGTTACGCGTCATCGCGCTCGAGGCGTCTATCGCCGCACTGACCATTGGGAAGCGACGTCAATGACTTCGCAGGAAATCACGCAAGACGGTGGCCGACGAGCGGGTGACGTCCTTGGTCGCCGTGACCAGCGTCACGTGGCCCGCGCTCGCCCATTCACGCAGCAAGGCGGCGGCGTCTCGTGCCGCACCCGCCTGGAGTTCTTGTCGGTAGCGAAGAGTGAACTCGTCAAAGCGGTCGGGCGAATGCCCGAACCACCGGCGCAGCTCCGTGCTGGGCGCCACGTCCTTGAGCCAATCGTCGAAGGGTGCGTCATCGCGCGCAATACCTCGCGGCCACAGTCGATCGACCAGCACTGCGCGACCACTGACCCGTGGGGCGTCGCCGTAGACGCGCGCCACATCGAATATTCCCGCGGTGTCGCTCACGGCGCCGGCGAAGCCGTGGACCGGCTGCACGGGCGCGAGCCCTTGCCACGCCGCCGGTAGTCGCAGGGCCAGCCGTTCGAGTTCCTGGAGATGTAACGCGGAGAGCGCTTTGATTCGTCGAGCCCCCGTCGCGGTGAGTCGGAGTCGGACAATCCGGTGATCGTCGGAGTCGCGAACACGCGTGACCAGACCTGCGACCTCGGCACGGTCAACCAGTTCGACCGTGCTGTGGTGACGTAGCAGGAGGTAGTCGGCCACCTCGCCCACGGTGGGCCCCCTCCGGTCATGGTGGCCGCGGATGGCCAGTAGCAGCTGGTGTTGAGCCGGCGTAAGACCGGCGACCTTCGCCTGTTGCTCGCTCCAGCGCTGAAAATGTCGCAAGCCCGTGCGCAGGGCGAGGAGCCGACCATAGTCCTCGTCCGACAGGCTCATCGCCCCACGATAACATCGTGTCGTTCAACGGAGATTGTTGAGCCACCGCCGGTGTGGCGGGTGCCGTCGAGGGCCAGTGGCGTGGCCGTGGATCACGAGACGACCGTGCACCAGCGTCGGCGACTCGCGAAATTGCAGTGCCCTCGCGCGTTCCCCACCGCCCACTCGCTTCACTCTTGTGTGCGACAGTCCGGCGGCCTAGAGTTCATACATGCTCAGTTGATCATCGCCACGCGCGGAGACTACCTTGATCGTGCGGCGTTGCCCCCCGTGCGGCCCCTGGGGGGCGAAGTGCAATGGCGACGCGGAGCGGACGAAGAGCCCCACTCAGGTCCCCCTGGCGCGAGTTGCCACCCGGCGAAGGTTCCCGCGCTCCACCGCGTCACCGTCGCACGGGGAAGTGAGGTCCGCGACGTTGTCCAGGGATAGCCGGTGACGGACCGCGCGAGGGGACGAACCAGTCAACATCCGAACTCTTTGATACCCCACGAGCGAAGCAATCACCGCCCACCCACTTCAGCGCACAAGGACTGCAATGGCCCACCTACCGTACCGAGAACTACCCGATCAGAATCCCGGAATCCCACCCACCCGCTCACCCTCGCGGTACCTGGCGTGGTTGGCCCGCCAACAAAGCGGCCTGCTGTCGCTCAACGCCGTCTTCGGCATCGGGTGGATGGTGTCCCAAGCGCTCGTCTGGGCGGCCGTGGGCAAGGCGATTGACGCTGGAGTGGTGCATCGCGACCCGAGAGCGTTGCTGGCGTGGGCGGCACTCGTGATGGGACTGGGCATCGTCCAGGCGCTATGCGGTTCACTGCGCCACCAACTCGCCGTGACGAACTGGATGCACGCGGCCTTTCGCACCAGTCACATCATCGGGCGTCACATCACCGCGACCGGCGACGCGCTCACCGATGAAATTCCCGCTGGCGACATCGTCAACACCGTCATGGCCGACGCCATGCGCGTCGGAAGCACTTTCGACTCGTCCGCCCGCTTCGCCGGGTCCATCGTGTCCTGGCTCGTCGTCTCGTTGATTCTGCTCAGCACGTCCACGCAACTCGGTCTCA
This sequence comes from Acidobacteriota bacterium, assembly GCA_019352075.1. Classification (GTDB taxonomy): domain Bacteria; phylum Actinomycetota; class Acidimicrobiia; order Acidimicrobiales; family RAAP-2; genus RAAP-2. Next base: position 874 of record JABBOA010000086.1, on the reverse strand, counting down.
TCGTGCTCTTCGGGGTGCCCCTCTTGACGAGTCTCACCATTCCGCTGATGCGTCCATTGCACCGCGCTCAAGCGGCTCAGCGCGAAGCCGCAGGTCGATTGGCTGCTCAAGCCTCCGATACGGTCACCGGACTGCGCATCCTTCGCGGGATCGGCGGTGAAGACGTGTTCTTCCAGAACTACCAGCGCCAGAACGAACTGGTCCGACAGACGGGCGTCACCATCGCCACCCCGCAAGCCGGCCTGGAGTCGGGACAGGTGCTCCTTCCGGCCGTCCTCACCGTCATCGTCACGTTCGTGGGAGCTCATGACGTGATGAATGGCCAGTTGCAGCCCGGCCAGCTCGTCGCCTTCTTTGGCTACACCACCTTCTTAACCATGCCGCTGCGCACCGCCATTGAGTACGTCATCTCGGTGACCCGTGCCTACGTGGGTGCGAGCAAGGTCCTTCGCATCGTGCGAGTCGCACCCACTGTGCGCGACGCCGCACAGCCACGCGACTGGCCAGAGCGATTTTCGGTCCTCCGTGACACCCGTAGCGGTGTCATACTGCGCCACGACAGCGTCGTTGGACTGGTCAGTGCCGACAGCGCGGACGTCGTGGCGATAGTGGAACGATTGGGCCGCTTCAGTGCCGAGACCGACGGCGTCACTCTCGACGGCGTGCCGCTGGAGGATTTCTCCCTCGCCGACACGCGACGCCACGTCGTCGTGAGTGAGATTGAGCCCCGCCTCTTTTCGGGGCGCCTTCGTGACGAGTTGGCCGCGCGCGGCGACCACGGCGACGCAGCGATCGAAGCGGCCCTGCACGTCGCCAGTGCCACGGACGTACTCGAGCTCCTCGAGGGAAGACTCGACGCCAGGGTGCAGGAGCG
>JABBOA010000085.1:3568-9072 GCA_019352075.1 Acidobacteriota bacterium | reverse complement strand
CAGCAACCGGTGTCATTAGTGGCCGAAGAGGGCATCAAGCGTGAGAGCAACAACCTGCGCGGCGCACTCGTTGAGGACCTCTCATCGAAATCCACGAACGTGACGGGCCCTTCGGAGCATCTGCTCAAGTTCCACGGCATCTACGCCCAGGACAACCGTGACGTGCGCCGCGAACGCACGCAGGCGCGAGCGCCACTGGAGTACTTCTTCATGATTCGCGTGGCGATACCGGGTGGACAACTCGACTCGTCGCAGTGGCTCACCCTCGATCGCATCGCCGGGGAGTTGGCCGACGGCTCGATCCGTCTCACCACCCGCCAGGCCGTGCAGTTCCACGGTGTGTCGAAATTCGACCTCCGCACCCTCGCCACGCGTCTGCACGCCGAGGCGATGACGTCCTTCGCCGCGTGCGGTGACGTCGTGCGCAATACGGTCATGTGTCCCGGTCTGGTGTCCGACGACGCCCACACCCACGTCACCGAGCTCGCCGGTCACCTGGCGCGCACTTTCAAACCCGCCACTCGCGCTCACTGGGAAATCTTCGTCGACGGGCAGCGAGCCGCGTCCCTCGAGCCCGACACCGAGCACGAGTTCTACGGCGACACGTACCTGCCGCGAAAGTTCAAGATCGCCATCGCGCACCCGGACGAGAACTGTGTCGACGTCCTCGCCCAAGACGTGGGCCTCATCACCATGGGGCATCCCCAGTGGGGCGCTGGCTACAACGTGGTCGTCGGCGGCGGCCTGGGGCGCTCCTACGCCCAGCCCGATACCTTCGCCCGTTTGGCCACGCCGCTGACCTTCGTCACCGCCGCGGAGCTCGACGACCTGATCCGCGCCGTGTTGAGCACCTACCGCGATCTGGGGGACCGCACCAATCGGCGCCGCGCCCGCCTGAAGTACGTGGTGGCGGACCGGGGGGTGGCGGCCTTCGCCGCCGAGGTCCAGCGACGCTATGGCGAGTCGCTACGCCCGGCACTGCCCGTCGAGTTAGGTGAGGCCGACGACCATCTCGGATGGCGCACCTTGAGCGACGGGCGTCTCGAGATCGGCATCCGCGTCGGCGCCGGGCGAGTGCGCGACGACGACGGGGTCGGTCTGCGCAGCGCGCTGCGCGAACTGGCCACCCGCCGTCCGCTGCGCTTCTTGATCACCGCGCAACAGGACATTGTGGTGTCGGCGATCGCGCCCGAGGACCGCGGCGCCGTCGACGAGATCCTCGCGCGTCACGGCGTGCGCGCGGTGACCGAGCTCGGCGCCGTCGAGCGCTCCGCCCTGGCCTGCCCGGCCCTGCCGACGTGTGGTCAAGCCCTCGCGGAGTCCGAGCGACGTCTCCCCGCCCTGGTCGACGGTCTCGAGGCCACCATGTCACAGGTCGGTCTCACCCAACGGCGTCTGCAACTACGCGTGACGGGTTGCCCCAACGGTTGCGCGCGACCAGCCGTGGCCGAGGTCGGCGTCGTGGGTCGCACCAAGAACTCCTACGACCTCTACCTCGGCGGGGGACCACGCGGCGATCGCCTCGCGTCGTTGCACCAGGAGAAACTCACACTCGACGAGATCCCCGGGGTGCTCGCACCGCTGCTCGCACGTTGGCGCGACGAAGGCCGTGACGAGGAGTCCTTCGGCGACTTCTACTCACGACTGCACGGATCATGAGCGTGCACCTCGTCGGTGCGGGTCCCGGCGCGGCGGACCTCTTGACCGTGCGCGCGACGCGCCTGCTCGCCCGCGCCGACGTGGTGGTCCACGACCGCCTGGTGGGGGCCGAGGTGCTGGCGTTGCTGACGCCGCACGCGCGACGCATCGACGTGGGAAAGGGTCCCGGTGACTCGATCACGCAGCCGCGGATCAACGAGCTATTGCGCGAGTTGGACGCCTACTACGAGGTGGTCGTACGGCTCAAGGGCGGGGACCCCTTCGTCTTCGGGCGCGGCGGCGAGGAGGCCCTCGCCCTCGCGGCGTGGGGCGTCGACGTCGAGGTGGTCCCGGGCATCTCCTCGGCGTTCGCCGCCCCGTTGCTGGCGGGGATCCCGGTGACCCACCGGGGTGTGTCGCGCGGGGTCTGCGTGGTGACCGCGACCACCGAGGTGGGCACCGCGCTCGACTTCACGGCCCTGGCGTGCGCCGAGATCACCCTGGTGATCTTGATGGGGGTCGCCCAGCGCGCGCGGATCGTCGACCAGCTGGTGCGGGGAGGTCTTGATCCGACGACACCGGTGGCCGTCGTGCACGCGGCGTCCACCGTCGCCCAGTGCGTGGTGCGCGCGTCGCTGGGCCAGCTGGCGCGCCTGGACGTGGCCGCCCCCGCCGTGATCGTGGTGGGGGCGGTGGCCGCTCTGGAGCTGGGTCTGTCGGCGGTTCTCGCGGAATTGACGGCGTCATCGTGATGTTGCCCCTCGCCGTCGATGTGGCACGACGAGACGTCCTCGTCGTGGGGATGGGCAGAGTCGGTGCGCACAAGGCGCGACTCCTGCTCGAGGCGGGCGCCAGGGTGCACGTGATCAGCGAAGCCCTGCGGGCTCCGGTGCCCGCAGGCGTGGCCTCGCTGCGACGGCGTTCGTATCAACCAGGTGACGCCGCCGGTCACTTCCTCGTGGTGTCGGCCACCGCCGACGACGCCGTCAACGACCAGATCGTGGCGGACGCCGCACTCGAGCGCACCCTGGTCAACGTGGTGGACGATCCCGCACGGTGCAACTTCTATTTCACGTCGGTGCACCGAGACGGTGACGTCATCGTGTCGGTCTCCACGTCGGGGGCCTCGCCCTCCCTGGCTCAGTGGATCCGGCGTCGGGTGCAAGAAGTGCTGCCCGTCGGTCTCGGTCACGTGGCGAACGCGCTACGAGAGGAGCGCGCCACGATGCACGCGAGGGGCGAGAGCACCGAACTCGACTGGAGCGCGCGCGTCGCGGCGTTGGTGCGAGGTCTCGAGTTCCCGCGCTAGCTGGCGCCGACGTCGACCAGTGGGGTCCGCGAGGGCGCTTCGACCTCCTTCGCACCACGAACCCACGAGGCGGCGCCGGCCAACAGGCTCGCCACGATGGCGAAGTCCAGTGCCGCGTGCAGCCCGGTGCGAAACGACGAGCCGATCAAGGTGGGGAAGAAGCCGTGACCGAGCAGTGTGGCCTGCTGGGCGGAGGTCAGTCGTGCCAGGGCCGCGGGTCCGAGGAGGTGCTGGATGGGGTTGACGCCCAGGAACGCCGCGAACAGCGTCGCGATCGCGGGGAGGTGCGAGGCGTGGGCGGCCAACGAGGCGGGGACCCCGTGCGCGACGAGACCGCGAGAGAGATTCGTCGAGAGCGAGGTGGACAGACCCACGATGAGCAGCGTGAAGAAGAGTCCGATCGAGAAGACCTGCGCGGAGTTCTGAAAGGTGGTGTTCATCCCTGATCCGGCGCCGCGGTGTTCGGGCGGCAGAGAGTTCATCACGCCGGCCCGATTGGGCGAACCGAAGGCGGCCATCGACAGTCCGGTCAGGAACAAGATGACGCCGAAGACCCAGTAGTGGAAGTCGACCGGCAGGGTCTCGAGCAGCCCGAAGCAGACCGCGGTGCCGAGCATCCCTCCCGTGGCGAAGGGGCGCGCGCCGAAGCGGTCCGAGAGGTAGCCACTGAGCGGGCCCGAGATCAACATGCCGACGGTCAAGGGGATCATCGCGACCCCCGCCCAGAGTGGCGTGCGCTCGAAGCTGTAGCCGTGCAGGGGGAGCCAGATGCCCTGGAGCCAGATGACGAGCATGAACATCAGTCCGCCGCGGCTGAGCGCCGCGAGGAAGCTCGCGCTGATGCCGGCACTGAAGGGACGGATGCGAAAGAGCGGGAGACGGAACATCGGGGTGGCGACCCGGCGCTCGATGACCGCGAAGGCCACCATGGTGGCGACCCCGACGCCGAGACATCCGATGACCAGCGGGCTGGTCCAACCCATGGTGTGCGAGGCGTAGGGCTCGATGCCGTAGGTCAGACCGACCATGATCAGGACCATGCCCACCGCGAAGGTGGCGTTGCCGAGCCAATCGATGTGCGCGCGGTGTCGTTCGCCCAGCTCACGCAGAGCCACGTACCCCCACACCGTGCCCAGGAGGCCCACGGGCACCGAGACCAGGAAGATGAGGTGCCAGTCGAAGGGGGCCAACAGTCCGCCCACGATGAGACCGATGAACGTACCACTGAACGCCGCCGCCTGGTTGACGCCCATGGCCAGACCGCGCTGGTGGCGGGGGAAGGCGTCAGTGAGGATCGCCGAGGAGTTGGCCATCAGCATCGCCGCGCCCAGCGCCTGGAAGAGGCGCATGATGATCAGCCACATCCCGGCCGCGTGCCCGTGCATCCAGGTGATGGAGAGCAGGGCGGAGAAGAAGGTGAAGACCGCGAAACCCGCGTTGTAGATCCGCACGCGTCCGTACATGTCGCCCAGGCGACCCAGGCTCACCACCAAGACGCTGGTGACCACCAGAAAGCCCAGGATCATCCACAAGAGGTAGAACGAGTTACCCGATTGCAGCGGATCGAGCCCAATGCCGCGAAAGATCGCCGGCATCGCGATCAGCACGATGGACGAATCGATGGTCGCCATCAACATGCCGAGCGTCACCACGAACAGAGCGGTCCACTTGTAGCGGTCGTGGGGGGCGCTCAGGTTCGTCACGGCGATCACGCCTCACTTTCGTCGTCGTCACCGTCGGGGCCACCCCGAACGGGGTCACCGGGGGCTCTCGTCCGGGTCGTTCGCCACGACGACGCCCCTCAACTGTAATACTGCGTCCCCGCAACGACGGCGTGGGGAGCAGTGGCCACCACCGCGTGTGGCCGAGCGGGCGCCGGCGCCACGGGTCAGGTGGTGCCCAGACGCGGCGCACGGCTCGGGGCGGTCCCTCACCGCGAGGCGCGGTTGTCCTCGGCGGGGGTGAGGTGACGGCGCAGGTTCAACATCAGCGCTCCACCGCAGAGGGCGAATCCTCCGACGCTGAGGGGCCACCATCCACTCAGTCCGTGGTCGAAGAAGAGAGCGGTGATCGCCGGGGCCATCGTCCCCGACACGCCCCACGTGAGGCCCTGGGTGGCGTTGTAGCGCCCCCGCAGACCCTCGGGCGCGATGTCGTTGACGATGGCCGGTCCCACCGGTGACAACATCGTCTCACCGACGGCGAAGACCACCATGGCCAGCGCCAGGGCCAACAGGGCCAGATGCGGGCTCATCGAGTGCGCGAGCGCGAGCACGGCCCAGAAGACGAACCACATCACCGCGACCGTCGCGAGCACGCGGGTACGCGACCGCGTGGCGATCACGTTGAGCACGAACAGCTGGGTCACCACGATCGTCGCGGTGTTGACGAATAGGATGAGGCCGATGACGTGCACTGACATGTGCAGGTTGTTCACCACGAACAAGCTCAGTCCCGCGTCGATCGCCGAATAGCCCCCCAGCATCAGTACCAACGACGCGATCGCGTACAACATCAATCGGCGGTCACGCACGACGACCGCCCAACCGGCACCCGC
>JABBOA010000085.1:0-3543 GCA_019352075.1 Acidobacteriota bacterium | reverse complement strand
TCGGCGACCTGCGGTGCGGCGTGGCGATCGACGCGACCGTAACGCCGCAGCGAGGTGAAGATGGCGCCCGCCGCGAGGGATATCAGAGCGTTGGCGAGGTAGAGCGAGCGGAACGAGGCCGGGTGGTTCAAGTCGACCACCGAGGCCGAGACCAGGCCGCCGAAACCGATGCCGAGATTGACCAACATGAAGTTGAAGCCGTAGGCGCGTTGGCGGTGCGCGGGAGCGACGAGGCGCACCATCAACGTACTCGCCGGTCCCCAGCCAGCACCGCTGAAGACAGCGAGCAACAACGCACCGACCACGGCACTGGTGGCGTCGTGGATGTTGGCCCAGTAGATCAAGGCGCCGGCCTGAGTGACCTCGGAGACGAGCAACACCGCGACCGGACCGAAGCGATCGGTCAGGGTGCCCCACAGTGGACTGGTGACGAGACCCGCGAGTGACGCACCGGCCAGGAGCAACGTGGAGAAGCCGACGGAGAACTTGTTCACGTTGTGCAGGTAGACGACGTAGAACGACAGGGTGAGGCCGAAGGCGAAGGAATTGACGAAGGTGCCGATGAAGTAGCGGCGAAGTGGGGCGTCCAGCGCGCGGCGAAAATCCGAGGGGACGAGGGACTCGAGGAGATTCACAGGGCCATCAGGCTACTTCATTGACTTGTGCGCACAATCACAAGGCGCCGTCCTCTCGCGCCTCGTGAACGGTACGATAGGACGGTTGCCCGTTGGTGACCTCTTCGAAAGAACTAACTTGTCAGCCATGCGTTTACCCTCGAGTCGCAAGGACCTCCTCCTCGAAATCGCGCCGGACGTCGAGCGGCTCTACAACCGGCACATGGAAGCGCCGCGGTTGTGGTACCCGCACGAACAGATCGACTGGGGATCGGGCGAAGACTTCGGCGCCCATCCGTGGCGTGCGACGGACTATCCGGTCGCCGAAGGGGTGCGCAGCTCGATCTACGTGAATCTGCTCACCGAGGACAACCTGCCCTACTACACGAATTCGATCCTGGCGCACGCGCCCAAGGGCCACCCGATCCGCGACTGGAACTACCAGTGGACGATGGAGGAGAACCGCCACTCGATGGTGATGCGCGACTGGGTGCACATCACGCGCTGCATCGATCCGGTACTGCTCGAAGACGGCCGCCGGGTGCAGATGTCGCGCGGCGAGGTGCCCGAACCCGATTCCTTCGCCGACCTGATCTGCTACGTCTCCTTCCAGGAGCGAGCGACGCAAATCGCCCATCGCAACACGGGGGCCCATCTGCCCAAGGACGACAAGATGGGGCGCAACGTGTTGGCCCTCGTCGCGGGCGACGAGACGAAGCACTATCTCTTCTACCGGGACCTGGCGATGGCCGCGTTCGCCATCGATCCCTCGACGATGATGATCGCCGCAGCGAAGCAGGTGAGCAACTTCGCCATGCCCGGGACCGGAATCCCCAGTTTCAGTCGTCACGCGGTGCGCATCGCCCGTGAGGGCATCTACGGATTGAGCCAATTCCTCAAGGACGTCGTCACCCCCGTCCTCGAACTCTGGGACGTGAACCACCTCGCGGGACTCTCGCGTGAGGCCGAGAACGCCCGGGTCGATCTGGACAAGGTCGTCGCCAAGATCACCCAGACCGTGGAACGGCTGTCCCAGAAGACCGCGTCGGGTCGCGCGGTGTTGCAGTAGACCCCGCGAGGTCGACTTGCCCCTCGCGGCGAGGGCCCGCGTCCTTGGCCCGAGGCCTCAGTGGCCACCCGGGTCCCGCCCGCGCGCGAGATGAGCGGTCCCGTCGGGGGCGCCCAGCAGCGAGTGCAGACGCGCGCGAAGCGTCGCCGAGTCCTCCACGGCCACGAGCTTGTCGCGTGAACGACTGACGTGCACGAAGGAAACGTCGCTCCGGCGAAGCCCCAGGGCGGCGGCGAGGGCGTCGAGGACCTCGTCGTTGGCCGCGCCGTCGACGGGGCGAGCGCGTACGCGCACGACGAGGCGACCCTGGTGGACCCCACCGACCCCCGGACGCCGGGAACCCGGATGTACGTGCACGGCGAGAACGAAGGTGCCCTGACCCATTGGAGCAGCGTAGTTCTCCTAGGCTGAGTGGGGTACGGGGAGGTGGCGTGGGACTGAGCTTGCGCGACGTGATCTCTCAGGTGAGCGCGCCGGGAGAACTGTTCGAGGTGACGACCCGCACCCGCGGCGCCGTCAGCGAGCGCGTGTTCGTGCACTCGCCGACGAACCTGCGCGACGTCTTCGACGGCGCCCGTGGCGTTGCCGCGACGTTTCTGGTCTACGAGGGCGAGGAGTGGTCGTTCGCCGACGTCATGACCGCGGTGGACGAGTTCGCCGACGCCCTGGTATCGCACTTCGGGGTCCGTCGTGGCGACCGGGTCGCGATCGCCATGCGGAATCTGCCCGAGTGGATCGTGGCCTTCGCCGCGACCGTGTCGGTGGGGACGATCGCCGTGTCGCTCAACGCGTGGTGGAGCGCGGCGGAACTGGCCTTCGTGGTCAGCGACGCCGATGTCAGCGTGGTCGTGGCCGACGACGATCGCTGCGCACGGTTGCTCGACACTTGTCGAGAGCGCGGCACACCGATCGTCATCGCGCGAGGCGACGTGACCGCGCGCGCACCCGACGGCGCGCACCACTGGATTGACGTCGTGGTCAAGGGTGCCGCGATGCCCGTGGTGGCGCTCGCCGGGGACGATGACGCGACGATCCTCTACACGTCGGGCACCACGGGGCGACCCAAGGGCGCCGTCTCGACCCACGACGCCCTCTGTCAGACGCTGATGGCGTTCTCGACGGGCCTGGTGGTGGAGGGCCGCCGGCGCGGCCCGCGTGATCACGTGCCCCAGGACCCGACGTCGTTCATCCTCATCGTGCCGCTCTTCCACGTCACCGGTTGCGTGCCGGTGATGCTGTCGTGCTTCGCGTGGCACTTCAAACTGGTGATGATGCACCACTGGGACCCCGAGGTGGCGCTGGCCCTCATCGAGAGGCATCGGGTCACCAATGTGGTGGGGGTGCCCACGCAGTCGTGGGACCTTATCAATTGCGACCGTCTCACGACCTACGACACCTCCTCGCTGGTCACCGTGGGCGGCGGCGGCGCGCCGGCGCCGCCCGCGCTGGCGGCGCGCATCGAACAGGCTTTCAAGAACGGGCGGCCCAACTTGGCCTTCGGCATGACCGAGACCAACGCGTACGGACCCCAGAACTACGGCGACGACTACGAGCGTCATCCGCGTTCGACCGGTCAGACGCCGACCGTGGTGATGGACGTGGAGATCCGCGACGAGTGCGACCAGGCGCTCGGCGCGGGCCAGGCGGGCGAGATCTGGGTATCGGGTCCGACGCTCTTTCGCGGGTACTGGAACCTACCCGAGGCGACGTCCGAGGTGTTGGTGGACGGGTGGCTTCGCACCGGTGACGTGGGCTCCCTCGACCAGGCGGGATTCTTGTACGTCGAGGACCGAATGAAGGACATGATCTTGCGTGGAGGGGCCAACGTCTACTGCGCCGAAGTGGAGGCCATCCTCTACG
>JABBOA010000084.1 GCA_019352075.1 Acidobacteriota bacterium | reverse complement strand
GATCTCGGCAACCTCTCTCAATTCGCTCACCATCGCCGGTGCGGGGGCCTCGTCAACTACCGTCAACGGCCACGCTGCCGGTTCGGTATTCAGCGTCGCCAGCGGCACGGTCACGTTTTCTGGACTCACCGTGACGAACGGTAAAGCAGGCGACGGTGGCGGCATCTTCAACATCAGCCTCGGTGCGGTGAGCGTCACCGACTCCACCCTGTCCAACAACACTGCTAACACCGGCGGCGGTGGCATCTACAACGACAATACGGGCACGGTGAGCGTCACCGACTCCACCCTGTCCGACAATTCTGCGGTCCTCGGCGGTGGCATCTACAACCGTGCGGGCACGGTGAACGTCACCGACTCCACCCTGTTCAACAATTCTGCGGACGGCTACGGCGGTGGCATCTACAACGTGGGCACGCTGAACGTCACCGACTCCACCCTGGCCGCCAACCGAGCCAGGTTGGTCGGCGGCATCTATTCGTCGGGGTCCGGTACCGCTAACCTCGGCGCTTCGATCATCACGGGGAGTACTGGAGTGAACTGCCTCGGCACGACGACCGATGGGGGTGACAACCTCAGCGGGGGCTCCACGTGTGGACCGCTCACGGTGACGACTGGACTCATCCTGGGGAACCTGGCCAACAACGGTGGGCCGACCGACACCCTCCTGCCGCTGCCGGGAAACGTGGCCGTCGGAGCGATTCCCCTGAACACCACCATCAACTCAGTTCAGGTGTGTCCCCGCATTGATCAGCGGGGCTTGGCGAGCAACGGTCCGTGCACCATCGGGGCGGTGCAGATGAACCTTCAGACCATCTCCTTCACCTCGACCGCCCCGTCCGCCACCGTCGGTGGTCCCAGCTACACCCCCACGGCCACCTCGACCTCGGGTCTCATCGTCACCATCAAGGTGGACTCGACGTCGAGCGGCGTCTGCTCGATCAACGCCAGTGGCGTGGTCTCCTTCGTGGCGTCGGGCACCTGCACGCTCGACGCCACCCAGGCCGGTGACGCCAACTACGCCGCCGCGACCCCGGTCCAACAGAGCATCACGGTGGGCTGGCCCAGCTCGGGTCTGCTCGCCCAGGCACCACTCACGCTCACCAGCACCCGGGGTGTCGTGGACACGCCGCTCACGCTCATGACAACTGGCGGCTCGGGCACCGGGGCGCTGAGCTACCTGGTCTCGAGTGCGGGAACGGCCTCGTGCACCCTTCACGGTGACATGCTCACCGCGACCAGTGCGGGCACCTGCACACTCCTGGTCACCAAGGCCGGTGACGCTACCTACCTTGCCGCGATCTCTGCATCCACGACCGTGAGCTTCACGTCGGCGGCCCTCACTCAGGCACCGCTCACACTCACCAGCACCCGGGGTGTCGTGGACACGCCGCTCACGCTCACCACGAGCGGCGGCTCGGGCACCGGCGTGGTGAGTTTTGCGCTCTCGAGTGCGGGCTCGGCCTCGTGCACGCTCAACGGCGACACGCTCACGGCGACGAGTGCGGGCACCTGCACGCTCTCGGTCACCAAGGCCGGTGACCCCACCTACGCCGCGAGCTCTGTTATCGCCACCGTCACCTTCGCCGCGCGACTCTTCGCCACCCGGGTCACTGGCGACGTCGGGGTGGGTCGGACCTCACTCGTCACCATCACCGGATCGGGCTTCTACGACAAGCCCACCATGAGAAGCAACGACGCGCACACCAGCGCCGTCGTCATCCACGACCACGGCACTGCGTTGATCGTGCGCGTGCGAGTCCTCCCCGGTGCGGCCACGGGCTGGCACGACTTCACCATCACCTTGGCGAACGGCCGCTCCTGTCGGGTGAGGTACCTTGCGAAGACGCGACTGAGCGCCACTCGGGTCGAGGGCAGTGTCCAGGTGGGCCCGACGTCACTCGTCACCATCACCGGCACCGGCTTCTACCTCAAGCCCACCATTAGAAGCAACGACGCGCACACCAGCGCCGTCGTCATCCACGACCACGGTACTGCGTTGGTGGTGCGCGTGCGAGTCCTCCCCGGTGCGGCCACGGGCTGGCACGTCTTCACCATCACCTTGGCGAACGGCCGCTCCTGTCGGGTGAGGTACTGGGTGAAGTGACGCGCGCGAGGGGCACCGCGCAGTGTCGAGAGCCGACGTGACGACGCGTCGGGCACCTAGAGAAGTGATTAGCGGACGGGACTGATGAGCCGACGCGAGCTCGATCACCTGAGATCAGTGGTCTTTGGATAGAGTGAGCCCAGCGCTAATCGGTCGCAGTCACAATTGATGGGAAATCGGATGCTGGGTGGGGGATTCTTCGTTGACCAGACGATTGCGCCGTCCGCGTCCTGTGACTCATGACCGCCCCATTTCTCGGCGTCGCGCGGGGGTGGGGGAGTTCCCCTTGCGGGCGTGAGGGGATCACTGCGTCGCGCGTCGGACGTAGTCCAGCGTCAAGAGTGAACGTGTCGGACTCCACGATGTCACACGTCGCTCGTCCGGCGCTGGCGACGACCCGTGGCGCCCGTCACGACGACAGTTGGCCCAGCGGCGCCGACGCCGCGCCGCTCGTTCCCGCCGGACGCCTTCTCACTGTCATTGAGTTCGTCGGGCGAACTGCGCGCGCTGGCCGGCGCGCGAACGACCCTCGCTCGCGTCGCACGTGGTCGTGAACCACCTGTCGAGAGTGAGAGCATTCGCCGCGCACGTGATGACGTCACGCCGGACGCTGCGCGACGTCGCCGCTATTGGTTGGCTCGTGCTCGTCGCCGGGGCGTTCCTCGCGCCGGCCCTGGCTCACGGTCGATCCCTCGGACCCTACGACATCTTGAGCCAGTTCGGTCTCACCAACAACCCCCACGTGGTCGTGCACAACATCGTCAACTCCGACGAGATCGAGGAGTTCATCCCCTGGCAGGCGCTCGCCTGGCTGCAGGTGCACGCGGGGCACCTGCCGCTGTGGAATCCCCACAGCCTGCTCGGGCTGCCGCTCGCCTTCGACTTCCAGTCGGCGCCCTTCGGGCCCACGGTGGCGATCGGCTACCTGTTCCCGCTCTCGTTGGCCCATAGCGCGACCGTGGTGGCTCGGTTGATCGTCGCCGGGAGTGGCGTCTACCTGTTCGCACGGCTCCTGCGCCTCGACGTCGTGCCGGCACTCGTCTGCGCCACCGTCTTCGAGCTCAGCGGCGGGTTCACCATCTGGCTCGGGGACTACCCCGCGGGCTCCATGGCCTGGTCGGGGTGGATCCTCGCCGGTTCGGTGCTCGTGCTGCGCGGCCGGCACCGCGTCGCCTCCGTGGGCCTCCTCGCGCTCACGTTGGCCTTCGGATTCCTCGAGGGCGAGCCCCAGATCGCGACGGTCCTGGTCGGCGTGGTGGCGGTCTTCGCGCTGGTCATGGCCACCCAGCTCTGGCGCGCGGGGAGCCGTCGGGCCGCGTGGTCCGCGCTCCTCGACCATGGTCTCGGGCTTCTGGCCGCTGCGGCGTTGGTCGCCCCGATCTACCTGCCGGGCATTCAACTGGGCCTGGCGTCCTCGCGCAACGTCGGACCGCCCATCTCAGGTCTGCCCCTCTACGACCTCTTCCACCTGCTCTTCGCCAGCTACAACGGAGTGCCGACGTCGCTTGCGACGGTCATTGGGCCCAACAACCTCTACGTGTCGATGCTGTACGTGGGGTCGATCGGCCTCGTGCTGGCCGTGACGGCGCTCGCACTGTGGCGCCAACGTCGCGAGGTCGTGGCCTTCGCGGTCGCCGCGACGGGCCTGCTGGTCCTCTTGTTCGCCAGTCCGCTCCTGTCCGTCCTTCGTCACGTTCCTCTGCTCGGGGTCTTTCGCGTGGCGCTCGTCACGCCGGCGCTCGAACTCTGTCTCGCCGTGCTCGCCGGTTTCGGGGCTCAGGCCCTAGTGACGCGACGAGGGGAACGACTCGTGGAATCGTGGTATCGCGTGGGGGTCGCCCTCATCGCGGGTTGCCTCCTCGTGCTCGGGGCCCTGGTCGTGGTCAACGTCAGCCACTTGCCCGCCCCGGAGCTCGCCGCTCGCCGGGGCAGCTTCCTCTGGCCGACTCTCGGGCTCGCGGTCTGCGGCCTCGTGCTCGTCGCGCGATCGCGTCGTGAGGGTCGGCGAGCCGCTCACGCCCGGTCGCACAAGGCGACACGGAGCAACGTCACTGAGCGAAGGAGTCTCCTCGAGCTCTGGGTCCTGCTCCTCGTCGAGACGGCGTTCTTGTTGAGCGCCGGCGCGGGATTCGTGTCGTCGAGCTCGAGTTTTCTGCCCGCCGGCCACGAGCTGGCCACGTTGCAGCGCATCGTGGGTTCCTCACTGGTGGGCTTTGGGACGTGTGCGCCCAACTCCTTCCCCACGACGGGCCTGGTGCCCGACGTCAACCTCGCCTACGGCGTCAACGAGTTCGCGGCCTACGATCCGATCATCCCACGTTCGTATCACGCTTCCTACGCTGAGGCGACGGGCACCTCGACCGCGTTGCTCCCCCCCTTCGGCCTCTTCTGCCCTGAGATCAATTCACTGGTCCTCGCCCGCCACTACGGCGTCGCCTACGTGCTCGAACCGCCGGGCGTGCCGGGACCGCCGGGGACGCGGCGGGTCGCGGTCCTGCTCGGTGAGGGTCTCTACGCCGTGCCGGGTTCTGGACGGGCGACCCTCGTCCCACTGCGCGCGAACGGCCCGTCGGTGGTGCAGCCCTCGAGTCAGCCCACCCCCAGCACCTGGCGCATCGCCGTCAACGCCCCACGGGCGTCGAAACTCGAGTTGCGCATCTCTGATGTGCCGGGCTGGCGGGCGCAGATCGACGGGCGGCCGCTGCAACTAGTGCCCTTCGATCACGTGATGCTCGCCGCGAATATACCCCCGGGGCACCACGTCGTCACCCTGCGGTATTGGCCCAAGGCCTTCGACATCGGCCTCGCGCTCGCGGGCGGCGCAGTGCTCACCCTCGCGGGTGGCCTGATCGCCGCGGCCCTACGACATCGTCGGTCCCGACACCGTTCCAATATCGAGTTGTCGAGCCAATGACCACGACAGCGGCGCAGATCAGCCCACTGGTCCGGTCCGGTCGAGCGAATCGACGAGGCCACCATCACCACGTTGGTAGGTATTTCGTGGGGGCGGTCGCCAAGCTCGTCCCGCACGCGGTGGGTGGTGAACTCGACGAGAGCCACTTCGACGGACTGCGTCGTATCAGCGTTGGCGAGGTTCCCCCTTGCGGGGGGCACCGTTGCTTCTGGGCCGACGAGGGGGACGCCGCCGTCACTCTGACGACCTCCTTCGACGAGTCGGGTCCCGAGTGAGTGGCGACGTTCGAAGCCATCGGCCTCGATACCGAGACACTGCGAGCGCCCATCGGACATCGGGTCACGAGCGGCCGCTGCGGCGAGCGGGCCTCGCAGTGGGGATTCGAGGAGTGTGGGGATGCCCTCACCATCACGGATTTGCGCCCGATGCACGCGAGTCGGCGACTATCCGACGTGACGAGTGAGCGTTGAATTACACTTCTGAGCAACTTGGAGCCCGTCGCGGACTCGCCGTGCGGACAGAAGATTGTGTGCGAACGATCGGGTTCGCCTGGACTAGCGCTGCGCAGTTGAGACGGCAATAATTCGAGGTGTCCGATCCGGTTCGACGCCGATCTCTCTATAGTGCCGCTGAGCCTGTATCTGAGCATGGTGGAGGAGGGTTCCCACAAGAACTGTGGAATGTTGCCGTGAGCACGAGCACCAGACTTTTGATTTGCCTTGCCCTCCCCGGGTTGGACACCCACCGCAGTGCGCCAACGAAGGAGACAACATGGATATAGTCCACTACCGTTGCGCGGGCCTCGACATCTCAAAGCGAGACGCCAAGGTCTGCGTGAGAGTTCAAGAGCCCACTCGGGCCAGAGCGAGTTCCACGGTCACCACGTGGGGGGCGATGACGAGTCAGATCCTGGCCCTGCGCGAGCACCTCGTCGAGCAGAAAGTGACCCTGGTCGTGATGGAGGCGACGTCTGATTACTGGCGGCCTTTCTACTACGTCCTTGAAGACGGTCCGTTCGAGATCATGCTCGTGAACCCGCGACACGTCAAGAATCTGCCCGGTCGAAAGACCGACGTCTCGGACGCCGCGTGGCTGGCCCAACTCGGCGCCCACGGTCTGGTGCGGGGATCGTTCGTGCCGCCCGAACCAATTCGCCAACTACGCGACCTCACTCGAGCACGCACGGCCATCGTGCGCGAACGCGCTCGCGAGATCCAACGCCTCGAGAAGTTCTTGGAGGACGCGGGGATCAAACTCTCGTCGGTCGCGACCGACATCACCGGGGTGTCGGGCCGCGCCATGCTCGACGCGCTGGTCGCGGGTGAACGTAGTCCGGGCGTGCTGGCCGAGATGGCCCAGCGGCGCCTGCGCGCCAAGATCCCCGAACTCACCGAGGCGTTAACGGGACGTTTCAACGCTCACCACGCCTTCTTAGTTCGGGTCCACCTGAACCTGATCGACGGGCACACTCGAGCCATCGAAGAACTCACCACGCACATCGAGGAGGAGATGATCCCTTTTCAGGGCGCCCGTGATCTGATAAGCACGATCCCGGGGATCTCCACCAAGGTGGCTGACGTCATCATCGCCGAGACCGGGGCCGACATGAGCCGGTTCCCGACCGCGGGCCACCTGGCCTCGTGGGCGGGAACCTGTCCGGGGTCCAACGAATCGGCGGGTCGCGTGAAGTCCACCCACACCCGTCCGGGCAACCCCTATCTCAAGGGAGCCCTTGGGATTGCGGCCATGGCGGCGGCGAGGTCGAAGAACACCTACTACTCGGCCAAGTACCGCCGCCTCGCCGCGCGTCGTGGTCCCATCAAGGCGGTCGTCGCCCTCGAACACGCCATACTCGTGGCGATCTGGAACATGCTACAAACCGGCACTATCTACAACGATCCCGGTGACGACTTCTACACGCGACGAAGTCCCGACAAGACCAAGGCTCGTGCGCTCAACCAACTGCGAGACTTGGGCTACACCGTTACTCTCGAGTCGACCGCTGAGGTCGCTTAGGAGCAATCTTCGCACCAGAATTTGCAAGTGAAGCGAGAACTGATGAGCGTTAATCTGCTTCTGCGCCGCGGCGCGACGTTACTCCTCGGCGCAGTCCTCTCTGCGGGATCGCTGGTGGGTCTCGTGGGTACTCCGGCCGCCGCCACGGGACTCGCCAACACCGGGTCGCCCACCTGGACCGATCAGCAGGTCGCCGCCGCGCTCAACCTCGGCAACCAGGCCGCCGTGAATTCGGTCTCGTGCGTGAACGCGACCTTCTGCGTCGCCGGGGGGTTCTATACCGACGCCACCAGTCACCTCCAGGCCCTCGTCAGCACCTGGGACGGGACGAGTTGGACCGATCACGAACTGGCCGCCGCGCTCAACCTCGGCAACCAGGCCGCCGTGAATTCGGTCTCGTGCGTGAACGCGACCTTCTGCGTCGCCGGGGGGTACTACACCGACACCACCAGTCACCTCCAGGCCTTCGCGAGCACCTGGGACGGGACGAGCTGGACCGACCAACAGCTCGCCGCCACGCTCAACCAGGGCAACCAGGCCGCCGTCAATTCCGTCTCGTGCGTGAGCGCAAGCTTCTGCGTGGCCGGGGGAGATTACACCAACGCCAGCAGTCACTTCCAGGCCTTCGCCAGCACCTGGGACGGGACGAGTTGGACCGACCACGAACTGGCCGCCCCACTCGACCAGGGCCACGGGGCCTACGTCGATTCGGTCTCGTGCGTGAGCGCGACCTTCTGCGTCGCCGGGGGGATCTACTCCTCGGGTGCGCGCACCACTCACGCCTTCACCTCGGTGTGGGCGCCGACGACGGTCTCCTCTTCCTCTCCACTTCCTTCGCTGCTGTCGCAGAGCACGCTCCTCATCACGAGCGCCACCAGCGCCAATGTGGGCAGCACACTCACCTTGAGCACTAGCGGGGGTTCGGGAGTCATCGACCCGGTCTATGGCGTCAGCGGCGTCGGGTGTTCGGTGCTCGGCGACCAGTTGAGCGCGTCGTGGGCGGACACCTGCGTGGTGACCGCCGTCAACCCCTCGAGCGCCGACTACTCAGCGGCGGTGTCAGCACCGGTGAGCGTCCATTTCTCGCTGCTGAATCAAAACGTCCTGCTCGTCAACCCTTACCCCGCTGACGTCAACCCTCGCGCCGATAGCGTTGTCATATTGACGACCAGCGGCGGTTCGGGGATCAGCGACCCGGTCTATAGCGTCAGCGGCGTCGGGTGTTCGGCACGCGGCGACCAGTTGAGGGCGGCGGGACCGGACACGTGCGTGGTGACGGCCACCGAGGCGGCGAGCGGGGACTACGGACCGGTCACGTCAGCACCGGTGAGCTTTCACTTCACGCTCGCTGCGCAGCGCCGGTTGGGGGTGAGAGCGCCACGCCACGCCCTGATCCACGGGTCCGTCACGCTGCACACTACGGGTGGTTCGGGTCGGGGCGCTTCACGCTTCCACGTGCGCGGCGCGGGTTGCGTCCTTCGCGGAGCCCACCTCTCCGCCACTCGGGCGACTCGCTGCGTCGTGCACGCCCACAAGAACGGTGAGGGGCCCTATCGCGCGACGAACTCTCGAGCGATCGTGGTGACGTTCACGGCCCGGTCGTAGGGTCGCGCGACGGCGACTCGGCACCACTCGCGGGTCCCGTCGCGATGAGCGCGATCGCGTGTCCTCCTCGGGTCCGGCGACGAGACGTCGTCGCGTGCGGGGTGGTGGTGCGCTGATCCGCCTCGGCGGCCGATCAATCATCGCGTCGCGCCCGTCTCGCGCAGAGTCGTCGAGATGAGCGGACACAATCACGCACTCAGGACCGGTGGCGAAGGGCGGGGACGAGATTCGTCCCCATGCCTTTCAGGTTCGTTCCTCGGCGATCGAGTTGCCCCCGTCCACCACGAGGCACTGACCGGTGACGTAGGACGCCCCCGGCGACGCCAGCCAGCAGATCGCGCCAGCCACCTCCTCGGGCCGGGCGCTGCGGCCCATCGGTGTGCCCTCGCCCTGGGCGAACTCGTGGGGGGTCTGTGAACCCGTGGCGATCCACCCCGGCGCCACCGCGTTCACGGTGACCCCCGCCGCGGCCGTGTCGAGGGCGA
>JABBOA010000083.1 GCA_019352075.1 Acidobacteriota bacterium | reverse complement strand
GGCTGAGGGGTGGTGCGCAGGTAGGGCTTGATCTTGGTGAAGCCCTTGGGGAACTTCGTCGCGGCCTCGTCGTCACTCACCGAGTTCGCGATGATCACGTCGTCACCGTTGGTCCAGTTGACGGGCGTCGCGATCGCGTACCCCGCACTCAACTGCAGCGAATCGAGGACGCGAAGGACTTCGTCGATGTTGCGACCCGTTGAGGCCGGATAGGTCAGGGTGAGCTTCACCTTCTTGTCCGGACCGATGATGAAGACGCTACGCACCGTCAGGGTGTCGCTGGCGTTGGGGTGGATCATGTCGTAGAGGTCCGCGACCTTGTGGTTCTCGTCACCGATCAACGGGAAGTTGAGCTCCGCGCCCTGCGTCTCGCCGATGTCGGACTTCCACTGGTTGTGCGAGGCCACGTCGTCGACCGACAGGCCGATGATCTTGGTATTGCGCGCGTCGAAGTCCGCCTTACGCTTGGCGAAGCCACCGAGCTCGGTCGTGCACACGGGGGTGAAGTCCTTGGGGTGCGAGAACAAGACCCCCCAACTGTCACCCAACCACTCGTGGAAATGGATGGTTCCTTCGGTGGTCTCCGCGGTGAAATCCGGGGCCACGTCGCCAAGACGAATCGTCATATCTGCTCCTTGTATGAATGACGCCAGTCCCTCGACTGGACACCCGAAGTCTACTCGACCGCCGCAAATTCTTAGAAATGTCTATTCGATTTGTAGGTTATTACGCAGGGACATCGTCGATTCCTGTGAGACTGGAGGGATGGCTCCTCGCACCGTCGCCGCCTTCGACCTCGACGGCACCCTGACCGAGGGGGGCAGCGTCTTTCCATGGTTGCGTCACGTCGGCGGCGACGCGACCGTGGCGCGCGCCGCGACACCCCTCCTCGTCCCCCTGGCGATCGGCGCGATCCGCTCCGGTCACTGGGCCGATTCGGCCAAGGAGCGACTCTTCCAAGCGGTGTTGGCGGGTCGCGACCTCAACCAGGTCACGCGGGCCTCACGTGAGTTCATCCTGCGTCACCTGCGCGAGGAGGGGCGCGCGCCGGTCATCGCCCGTCTGCGTTGGCACCTCGCCCAGGGTCACGACGTGGTGATCGTCTCGGCGTCCCCCCAGATCTACGTCGACATCCTCGTCGAGGAGTTCAAGATCACCGGTGGCCTCGGCACACGTCTGGCCGTGGACGACCGCGGCAAACTGACCGGTAGTTACCTCGGTCAGAACTGCCGTGGCACCGAGAAGATGCGTCGCCTGGACGAATGGATCACCGCGCGCGGCGACGACGAGGAACCGGTGATCTACGCGTACGGTAATTCGCGTGGCGACCAACGCTTGCTCGCCGGCGCCACCCACCCCTTCGACGCCGGGAAACTGGGGCGTTGGGGCGCGTTGCGCGCCTACCCGCGACTGGCCGAGGAGATCCGCACCGATCCCGCTGACGCCTAGGCGACGCGACGCGCCCGGGTCCCACGTCCAATCTCAACGGCGCCACAAAGCCGTCACCGTTCTTCGTCAACTCCACGAATTTCCCGACGCGCGCCGTTACTGTGTCCGCTGAAGGGTGGTGGCGACGTGTCCCAACAAGACGATGAGGCCGTCTCGTCTCACTTCGGGAGCCGCGACGTTCCCGAAGCCGGGGCGCTGAGCGGCGCGGCGCTGCGGATCATCGCCGACGCCGAGTACTTCTCCATGCTCGAGGCCATTGGTCAGAGCACCGAGGACGTCATCATCATCATCGATGCGCAGGGCCACGTGGTCTACGGCAATCCGGTGGCCGAGAAGGTCTTCGGGGTCCGCATCGACGACGTCGTCGGCACGCAGGCGCGCCTCTACCTGCACCCCGATGACCTCGAGAGGAACCTGAGTTTCTTCGCCGAGGTCCTCGCGAAAGCGGGCACCTCGGCGCGTCAGGACCTGCGCACCATGGCGCCCACGGGGGACGTCCGGACCCTCGAGGTGGTCTGCACGAACCTGCTCGACGACCCGTCGATCCACGGCGTGATCATCAACGGTCGCGACGTCACCGAACGCAACGATAACTACACGCGTCTCGCGGCGTTGGAGGAGCGCTTCCGCCTGGCCTTCGAGGAGAACATGGCGCCGATGACCTTCGCCGACGCCGACGATCGCATCCTGGCCGCCAACGACGCCTTCTGCGAGATGATCGGCTTCTCGCGCGATGAACTGATCGGACGCGACTCGACACCCTTCACTCACCCCGATGACGTCGGGGTGAGTGAGGCGACCCACCAGCGCGTCGTGAGCGGGTACGCCGAACGCGTGCGCTACGTCAAGCGATACTTGCGCAAAGACGGACAAGTCATCGACGTGGAGGTGTCGCGCTCCCCCGCCCGCGACGCCGACGGGCGGCTGCAGTACTTCGTGTTCTCCGAGCGCGACGTCACCGAGGAGCGCAAACTGACCGCGCAGTTGTCGCACCAGGCCCTCTACGACGCCATCACCGGACTGGCGAACCGCACGCTCCTGGAGACCCAACTCACCAAGGCCCGGGCCAACGTCAAGCGCCGCGGTGGCCTCAACGCGCTCTTCCTCTTGGACCTCGACGACTTCAAGGGGGTCAACGACACGCAGGGCCACCTGGTCGGCGACCAGTTGCTGATCGGGGTGGCGCGTCGCTTCGAAGCGGTGACGCGCCCCTCGGACACCCTGTGCCGATTCGGTGGCGACGAGTTCCTCTACCTCGCCGAGGGTCTGAGAACCCTCAGTGACGTCGAGGGCGTCGCACGGCGCTTACTGGCGGCGCTCACGGCGCCATTTCACTTCCCCACCATCACCATCGAACAGCGCGCCACCGTCGGTATCGTCGTGTGGGACGGTGACAGCGCCGACGACGTCGACCTCTTGCAGAACGTCGACGTGGCGCTCTACGAAGCCAAGCGCCGCCATCGGGGCAGTTTCGTGCTCTACGAACCCTCGATGCGCGAGGAGGCCAACAATCGCTTCACGATGATCCAAGAACTGCGCAACTCGCTCGCGCACGGCGAGCTGCAACTGCACTACCAGCCCATCGTCCGGCTCCCGGACACCACGGTGGTGGGCTTCGAGGGACTGATCCGCTGGCAGCACCCCGAGCGCGGCTGGGTGGCCCCGAACGAGTTCATCCCGCTGGCCGAACGAAGTGACATCATCTTTGACATCGGCGCTCTCGCCATCGACTCCGCCGTCGCGGCCGCCAGCACCTGGGCCCGGGACGTGGCGCCGGCCACGTCGCCCTTCATCTGCGTCAACCTCTCCGCGCGCCAGTTCTACTCGCCGCTCCTGGTACCGCTCATCGAGTCAGCCCTGGCGCGCCACGGGCTCGAGGGTTCCCAGTTGGTCCTGGAGATCACCGAAGGGGTGGCCGTCTCCAACTTCGGCGAAACCCTCAACACCCTCGACCGACTCGAACGCCTCGGTGTAGGTATCTCCCTCGACGACTTCGGCACCGGATTCTCCTCGCTGTCGTACCTCGCCAAGATCAATCCGCGCATCATCAAGGTCGACCAGTCCTTCGTCCAGTTGGCCTCGAGCAGTACCCGCGACGCGACGCTGCTCGAGGCGATCGTGACGCTGGGCCGAAACCTCGACATCACCATGCTGGCCGAGGGGATCGAGACCCCCGATCAGTTCCGCCGGCTCGTCGACCTCGGCTGCAACCTGGCCCAGGGTTTCCTGTTCTCGCCCGCCGTGGAGGCGTCGCGCGCCCGACGGTTGGTCGGCGGGGACTTCGCGACCCACGTGGAACTCGCCGAACCGGCCAGTACCTATTCGATCTAGGTCGACCGACCCGTGATGCGAGGTCGCGCGACCTCACTCGAGCCGAGGATCCGGCGACGACGAGAGTCGATCGACGCGCGACTGTGGGATCGACGGGCTGAACGAGAACCCTCGGGTCCACTCGATCCCCCGATCGAGGAGCGCGTCGCGTTGGGCCACGGTCTCGACGCCGTCGGTGATCGTGCGCGCCCAACGAGGTGGCCATCGCGTCGAGGGAGCGTCGAGGTGACGGAACGCCCATCGTGGGCCAGTCCGGCGACGAACGACCGGTCCACCTTGATCTCGTCGCAGGCAACGCGACGCTGGTACGTGATGGCGGAGATGGCGGTGCCGAAATTCTCGAGCGCCCAGTTGAAACCACTTCGCTCGATGCGACCCATGTCGTCCTTCACGTCGCCGACCTCGTGCGCCATGGCGGTCCCGGTCACCTCGATCGCCAGCCGCTTCGGTGCGATCGCGTGGTGGGCGAGCCCGGCGATGATCTGACGCACCACTTGAGGGTCCTCCAAGGGCACTGCGGAGAGGTCGACACTCACCCACGGATCGACGCCGTCGGTCACGTCATTCCACCCGGCGACGTCGTGTGGCAGAAGTCGACGACCGGTCGGTCGATCGAGGGGTCGATCGCCCCCGACGTCGCTACAGTTGGCGAATGGAGGCGTCGAGTTCGACGAGTCCGCCCTCGCGGCCGCCGTAGGTCACCTGCATCGTCGCCACCTTCTCGCCCCACGCCTTGACGTTGGAACCTCGGGGATCGACGACACCTACGTTGATGTCGAAGACCCCGTCGAGCAGAGGGATGTTGGGCAGGTCGATGCCAATCGTATTGTGGCCGGGCCGCAGGTTGATCGGTGAGCTCTGTGGGTCCGAGCGGCTCACCAGCACGCCGCCGCGGGTGAAGATCTCCATCACAAAATTCCCGCTGTATGCCGTGGCTGAGGTCACGTGGACGTCGAAGTGCATGCTCGCCCCGCTCTGCACGTCGAAGGAACCCGTCGGCGTGGTGAGCGAGTCGATGTGCACGTCACCGCTCTGGTGCTCGTTGATCTCGTTCGAGGGAGTGTCGCCCAACAGGTGCTCGCGAAAGATCCGTAACGAATCTGCCACGTTGCCGTTGGCGATCATGAGACCCGACTCCAGCACGATGGCGCGACTCGCCAGGGCACGGATCTGGTCGGCCGAGTGGGTCACCAGGAGAATGGCGCGACCCTCCTCCTGGAAGAAGCGAATACGGTCGATGCACTTGGCCTGGAACCGTTCGTCGCCCACGGCGAGCACCTCGTCGACGACCAGGATGTCGGGATTGACGTTGACCGCCACCGCGAAGGCCAGACGGACGTACATGCCACTGGAGTAGAACTTGACCGGCGTGTCGATGAAGTGCTCGATCTCCGAGAACGCCACGATGTCGTCGAAGATCTGGTCGACCCGCTTCTTGGAGAATCCCAACATCGTGCCGTAGAGGTAGACGTTGTCACGTCCCGAGAGCTCCAACTGGAAGCCTGCTCCGAGTTCGAGGAGGGCCGCCAGTGAGCCGCGCAATCGGATCTCACCCGAGGTGGGTTGCAGCACGCCGCAGATGCACTTGAGCAACGTGGACTTGCCCGAACCGTTATGGCCGATGATCCCGACCGTTTCACCCTCTTCCATCGTGAAGGAGATGTCCTTGAGTGCCGAGAAGTCCTCGGAGTGCCCCGTGCGGGGGTGCAGCAGTCTCTCCTTCAGGGACTGGTGGCGCTCGTAGTGGATCTTGAAGGACTTCGAGACGCCCGCCACCTCGACAACGGTCGTCTTCACTTAGAGCTCCGATTCGAAGTTGCCCTCAAGGCGCCCGAAGATGACGAGCGCGATCAGGAACAAGGTCGCCATGACCGCCAGCATCGCCAAGTTGAGGAGCAGGAACGACGACGGCGCCCAGACCGGCAGCATGTGGATCAGGGGGTGGGTTCCCGTCGTTTGGTGCACCTCGGTGTTGACGTAGAACGCACGCTGGAAGGTCAGGACGACCAAGGCCATCGGATTCATGAAGTAGAGGAACTTGAGGTGATACGTGGCCAACTGCGTGGCCAGGGAGTTCGAGTAGGAGTACACGACCGGTGAGAGCCAGAACCACAGTTGCAGCAATACTTCCATCAGGTGCTTCATGTCGCGCATGTAGACGGTGAACGCCGACATCACCATCGAGACCGCCGCCGCGAAGAGGCACAGGCTGAGGAAGGTGATGGGCAGAATGGCCAACATGTTCCACTCGGGAGCGTGATGAAAGACGAACAGGAAGATGACCAGGACGACCAACTGGATGAAGAAGTAGATCATCGCCGAACCCACGTTGGCCAGCGGCAGGATCTCGCGCGGGAACGACACCTTCTTGACCAATCCCGCCCGGTCCACGATCACCCCCGTCGCCGAGAAGACGGAGTTCTGGAACATGTTCCACACGATCAACCCGGAGAACAGGAAGATGACGTAGTTGGGGTAGCCGTTCTTCAACACGACGGAAAAGACCAGGTAGTAGATGCCCAGGGTGAAGGCCGGGTTGAGCATGGACCAGAGCAGTCCCAGCGCCGAACCCTTGTACTTGATGCGGATGTCCGAGATCACCAGGTTGCGCCAGAGTTCGCGGCGACTGTACAGATTGACCAGTCGCGTCCCCAGCTTCACGCGTGCACTCATCACGCGAACGGGCGCGTGCGCGAGTCCTTCGTGAACCGCCTCCGACGAGGTGGCGTTGTCCATTACACCCCTTGACGCAGCGCGGACCGATCAATGACGGCGTCAATGAAGCCGTACCCCAAAGCCTCCTCGGCCGTGAACCATCGATCGCGGTCGGAGTCGGCTTCGATGCGCTCCAGGGACTGACCCGTGTGAAAGGCGATCCGCTCGGCGAGCATGGTCTTCATGTAGACGATCTGCTCGGCCTGGATGGCGATGTCGGAGGCCTGGCCCTGCATCCCGCCCATGGACGGCTGGTGCATCAAGATACGGCTGTGGGGCAACGAGAACCGCTTGCCCTTGGTCCCGGCGCACAACAGGAACTGGCCCATCGACGCCGCCATACCCACGCAGATGGTGCGGATGTCGCAGTTGACGTACTGCATGGTGTCGTAGATCGCCAGCCCATCGGTCACCGACCCCCCGGGGGAGTTGATGTAGAGGCTGATGTCCTTGCCCGGGTCCTCGGCCTCGAGGAGAAGGAGCTCGGCGCAGATGCGATTCGCAGCGTTCTGGTCGACCTGGGAACCCAGAAAGACGATGCGCTCGCGCAGAAGGCGCTGGTTGAGGTCGTTCGCCCCGAAGGTGTCCGACATGGAGGAGTTGATCATGGAACTAATCTACCGTGCCTCCCCTGGGCGCGGAATCACCGGGGGGTCTAAACTCATGGAGTCGGCGGGCGTGGCGGAATTGGCAGACGCGCTGGTTTTAGGTACCAGTTCTTCGGAGTGTGGGTTCGAGTCCCTCCGCCCGCACTCACTGTCGACACCGCGTCGGCCGTGAGACCGGCCCGGCGCATCGAGTGACGAGCACCAGGTGGTTGGCATCGGGTTGCTGACATCGGGTGACGCGTCGCGCGCGAGCTCGTTCGTCGTCTCTGGGCGCACGCCTTCGCCCCGGGACAGGACCGACGAGGAATCGGACCCCACCGGCGACGCGGCGAGGCCGCGCCGCAACCGAGATGACCAGTGCGAGATGACCAGTTTCTGTGTAGGGAGGCCCCCTCAGGGAGCTCCCCTGTGGCGTGAGGCCGGGCAACCTGCTAGCGTTGACTTCGCTGTCTATGCCGCACTTCGCGGTGGAGCCGATTCGACTGTGACATATCGAGTTGGGCTCATCTCAACTTGTAGGAGTCATATGTCCATGTCCTTTGCCGACCTCGGCGTGCCGTCGAACCTCGTCGAGCGCCTCGCGGCGCGCGGAATCACCGAAGCCTTCCCGATTCAAGAGGCTGCGCTACCCGATGCCCTCGCCGGTCGCGACGTCGTGGGAAAGGCCGTCACGGGTTCGGGCAAGACGCTCGCCTTCGGCCTTCCCTTGATGGCCCGACTGGGCAAGGCACGTCCGCGCAAGCCCCTCGGTCTGGTCCTGGTGCCCACCCGTGAACTCGCCGCTCAGGTGCAAAAGGAACTGGCCAACCTGACCGACGACCGCGGCCGGCGCGTCATCTGCGTCTACGGTGGCACCTCGTACAACGTGGCGCGCAAGGCGCTCAACTTCGGCGTGGACGTCGTCGTGGCCTGCCCC
The DNA here is from genome assembly GCA_019352075.1 of Acidobacteriota bacterium. Classification (GTDB taxonomy): domain Bacteria; phylum Actinomycetota; class Acidimicrobiia; order Acidimicrobiales; family RAAP-2; genus RAAP-2. The sequence continues at coordinate 1,375 of JABBOA010000083.1, read as the reverse complement.
GGCCGACTCGAGGACATGCTCGAACAGGGCGCCTTCGACCTCTCCGAGATCACCACGGTGATCGTCGACGAGGCCGACCGCATGGCCGACATGGGGTTCCTGCCCGCCGTGCGCCGCATCATGGGCGCGACGCCGCGCGACCGTCACGTGATGCTCTTCTCGGCCACCATGGGCCCTGACGTCAAGTCCCTCGTCAAGGAGTTCACCCACGACGCCGCGATCCACGACGTGGTGGGCGACGAGGCCCCCAGCGACGTGGACCACTACTTCTGGCGCGTCCCGCGCGACCAGCGTCCCCAGTTCGCCGCCGACATCATCGAAGAGTACGAGCGCGCGATCATCTTCACCCGCACCAAGCACGGGGCCGACCGATTGGCGCGTCAACTCGAGGAGCGCGGCATCTCCGCGGTGCCGCTACACGGCGACCGCACCCAAGCCCAGCGCGAGCGCGCCCTGCGCAACGTGAAGAGCGGACAGATCCAGGTGCTCGTCGCCACCGACGTCGCCGCACGCGGTATCCACATCGACCTTCTGCCGGTCGTGGTGCACTACGACCCGCCCGCCCAGGCCACCGATTACCTGCACCGCTCCGGTCGCACCGGACGCGCCGGCGCCACCGGTGCCGTCATCTCCCTCGTCGGAGAGGACGTCATCGGACAGGTCAAGCGACTCCAGCGCGCACTCGGCGTGCCGATGTCGATCGAGGCCCGTGAGGACGCACCGGCGATCCGTCTGGGCGCCGTCGACGACGCCGCCGCGGCCGAGCGCATCGACGACCGTGGGGGCAAGGGTCGCAGTGAGCGCCCCGCACCGCGCGAGCGCACCACCTCGCCACGCTCAGAGCGCGGTCCGCGATCCTTCGAGCGTCGCGATCGCCCCGCGGTTGAGCGCAACTTCTCCGAGCGTCCCGCGCGGCCCGCACGCAACTCCGCGGACCGCAACGAGCGCACGCCACGTCCCGAGCGCCCATTCAGCGAGCGCGGTGAGCGGTCCTTCGCGGACCGTAACGAGCGGACCTTGCGTCCCGAGCGCAACTCCGCGGACCGTAACGAGCGCACGCCACGTCCCGAGCGTGGCGCGGGGTCGTCGAAGTCGGGCCACCGTGAAGCCGTGGTGAGTTTCTTCAACGACTCCAAGGGTTTCGGTTTTGCCAGTGACGACAAGGGTGATGACCTGTTCATCCACTTCTCGAGCATCCAGGGTGACGGTTTCAAGTCCCTGAGCCAGGGTCAGAAGATCACCTTCGAGGAGGCGCGTGGCCCCAAGGGCCGCGAGGCCCGCAACGTGCGCGTCGTCGCCGGTGGCCGCGAGCGTCGCTACTAAAGACCTTTCGGTAATACACTAATAGTCGTGCTAGACATGGGAAACTGTTCCC
>JABBOA010000082.1:9006-9486 GCA_019352075.1 Acidobacteriota bacterium | reverse complement strand
GTGCATTCGCGTGAGGCCGCCAGGTGCAGATAGGTGAAGAGCACCTGGTCGGTGTGCGCGGAGAGGCGGTGATACTCGGCCGCGATCGGTTCCTTGACCTTCAGCACGAGGTCCGCGTGCGCCCAGACGTCGTCCGCGGTGGCCACGACGCTCGCGCCGTTGGCCACGTAGGCATCGTCGGAGATGGACGACCCCACTCCCGCGCCGGCCTCGATGAGGACCTGATGGCCGGCGGAGGTGAACTCACGCACGCCCGCGGGCGTGAGGGCCACGCGGTTCTCGTCGGTCTTGATTTCCTTGGGTACACCGATGATCATCGTTGATCATCCTTTCTTGAAGTGAGACGACGTCACGCTACTACCGGCGGTGCCGGGGTCGCGACGTCGCGATCGCCCCCGATGCCGGGGAGTCATTCTTCCCGGGACTCACATTTCGATGTTGTGCATCACGTGCTTGACCCGCGTGTAATCCTCGAACCCG
>JABBOA010000082.1:0-8996 GCA_019352075.1 Acidobacteriota bacterium | reverse complement strand
TCACGTCGAACTCCGAGAACCGCGCGGCCTCGCGCCGGCGCGCGAGGGCCGCGCGGTTCTCGGGGTGATCACATCTCGATGTTGTGCATGACGTGCTTGACCCGGGTGTAGTCCTCGAACCCGTACACCGAGAGGTCCTTGCCGTACCCCGAACGCTTGAAGCCGCCGTGGGGCATCTCGGCGACGATGGGGATGTGCGTGTTGACCCAGACGCAACCGAAGTCGAGGTCCCGCGTGAAGCGCATCGCGCGACCGTGGTTGCTCGTCCAGACCGATGACGCCAGTCCGTACTCGACGCCATTGGCCCACGCCAGGGCCTCGTCATCGTCACTGAACTTCTGCACGGTGATGACGGGACCGAAGATCTCGGTCTGAATCAGCTCGTCGTCCTGGTGGAGGTCCGCCACGACGGTGGGCGCCACGAAGTACCCCTTCTCCCCCACCTTCTCGCCACCCGCGGCGAAACTCGCGTGGCTGGGCTTGCGATTCAACATGCCCGTCACTCGCTCGAGTTGGTTGACGTTGTTGACCGGACCGAAGAGGGCGTCTTCGTTGTCGCGCAGGCCGATCACCGTGCGACGCGCCTCGTCGGCGAGCGCGTCAACGAAATCGCCGTAGGCCTTGGGGGCGACGAGGACGCGCGTCGCCGCGGTGCAGTCCTGTCCCGCGTTGAAGAAACCGCCGACGGCGATTCCCGCCGCGGCGGCGGCGATGTCGACGTCGTCGAAAACGACCACGGGCGCCTTACCCCCGAGTTCCAGGTGAACGCGCTTGAGCGACGCTGACGCCGACGAGGCCACCTCCATACCCGCGCGCACCGAGCCGGTCACCGAAATCATCGCGGGGGTGGGGTGCACCACCAGCGCCCGGCCAGTGTCGCGGTCCCCGCAGACCACGTTGAAGACACCCGCGGGCAACACCTCGGCCATCAGTTCGGCCATCAGCAACGTGGACGCCGGTGTCGAATCGCCCGGCTTGATGACCATGGTGTTGCCCGCGGCCAACGCCGGCCCCCACTTCCACACCGCCATCAACATCGGATAGTTCCAGGGCGTCACCGCGGCGCACACCCCGATGGGCTCGCGACGGATGTAACTGGTCATTCCCTCCATGTACTCAGTCGCCCCACGTCCCTCCAGGACTCTCGCGGCGCCCGCGAAGAATCGAATCTGGTCGAGCATCGGCGGGATCTCCTCACTCAGGGTGACCGGGATGATCTTGCCGCAGTTCTCCGTCTCGGTGTCGACGAGGCGCTGCGCGTTGGCTTCGAGGATGTCGGCGATCCTCAGTAACGCGAGGCTCCGCTGCGACGGCGTGGTGCGCCGCCAGGAGGTGAACGCCGCGGCCGCGGACGCGATCGCCGCGTCGACGTCGGCCGCGTTGGACACGGGCATCTCGGCGAAGGGTTCTCCGGTGCCCGGGTTGATCAATTCGACGTATTTACCACTCTGGGGAGCGACCATTTCGCCACCTATGAAGTTCGACAAACGGCGCATACAGACCTCAACTTTCTCGCGCGGCGAATTTGTGCCGCAATCAGCCACTCTGCCAGAGTTTTCGTACCTCAGCAAGCGCTCACACGCGTTTCTATCGCGGAATTGACGATTCAGCACGGAAATAGGCGTCACGAGTCGCTATAATTGCTCTATCCGCAGCCTGGTTGTCGCTGACAGCCGAGCGGGAGAAACCAATGCCAGCAGCCAAACCTCAGAAGCCAAACCCTAAGGTCAGCGAGCGTTCCACCACGGAACTGGTCGCCATGCCGGGCACGCTCGACACCATCGATCGACAGATCATCGGTCTCTTGCAACGTGACGGACGCCGACCCTATGGGGCGATTGCTGACGAGGTGGGACTATCGGAGGCGGGCGTGCGTCGGCGCGTCCAACGTCTCCGCGACGCGGGCGTCATGCAGATCGTCGCGATCACCGATCCGTTGCAACTCGGCTACGGCCGCGAAGCACTGATCGGGATCCGCGTTCACGGTGACGTCCGTCTGGTCGCCGATCGAGTGGCGGCCATCGACGAAGCGAACTACGTGGTCATGACCGCGGGGAGCTTCGACATCATCGCCGAGGTCATTGCCATCGACGACAACGCATTGGTGCACCTCTTGAATGACTCCATCCGGAGTATTCCCGGGGTGACCGAAGTTGAAACCTTTCTGTATTTGAAACTTTCAAAGCAGACTTACGCTTGGGGAACGAAATGAGTATTAACGAGATGTACACCGACGGTATCGCCGTCAGTGGTGAGCACCAGGTCAGTCATAGTTACTCCGAACGCGCTCGACGCAACCTCTGGTTGCAGATGTCGCGCATGGGGTCCTACTCCGATCAGAACGAAGTACCCATCATCGTTCGCGGTCAGGGGACGCGCGTCTACGACGCGAACGGCAAGGAGTACTTCGACGGGATCTCGGGTCTGTTCACCAACGCCCTCGGTCACGGGCGTCCCGAGTTCGCCGTGGCCGCCGCGGAGTCGATCAACACGTTGACGTTCTTCCCGATCTGGACCTACGCGCACCCTAAGGCGATCGAACTGGCCGAGAAGCTGGCGAGCCTCGCTCCCGGCGACCTCAACCGCGTCTTCTTCACCACGGGAGGCGCCGAGGCCAACGAGAGCGCGTGGAAGCTCGCGCGTCAGTACCACAAGATGCGTGGCGACACCGACCGCTACAAGGTGATCAGTCGCGACATCGCCTATCACGGGACCACCATGGGCGCCCTCACTATCACCTCGCTCGAGAATTACCGCCAGCCCTTCGAACCCCTGGTCCCGGGAGCCGTGAAGGTACCCGCCGTGAACTTCTACCGCGCCGAACAGCACGCCGATGATTTCGAGGCCTTTGGCCTGTGGTCGGCCCAACAGATCGAAGAGGCCCTCCTGCGCGAGGGCCCCGAGACCGTGGCCGCCGTCTTCCTTGAGCCCGTGCAGAACGCCGGCGGTTGCTTCACCCCTCCCCCGGGCTACTGGCGCGAGGTCCGCGCGATCTGCGATCGCTACGGCGTCGTGCTCGTCTCAGACGAGGTGATCTGCGCCTTCGGACGCTTGGGCACCTGGTTCGGTGGCCAGAAGTACGATTACGTGCCCGACATCATCACCTGCGCCAAGGGGATCACGGCGGGCTACGCCCCGTTGGGCGCCATGATCGTGTCGGATCGACTGGCCGAGCCCTTCCAGGACGGTGAGGTCGCCTTCCAGCACGGCTTCACGTGGGCGGGCCACCCGTTGTCCGCCACCATGGCCCTGACCAGCATCGGGATCATCGAACGCGAACACATCTTGGACAACGTGCTCGACAACGAGGACTACTTCCGCCAGAGCCTCAACGACCTCAAGGACATCCCCATCGTGGGTGACGTCCGGGGCACCGGTTACTTCTGGGGCGTCGAACTGGTCAAGGACCAGGAGACCAAGGAGACCTGGCAGGGCGAGGAGGCCGAGCGGCTGTTGCGCGGGTTCGTCTCGCCCGAGATGTTTCGTCGCGGCCTGATCTGCCGATCCGACGATCGAGGCGACCCGGTCGTACAGTTGGCGCCTCCGCTGATCTCCACGCGAGAGGATATCGACTTCATGGTCGGCACGTTGCGCGAAGTGTTCACGGAAGCCGTCCAGCGCCAACTGTAATGACGGCACCACCCTCGTTGTGGTGGTCACAGATCGGCGAGGTGTCACCGCGTCCGTCGCTGCACGACGACCTCGACGTCGACGTGGCCATCGTCGGCGGCGGTTACACGGGACTGTGGACGGCGCGCGAATTGCTGCGACGCGACCCCCAGTTGCGCGTCGTCGTGCTCGAGGCGCGGGTGTGCGGTTTCGGGGCGTCGGGGCGCAACGGTGGCTGGGTGTCGGCGCTCTTCCCCGCCCCGGCGTCGACCATCGTCTCGCGCTTCGGCCGCGACGCGTTCACCCACCAGCGCCGTCTCCTCCAAGACGCCGTCGGGTCACTGGGCGAGGCGACGCACGTCGACGGCATCGAGTGCGACTACGTGCGCGGGGGTACCGTGACCTTCGCGCGCACCCGCGCCCAAGTCGAGCGAGGCCGACGAGACCTCGCGCAGGCCCGCGAACTGGGCGTTGACGAGGAGGACCTGCGCTGGCTCGAACCCGAGGAGCTCCGGGGGGTGGCCATGGTCGAGGGTGCGCGCGGCGCCGCGTACTCACCCCACTGCGCCAGGATCCATCCGGCGCGTCTCGTGCGGGGCCTGGCCGACGCCGTCGAACGTCGGGGTGCGACGATCTTCGAGGACACCCGGGTGACCAAGATCCTCGCGGGTACCTCGTCGCGGCGCGTCCAGGTGCTCACCCATCACGCGACGGTCCGCGCGCAGTACGTCATTCGCGCCACCGAAGGCTTCACCCCGACCATGGGACACCAACGCCGCGACCTGGTCCCCCTCTATTCGCTCATGGTCGCCACCGCCCCCCTGAGTGACGCCTGGTGGCGCGAGTACGGCTTCGAGCGGTTCCCCACCTTCAGTGACGAACGACACCTCCTGATCTACGGTCAACGAACCGCGGACAACCGATTGGCCTTCGGGGGTCGGGGGTCGCCCTACCACTTCGGCTCCACCGTCGAACCCCGCTACGACGCCGATGAGGGCGTATTCACCCGCCTGGCCGCGACGCTGCACGAACTCTTCCCCACCCTCGATTCTCCGATCACCCACCAGTGGGGCGGCCCACTGGGCATGCCGCGCAATCGGCTGCCGTCGGTCACCGTCGACCACGACACCGGACTGGCCGCGGCGGGCGGCTACACCGGCGACGGCGTCACCCTCAGTTACGTGTGCGCGAACGCTCTGGCCGACCTGATCGTCTCGCCGACGACACCGACCCCCTACAGCGCACTCCCCTTCGTGCACGGCCCCTCGCGCCGATGGGAGCCCGAACCACTGCGCTGGTTGGGCATCAACGCCGGCATCGGCCTGGCCACCTACGCCGATCGCTACGAACAACGACACGACGGCGAGAGCCGGGCCTCGACGTGGCTCTCGCGGTTGATGGGCCCCTGAGGCGCGCGAATGGTCACCGGTGCCCGCGAGAATCGGCCGCCCGCGGGTTACTTCAAGATGTTGACCGCGCGCGCCGCGACCACCGCGATGGTGACGAACGAGACCATGGACTCACTGACGAAGAGGATCTTCATACGTCGCGACAGCGGCATCGCGTCGGCGGGTGCGAAACTGGTGCCGTTGGCGAAGGACGTGTAGAGATAGTCGGTGAACCGCGGCTCCCAGCCCTTGGGCGCCAAGGCGGGGTTCTCCATCTGCGGGAACTGCAGGTCGAGGACCAACGTCGATCCCGCCGCGCGGCGCGTGGGCCCGCCCCGGTCGATCTCCCAGAACCACACCCCGTAGATGATGATGTTGGTGAGCCACACCGACACCGCGGAATAGATCAACGCACGCCCCTGAGACACCGACGTGTCGAGCAGACGTTGGACGAGGAACACCATCGACGTGACGTTGGCCAACGTCACCAGCGTGATGAGCGTCAGGGTCAAGTGGCGCACGCGCGGCGATTCGTCCGGGTGGCGGTGGCGTCGCGTCGCGAGCGGCATCAAGAGCAGGACGATGAGCACGGGTATCAACCATCGCGGACCGATCACCAGTCGATTCGGCAAGACGACGTAGAGCGCGACGCAGGTCAGCAGGGCCAGCGACGCTGGCCAGCGAGGTACCGGGTGAACGATCACTCCCTCAGGATAGTTTTGCGCGGCTCAACGCCTGGAGCCACCGACCGGGCAACACGAAAGAGCCGAGGACCCCACTGGTGAACAACTGGCGCAACAACGGCGCAGCGCTCGTGGTGGCCCTCGAGCGCGGGGGCGCCACGATGGTCACCGGATGGTTGTAGGAGACGACGTTCATCGACACCGTGGTGGTCGCCGCGCCGGACGTGAGCGACGCGCGCAGGCTGGTGAACTCCCCCTGGGCACCGGTGGTGAGGCGTACGTCCAACTTGCCCGCCGGTGACGCGCGATGCGCGGCGCCGACGGTGCCCAGCGAGACGTGCGAGCGCGTGGCCTCGTACGTCGTGAAGTGGCCCTGATGCGAAACACGCGCGTTGGCCAGCAGCGTCAGAATGGCCGCGTCGGGCTTGGCTAGGAAATGTCCGTAGGCGCCGAGGCGCGGCCACGACGCGCGAAGGGTGTACCAGACGGGCCCCGAGGCGGTGGACAGGTTAGGTGACGTGAGGTAGATGACGTGACCCACCGCACGCAGATCGAACTCCGTGGAGGTGGAGACCAGGGGGACTTCCAACTTCGCGCTGAACGAATCCGTCGCCGCATTGAGCCAGATCACCCCGGACGCGCTCAAGCCGCCCGTCGCCACGGTCACGTTCATCTCCACGGTGCGCGGTGCTCGACCGTTCAGCGCCAGTCGGTCGAGCGTCGCCGCGCCTGCCGAGCCCACGGGGACGAGACCCGCCGTCGCCACGCACGCGGCGACGCTCAACACTGCGGCGGGCACCCACGGACGACGACTCATCGCGCCACCCTACCGGTCTCGCCCCGGGTGACCAGCCGGTGGCGGCGCGCGACCTTAGTCCAAGGGCTCGGCGAGGAGCTCGATCAGCAGGCCGTGGGCGATGTTGCGGCCGCTCGCGATGAATCCGATGCGCGACTCGGGGTCATCCACCAGTTGACGAACGATGGCGGCGTAGGGCGTCGCCCCCGAACCCTCGAGGACGAGGCCATTGGTCTCCGCCGCCTCGCGCACCCCCTGACGGATCAGGTGCTCGTCGACCAGCACCAGGGGGACGTCGTGCGCGGCGATGAGCTCGTTGGTGAGGGCGCCCTCGTCACCGCCACCCGCGAGACCGTCGGCGATCGTCGGGCGGTGGCGCACGTCGTTCATTGCCGTGCCGCGCAAGACGTGATACATCGCCGCACTGGCCTCAGGTTGGACGCCGGTCACTCGCACATCCCCACGGCCCAGCGCTTCGCGGGCCAACAAGACGCCCGCCATCAATCCGCCGCCACCCACCGGCACCACGATGTGCTCGATCTCGGGCGCCTGGGTCAGCATCTCGGTGAAGACCGTGGCCTGACCAGCGATGACGTTCGTGTCGTTGAAGGGCGAGATGTAGCGAATCGATCGGGCCGCGGCCAACTCGAGAGCGTGCGCCTGGGCGTCGTCGTAGGACGACCCGAACTGAATGAGTTCCACGTCGTAGTCACGCAACTTCTTCACCTTCGCGGCCGAGGCGTTCGCCGGTACCACGACGGTGGCGGGCACCTTGAGGATGCTTGACGCGTGCGCGATACCGAGTCCGTGGTTGCCGGCCGACGACGTGATGACGGCCCCGCGGGGATCGTCGCGGTGCGCCGCGTCGATCGCCGCGAGGGCGCCGCGAATCTTGAAGGAACCCGTGATTTGGAGACTCTCGAGCTTGGTCAGCACCGCACGACCCCGCAAGCGCAGGGTGATGGTGGGCGTCGGCTCCAAGTGCTCGGCGATCACTCGAGCGGCCGCATCGAGTTCAGCGCCGGTGGGTGCAACAACGTGACGGATCATCTCGACCACATTACCGTTGCCACCGAGTGCCCTCGAGTGAGTCCACTTATGGCGTAGCCCTCACGGAGTTGTTCGGCCCGACAGGTGTCGGTCGTGGCTTTCGCGCGTCACCGCCAACTGCTGAGTACGGCTCAGTCCGACGTCAGGCCCCGCACCTCACCGGGGCCCCACTGAACCCTGGCGGGCGCGTCGGGCGAGAGTGCTGGCGGCGTCGTCGTCGCACAAGTGCGAAGAACATTGCTCACCGGACCAGTGCTCGGACCGGTGCTCGGACCAGTGCTCGGACCAGCCAATACTTGGGACTACCCCGGTAAAGTGTGTAAGTGATGGAGTACGGCAAATGGTTCACACCCCGCCGCGATGTCGAGGACATCTGCGAGGGCGCACTCACCAAGGTCCACCAGGGGCACTCGTCGCGAAGCTGACGACGTTGCTCGCCCATTGTTGCGTCAACGAGACCTCGACGGCGCGAACGCGCACCGGGTAGACCTTCCTGGTGAAGCCGGTGAGGCCGCGTCCAATCCTTCGAGCGCCACCACAATGTGAGTCGTGACGAGAATGGCGGCGAAGACGTCGATGGTGCGTGGAGGTCGGTTGAGCACCCGTGCGTGCCCTCGGGTGCTCGAGGTGGCCGTCTCGTACTGGCGCGAACCACGGGTGTGACGACACCGTCGGCGCAGGGGTCCGCGCAGTTCTGCGAGTCGGTGCTCGAGGGTTCGCCGGTACCTCGGCGACATTGTCGGGCTCCTGAGCTGGCCGGGGTCCATTGCTTCGTCGTCGTGGGGTGGCGATGCGACAGGTGGCACTCCCTGACGCCGCCGGCTCACCCCATCGGGCGGTAGCGTCGAGACCGTGCACTCGACGTACGTCCTGCTCCTCGCGGGGTCGCTCGCGTATCTGGGGACGATGGTCGACAACCTGTTCGCCTTCGCGAGTCAACTCGTCGTGACGCCGCGCGAGCGATTCCCATCGGTCACCGTATCCCAGAGCGTGGGCGTCGCCGTCCTGGTCGCCGTCGCCGTCGTCGTCGGGACGTCGCTCAACGTGGTTCCCCTGCGCGCGGTAGCGATCCTCGCCCTGGCCCCGTGGGGACTGGCGTGGCACCAATGGCGACAGCGCGCTAGCGCCGCGTCACCCTCGGTGCGACGCGGTGCCGCGACCACGTTCGTGGTGACCGTGGGGCTCGGCGCCGACAACCTGGCCGTGTGGATACCCCTGCTGCGCGCCAACGGTGGGTGGCGCCAACTAGCCCTGGTGGCGATCTTCTCGCTGTGGCAGCTGCTCTTCGTCGCCCTGTCGTGGAGGCTGGCGACCCACCCGCGGGTGCTGCGCTGGGGCCAGCGCAGCGGCGAACACGTCGTACCGTGGCTCTACGTGGTCCTGGGGGTGGCGATCCTTTTCGAGTGCGGGGTTCTCTAGGTGCGTGGGTCAGAATCCACCACTGACCTGACGCCCGATGCGAGAATTGTC
>JABBOA010000081.1 GCA_019352075.1 Acidobacteriota bacterium | reverse complement strand
TCCTCGAGGTTGTACTTGTCCATGTGCTTGGCGATCTCGAGGTGCGCCTTCTTCCAGTCCGCGTGGAACTGGTCCTCGAGGAACTCGAAGTGCGCGACGAACCTCTCGAAGAACGCCTCGTCCATGGAGGTGTCCAGGGCGCGCAACAGGGTGAAGATGGAGATGCGGCGCTTGCGCGCGATGCGCGCCCCGGCGTTGGCGGCCTTGTTCTTCTTCTCCTCGAGGTCGACCTGGAGCCACTCGCCGCGACTCGGGTGGATCGTACCCTCGAAGGCGACCTTCTCATCCTTGCCCGGCTGGAACAAGACGCCGGGTGAACGCACCAACTGGCTCACCACGACCCGCTCGGTGCCGTTGATGATGAAGGTGCCCTGCTCGGTCATGATCGGAAAGTCGCCCATGAAGACGGTCTGTTCCTTGATCTCGCCCGTTTCGGAGTTCAAGAAACGCGCGCGCACGAAAATGGGCTGGGAGAACGTGGTCGCACGCTGACGGCACTCCTCCACGGTGAACTTCGGCGGACTCTTCAGGTCCGGGTCGTCGGGATCGAACTCGAGTTCGAGGGACAGGCGGCCGGTGAAGTCCGAGATCGGTGAGAGCGCCTCGAAAGCCTCGCGCAGACCTTGTTTCATGAACAAGTCGAAACTGTCGCGCTGGATCTCCAGCAGATTGGGCAGGGGGTGAGCTTCACCCAAGGCCGAGAAATTAAAGCGTTCGGGGCTAGTGGACCGAGACGTCAACGGTCTATCCTCCGTGTAAGTGGGTGGCTACTGCATTGATTACGTGCCACTGCGGTGAAATCCTCGTCAAGGGTTGACAAAATAGAGTGCAGGGACACGGTCTTTCGACACTACTACTCTAGGGCGCGAAGGCGCAAATGGTGCCCGCACGACGCGGGCGTGGCCAGCGAGGCTGTGCTCACCCTAGGCAAATGCGCCGCCGCGGTCAAGTACCGCCGCGGCCGAGCACGAAGCCCCGACCGGCGAACCGGTCGGGGCCCCGTGGATCAGCGCGAACTACTTGAGCTCGACGGTGGCGCCGGCGGCCTCGAGGGCGGCCTTGGCCTTGTCGGCGTCAGCCTTGGAGACCTTCTCGAGGACGGGCTTGGGGGCGCCGTCCACGAGGTCCTTGGCCTCCTTGAGGCCGAGGTTGGTCAGAGCACGGACTTCCTTGATGACGGCAATCTTCTTGTCGCCACCGCTCGTCAGAATGACGTCGAAGTCACTCTTCTCCTCCGCCGCCGCCTCGTCGGCACCGCCGCCCGCCGCGACGGGAGCGGCCACGGCCACCGGGGCCGCCGCGGTCACGCCGAACTTCTCTTCGAATTCCTTGAGGAGCTCGCTCAGTTCGATCACCGACAGCTCAGCAATGCCGTCGAGGATCTGCTCCTTGGTCAGGGTTCCAGCCATGGTGATTCCTTTCACTATTTCGTTTCGTTACTGCGATGGTGGGTTATTCGGCCGGTTCGCTCGCGGCATCCTCCGGCGCCTCGGCGTCGACCTCGGCCGCGGGGGCGTCGGTGTCGGCCTCGGCGTCGGCGACGGGTGTCGCGGCGTCGTCGCTCGCTGCATCAGCAGCTTCCTCGACCCCGGCCGGAGTCTCGGCGGCCGACTCGTCCGCGTCAACCACCACGGTGGTCACGGGGCCACCCTGGGAGTCGAGCAGGGCCGAGAGGCCGTAGGCGAAGTTTTGCGGCACGGCCTTCAACAAGCTGGCCATGGTGCGAAGGGGCGAGGCGAGAGCGCCGGCGAACTGGGCGAGCAGCACCTCGCGGCTGGGCAGGTCGGCCAGGGCGCTGATGTCCTTGGGGCCGAGCGCCTTGCCATCGAGGACGCCGCCCTTCAAGATGAGCTTGGGCGACGCCTTGGCCAGGTCACGCAGCGCTTTGGCGACCGCCGAGACGTCACCGTCGACGAACGCGATGGCCGTGGGGCCCTCGAGGAACTGGGCGATCGGTTCGGCGCTGGTGCCGGCGACGGCGCGGCGCACCAGGGTGTTCTTGAAGACCTTGTAGTCGGCGCCCAGGGTACGCAACTGGCGTCGCACGTTGGAGATCTCGGCGACCGTCAGCCCCCGGTACTCGGTGACGAGCGCGGTGCTGGTCGAGTCGACCTTGGCCTTGACTTCGTCGACGGTGGCGATCTTCGCGGGGCGAATCTTGTTCATGTGAACTCCTTCACCGGATGCCGCCCGGTACGGGCCTCGGACATCGCAGTAAACGAGTCACCCTGCGGTGAACTCGAATTCCTCGTCAGGCGAGCCTCGAGCGAGGCCACTTACGTGGTTTCCCACACCGGATGTCTTCGGCGTTCTTCAAACTGTGGCACGTACGTGCGTCGATACATCGTAGTGACGCGGATCGCGCCGCGTCAAAACGACCGCGACCGCCTAGGCCGGGGTCAAGACCTCGTCGATTTCGCGCGTGCGCGTGGGGTCGATCTTGACGCCCACGCCCATCGTGGAGGACACGGTGATCGAGACGAGGTAGCGGCCCTTGGCACTCGCGGGCTTGACGCGCACCAGCTCGTCGATCACCGCGTGCACGTTGCGCGACAGGTCCTCGCGCGAGAAACTGACCTTACCGACGCGCAACTGGACGTTGCCGATCTTGTCGGTACGGTACTCGACCCGTCCGCCCTTGAACTCACCCACGGCCTTGGCCACGTCCATGGTGACGGTGCCGGTCTTGGGGTTAGGCATGAGCCCGCGCGGGCCGAGCACGCGGCCCAGTCCACCGACCTGGCCCATCAGGTCCGGCGTGGCGATGGCGATATCGAAGTCGAGGAATCCGCCGGCCACCTTCGCGACCAGGTCCTCCGCGCCCACGAAGTCGGCGCCCGCGTCGCGGGCCGCTTGGGCGTTCTCGCCCGAGGCGAAGACCGCGATCCGGTTGGTCTTACCCGTGCCGGCGGGCAGCGAGATGGTGCCGCGGACGATCTGCTCGGCCTTGCGGGGGTCCACGCCGAGGCGCACGGCGAGTTCGACCGTCTCGTCGAACTTGGCGCTGGCGAGGTTCTTCACCTTGTCGAGCGCCTCGTTGACCGTGATCAATTCCTCGCGATTGACCTGCGCCAAGGCGTTCTTGTAGTTCTTACCGTGCTTCATTGTTCTCTCCTAACCCGCGACCGCGATGCCCATGGAGCGTGCGGTGCCGGCAATCTGTAACTTGGCCTGCTCGAGGTCGTCGGTGTTGAGGTCCTTGATCTTGGTGGTGGCGATCTCTTCGATCTGGGCCATCGTGACCGACGCGACCGTCTCACGACCAGCGAGGTGGGCGCCCTTGTCGATGCCCGCCGCCTGACGCAGCAGCACCGGCGTGGGCGGGGTCTTCAGTACGAAGGTGAAGGAACGGTCGTCGTAGATCGAGATGTCGACCGGGATGACGGTGCCCTTCATCGCCTCGGTGGCGGCGTTGTACTGCTTGCAGAACTCCATGGTCTGGATGCCGTGGGGCCCGAGCGCGGTACCCACCGGCGGCGCGGGGGTCGCCCCTCCCGCCTGGAGTTGAATCTTGACGACGGCAACAACTTTCTTGGCCATGGTGTCTCCTTAAGACCTAGAGCTTCGTAATCTGCGTGAAATCGAGTTCGACCGGCGTCTCGCGACCGAAAATGTCCACCAACACCTTGACCTTGAGTTGGTCCTCGTTGATCTCCGCGACGTGGCCCGAGAACGTGGCGAAGGGACCGCTCTTGATCTGGACGGTGTCGTTGACCTCGAACTCGTGGGTGGGCATGCGACGCTTGGCCGCCGGCACTTCGACGCCTTCGACCTGGGGGCGGATGATGTTGTCGACCTCGCGACGCGTAAGCGCGGTGGGGCGAGTCTTCTCCGCGCCGACGAAGCCGGTCACGCCCGGGGTCGAGCCGATGACGTAGAAGATCTCGGGGTCCGGCTCGCAGCGGATGAGCAGGTAACTGGGGAACATCCGCTTGGCGACCGTGACCTTCTTGCCCGACTTGAACTCGGTCACGTCCTCTTCGGGCAAATAGATCTCGTAGATCTGGTCGGTCAGTTCGCGACTCTTGATGATGTTGTTGAGCGCGCCGATGACCTTCTTCTCGTGGCCGGCGAAGGTGTGCACGATGTACCAACGACCCGGTCGGTCGAAGGCGCTCTCGGCGATGGGTTCCTCGTCCTCGTCGACGCCCTCGTCGATGATCGTGACGTCCAGGATCTCGTTCTCGTCGCGCTCGTTCTCGTCGCGCTCGTCGTGCTCGAGGGGGGTCTGCGTGTCGTTCATGATCTCGCCTTACTTCTGGAAGAGGAACGTGACGAACTTCGAGAAGCCGTACCCGAGGCCGAAGATCAACGCGGTCATGAAGATCAGGACGAAACCCACGATGGTCGTGTAGTTGATGGTCTCGGCGCGTGTGGGCCACGCGACCTGGCGCAACTCCTCGCGGACCTGGGTGAAGAACTCGCGCGGCGTGGCACGCTGGGAACGACGGCGCGCGGCGCCGTCGGCCGCGGCGGCGCGGCGAGAGGCGGCGCCGTCGGCGCCCACCTGACCCGTTCGCTGCATCATGCGCTTCTGTTCGCGGTTCATCTCGTATCTTTCGTCACTGCATCGGTACTACGTCGAAGAAATCTTCGAGCAGGGCAGGAGGGACTCGAACCCCCAACCCCCGGTTTTGGAGACCGGTGCTCTACCAATTGAGCCACTGCCCTCTGCGAGCGACCACCGAGAATCCAGCGGTCGGCCGTAGGGAAGGAACAGCCTACCATCCCGCGCGGGGATAGTCCTTAGCGGGTCTCCTTGTGCGTCGTGTGACGCCGCTCCCACTGGCAGTACTTCTTCATCTCGATACGTTCACGGTCGTTGATCTTGTTCTTCATCGTGATGTAGTTGCGACGCTTGCACTCCTCGCAGGCCAGGGTGACCTGCACGCGCTTCTCGTTCTTAGCCATTTCGCTCTCTCCTCTTGGGTACTGCGGTCACTGCGGTACTGCGGTACTGCGGTGGACCCGAGGGTCCTGCCTGGTAGCGGCGGCGGGAGTCGAACCCGCGACACCACGATTATGAGCCGTGTGCTCTAACCACCTGAGCTACGCCGCCTGGCGAGCCCTCTGTCGGGATTGAACCGACGACCCCTTCCTTACCATGGAAGTGCTCTACCACTGAGCTAAGAGGGCAGTCGTGTCAAAATGACACGGTTGGTTAGTGTACTCCGCTTCCGGCCCTCCTTTCCAACCGTCAAGGGCTACCCTTTTAGACGATGAGAACCCGACTGGTCGAGATCGGCGACGCCGCGGCCCTGCGCGCCATCTACAACCCCGAGGTCCTCGAGACGACGAACACCTTCGACCTCGTCGCGCGAACCCTCCCCGAGCAGGAGGAGTGGATCCGCGCGCACCAATCCTCTCACCCGTGCATCGTGGCGGTCAACGACGCCGATCACCTGGGCGAGCCGGGGGCGCGCGGCGAGCGACTCCTCGGTTTTGCGGTGCTCTCCTCCTTCCGGACGCGTCCCGCGTACGCTTCGACGGTCGAGAACTCGGTCTACGTCCACCGCGAAGGACGCGGACGCGGCGTGGGTGAATTCCTGATGCGCGAGCTGATCGCCACGGCGAAGGTTTCGGGCTACCACGCCATCGTCGCGCGAATCGTGGGCGAGAACGAGGGCAGTATCCGCCTGCACGAGAAGGTTGGATTCACCCTGGTCGGGACCGAGATCGAGGTTGGCCGCAAGCACGGACTTTGGCTGGACGTGGTCGAATACCAGTACGTCGTCCCCGAAGGGGAATGAGTCAAGACGCGGTCACCGGCGCGGCCTCCTCGGACCAGCTCCACTGCGTCCAGCGCCCCATGGGCACGACCAGCACCCCGCCCAGCACCACGATCGCCGTGGCGATCAGCAGCAGGTTCGAGTGCACGAGGCCCGTGACCAGGTCGTGGCCTCCGGGAAGTCCCGCGAAGGGTCCCGTGATCGACATCAGCAGTATCCAGAAGTGCTGTCGTCCCACGTAACTCGCCGAGAGCAACGCGATCCCCCACACGAAGTACCACGGCTGCACCACCGCCCCCAGAACCACCAGGACGATCAGGGAGAGTCCCAACGCCCGCACCCAGCGATGGTGCTGATCGACCAACAAGAGCCAGGTCGTGATGCCCAGGGCGAACACGAAGCCCGCGGAGCGAGTGACCGTCAACACGGTCGTGACGCTCAGGGTGCGCCAGCCCAGCACGTGCGCGGTGTCGGCGAGGGCGAGGCCGAGCGCCGTCATGGGGGCATCCCAGCTGCGCACGGCGCCGTTGGACGTCAAGTTCCCCACCCAACCCCACCCGAAGCCCGCCAGCCACGTCCACAGCGCGAAGACCGCCGCGGTCACCACCATCGACCCGGCGATGGGCCCGAGCCGCTGGCGAAACCGCGCGCGCGAACCGCGCCACGTCCACGCGATAAACACCAGCCCCAGGGCGGCGGGCGCCTTCACCGCGGCGGCGCACGCGCAGACCACCACCGCCCAGAACAGACGGCGCCGCAGCGCCAACACCACCCCCCAGACGAGGAGCGCGGTCATCAAGGCGTCGTTGTGGGCCCCGTCGACCAGGGTGATGAGCACGATCGGATTGAGCGCACACAGGGCGAAGGCCTCGGCCCCGTCGCGGCCCAGCGCTCGCGCGAGTGCGGTCACCCCCAGGCCGAGGGCCACCACCGCCAAGAGCTCCAGCACGCGCAATCCGATGACCGTCGCGAGTTGGTTGTGTTGAGCCAGCCGGTCGATGGAGCCGTCAAGGAACAAGAAGAGCGGACCGTAGGGCGCCGGAGCGTTGAGCCAGAGGGGGTCGACCGGGTTGACGAAGGGGCTGGACCCGAGCGAGAACGGCCCCAGGAGGTAGGGGCTGAGATGGTAGCTGGTCATCTCGCCCTGCGCGGCGTAACTGAAGACGTCGCGCGAGAACATCGGTGGGGCGATGAGCATTGGGGCGGCCCACATCGCGAAGATCCACCACAGGGAGCGCAGGGGCGCGCCGGCGTGCAATTTCAACACCTCGACCAGACGCAGCCACACGCGCATCAAGAGCGCCAGTCCCCCGTAACCCAGCACGACCGACAGCAGGAGGGTGAACTGAGTCGGCGACGTGGAGATCGCGCGGGCGGGCTCGCCGAAGAACCAGGTGCCGGCGTAGTCGAACTTCAGGGGCGAATTGGGGAAGGACCCCCCCGCGAAGAGCAGACACATCGCCAAGAACCCCACGACCGCGGGCTGCCAGAGGAACTCCCAGCCCTCGAAGGGTCCGGGCCGGAAACGACCGAGCGGCGTGTAGCGACGTTCGAGCAACTGGATGCCCGATTCCAGTCCGTGCGCCACGTACTCGTAGCGGTGGCGCACCCACCGCGCCCTACGCTTCACCCGAGACTCCCCTTCGCCCTTCACGTGTAGCCACCGTACTCCCCCAAGGGCTGACGGCCCCGAAGACGTGGTCAATTCAGCCTCGCTGAATTGACCGTGGTGGGCCGGGAGGGATTTGAACCCCCGTAGGCAAAGCCGTCTGGTTTACAGCCAGATCCCATTGGCCGCTCGGGCACCGACCCGTCGACGAGCCTAGTGCGTGGCACCGCGACGGTTCCACTGCGCAGTTCTAGACTTTCGTCATGCCCAGCTTCGACATCGTCTCTGAAATCGACCTCCAGGAGATCCGCAACGCCGTCGACCAAGCCAACCGTGAAGCCTCGACCCGTTTCGACTTCAAGGGCACTGGTGCGGTCATCGAGATCGGCGAGAAGGAACTCACCCTGTCGGCGTCCACCGAGGACCGTCTGCGCGCGCTCTACGACTTACTCGAAGAGAAGATGGTCAAGCGTGCGGTCTCGCTCAAGAGTCTCGATCCCAGCAAGGTCGAGGTGGCCAGCCACGGTTCCGCTCGCCAGAAGGTGGTCCTCAAGGCGGGCATCTCCCAGGAGGTCGGTAAGAAGATCAACAAGATGGTCAAGGACATGGGCGTGAAGAATCTGAGTTCATCGATCCAGGGCGATCAGGTCCGCGTCACGGGTAAGCAGCGCGACGATCTGCAGACGGCGATCGCCTTCTTCAAGGAGGCCGACATGGACGTCCCGCTGCAGTTCACCAACTTCCGCGACTAGTCGCAGTGGTCACGTCGGAGGTCGACGCGACCGATTGGCGGTTCACCAGAGCGTCACCGCTAGCGTTGACCCGCGACGCGCGCACGTTGGGCACGATAGGAGTGCTTGGCGTGCGACACCCTCGTGCCCGGGTGGAAGATGCGATTGAACAACAACATCTTCAACACCCAGAAGATGGCGAACGCGGCGATATTGGTGCCCCCCACGATCGCCGTGTTGATGAGGTGTGCGAAGTGGTGGGTGTGCACCTCGTGGCGCGCGTAAGTCGCGCCGACGAGGGAGAAGCTGGTACCCAGTGACGACATCGCGAAATAGGGCAGGATCTCGCCACGCCACGTCGAACGGCCGCGTTTGCCCCAGGCCCATCGTCGGTTGAGGTGGTAGGCCGGAAACATGGCCATCACGTTGGAGAACAACGTCGCCTGGATCTCGCCGGGGATCAACTTGAAGCCGTAGGTGATGAGGATGAGACTCTCGGAGATGACCGTCGAGATCAGCGACGTCGTCGTGAAGCGGATGAGTTTCTTTCCCTCATAACTTCGCGACCACTCACGCAGTTCACGCAGGTTCCGCGGCACCCTGCCTTGCTTCCTCATCCCACAGGTGCTCGTCGATGCCCTCGAGTGGGTTGGTATGGAAGATCCGATTGAAGAGGAGGATCTTCAGGACCCAGAACACGGCGAAGCTCGCGAGGTTCATCCCCGCGACGAGAACCGTATCGACGAGGTGGTCGAGGTCGTAGGCGTGCACGATGTACTTGACCCACATCGCGCCCAGGAGGGAGAAGGCGATGCCCGCGAAGGACATGAGCCAGTAGGGCAGGACCTCCTTGCGCCAGTGGCTCTTGCCACGCTTGCCCCAGGCCCAGGCGCGGGTCAGGTAGTACGACGGCACGATGGCCACGACGTTGCCGAAGAGCGTGGCGGCGAGGATACCCGAGATGATGTGGAATCCGTAGACCACGAGAATGGTCGTCAGCGAGACCATGGTCGTGATGACCGAGGCCATCGTGAACCGGATCAACTTCCGACCTTGGTGGGTTTTGGACCACGCAATGGCGTCGCTCAGGGCAATGGACACACCTCAACCTTACCGTGCTGGACCGTCACGCGCGTGGGGCTGACACAATGGTCTTATGTCCCTCGCGCTGGATTTTCTGATCGACCTGCTGGATCTCGAGGCGATCGAGGTCAACATCTTCCGGGGCAAGCACCCCACCGGCGAGCGCCAGCGCACCTTCGGCGGGCAGGTCGCGGCCCAGGCGCTGATGGCGGCGGGTCGTACGGTCGAACGCGGCAGGGTCCACTCCCTGCACTCGTACTTCCTTCGACCCGGCGACTCGAGCGCGCCCACCCTCTACGAGGTCGACCGGATTCGCGACGGCCGCAGCTTCTGCAC
>JABBOA010000080.1 GCA_019352075.1 Acidobacteriota bacterium | reverse complement strand
AGACAGTCCGTTCGGAATTGACCGATGAGCAATTCGAGGAGATGACGGCGTATTTCGACATGGCGGCGCATCAGATGCGCAACGTCTGAACGCCGACGCGACGGGGCGACGATATCTTTAGTGTGGTGACGTGAGTCGACGTCTGCGCCTCGAAGACGGCGAAGCGTTGGTGATCAGCGTGACGCCAGTGCCTCGAGGACTCCTCGCGCCCGCCCTCCTCCTGGTGGTCCTCGAAAGCGCCGTAGTGTGGCTCGCGATGCATTGGCAGTTCCTGCATCGCTACGAGGCGATCGCTCTCCTGTGCGTGGGCATCCTGCCGGCGCTGGTGTTGGCGACACGGTCGTGGCGGTGGCGGTCGCACAAGATCATCGTGACGACGCAGAGAATAGTGACCGAAGGCGGGGTGCTGGCGAGATACTCCACGCAGGTGAATCTGGGCGACGTCGTCACGACCCGCGCGGAACAGACCTTCCTCGAGCGCGTACGCCGACGAGGCCTGGTCACGCTCGAGACGTCCTCGGGCATCGCGGCGCTCGGACCGGTGCGTCATCCGATGGCGCTGCGTCGACTGGTCGACCGTATTCGGCGAGACCTCGCCAAGCCCGCTGCACAGTCCTGGGGGGAGTGGTTCGACGACCCTCCGAGTGATGACGTTCGCCGCGACCGAGGGCGGTGACACCGCGTCGCTTCGGTCCATTACCGTGGGAGGATGGAAAAGTATCGCTGCACCGCATGTGGGAATTTGACGCGCTTCGACGTCGTCGAGACGACGACGGTCCGCTCGTTCCACCATTACACGGTTGGGGGGGACCTGACGGTCGAGGAGCCTGAGGTCATCTCACGGGTGGTCGACTCGGTGTCGTGTCGTTGGTGCGGACACGGTCGCGGTGTCGAGGTCCTCACCGAGGACGAGTAGTGCCGCGTTCCATCGACGCGCCGCGTGAGCGCTCCGCTCCGCGACGATATCGAGGTCGGGGTCCGACGGGGGAGTCGATCGAAGGTGAGTTCATCGGCGTCACGCTGGTCGTGGCGATCAAGGACGACTGCCTGGGATGTCGCAGCGCCCTCGAAGCACCGACGGATGCCTTCGGCGACGTCGCCACGTTGTTCGTCGCGGCGCGACCATCGACGGAGCCCTGGTGGGTAGCCACCCGCCACCTGCTCATCGTCTCTGAAGAGTTGTTACGCGACCTCGACGTGCGTTTTCCTCCCTTCTACGTGCTGATCGACGCGGCGCGCGAACGGGTGCTGTCCGAAGGCGTGGTGTTCGGACCCGAACAGGTCCGCGACGAGGTCGCGTCGTATCTGATGTGACAGTCGGCCGGGAGGATGGGGACAACCGAAAGGGGCTTCATGTCAGCCATTGAATTGTCCATCAGCTGCACCGATTGCGTGCGGCGCTTCACTCCCGATTGTGGGGACTGTCTCGTGACGTTCGTCCTGGGTGACGAACCCGAGGAACTCACCCTGAGCCCGGAGCTCGCCGACGCCGCGGGATTGCTGAGTAGTCACGGCATGATTCCGCGACTCAAGTTCCGTCGGGTCGCCTCGGAGGCCTGATCACGCACCGCTAGCGTGGTGGGATGGCCAGCCACCTCCTGGTGACCAACGACTACCTCCCGAAGACGGGCGGCATTCAGGTCTACCTCCACGAACTCTGGCGGCGCCTCGAACCGGGACGCGCGGTCGTGCTCACCGCGTCGTCGCATCGTGACGCGCCGAGCTTCGACGCATCCACTCAGGTGGTCGTCGAGCGAGTGCCGTCATCGACGTTGTTCCTACCCACGCCGGCAAACCTGGCAGCGATCGAGTCGGCGATCGCGCGTCACCAACCGGATCTGGTGCTCCTCGATCCGGCGTGGCCCCTTGGGTTGCTGGGCCCGCGACTCTCTCGCCCTTACGGCGTGGTTCTGCACGGTGCGGAGGTGACGATCCCGGCTCGATTGCCGCTCGTGGCGTCGAGCCTTCGTCACGTGTTGCGACACGCGCAGGTCGCCGTCTGCGCGGGTACGTATCCCGAGGCCGAGGCGCGGCGTAACGCCGCGGAGTGGATGCCGCCGACGCTGCACATCCCGCCAGGTGTCGATACCGAGCGCTTCGTCCCGCTCGACCCCTCACGTCGTGACGCCGTGCGCGAACGCCTGGGACTGTCGCCGTCCGCAGTGCTCGTGAGTTCGTACTCGCGGCTGGTCCCGCGCAAGGGGATGGATACGCTCATTCGCGCCAGCGTCCTACTCGCGAATCAGTTTCCGCAGTTGCAGGTGGCCATCGGCGGCGCGGGTCGAGATCGAGCGCGTCTCGAGCGCCTGGCCACCAGACTCGGCGCTCCGGTCGTGTTCTTGGGTCGGGTAGGCGACGAGGAGCTCTCGCCGTGGCTGGGCGCCAGTGACCTGATGGTCATGGCGTGTCGTAGCCGCTGGGCGGGCCTCGAACAGGAGGGATTCGGCATCGTCTTCCTCGAGGCCGCCGCGTCAGGGGTCGCCCAGGTGGCGGGTCGTTCGGGCGGCAGCCACGAAGCGGTGCGTCACGGTTTCACGGGGCTGGTGGTGCCGTCGCCGCGGCGCGTGGGCGGCGTCGCGGCGGCGATGGCCGAGTTACTGGGTGACGACGAGTTGCGTGGCGAATTTGCGCGCCAGGCGCGCTCCGTGGCGGTCGACCAATTCGACTGGCGCGTGCTGGCCGATCGCCTGGGCAATGGACTGGCTCGCTTCGATCACTTCTCCACGCACCCGGCGCCCTAGGGGGTCTGTCTAAAGTGGAGCGGGAGGAGGTGTCGTGGTCCAACGTGCGACGCAGTCAATAGTGGTCGCGGCGGCCCCGTCGGAGGTATTCTCGGTGATCGTCGATTTCGATCGCTACCGTGAGTGGGTGGCCGACCTCAAGGACATCGACGTCCTCGAGCGCGACGCCGATGGTCGGGCCCTCGAGGTGGCCTTCCGCGCCGCCGCTTTCGGTCGTTCGACCAAGTACGCCTTGCGCTACGACTACTCGCTCGCCCCCCAACTCCTGTCCTGGCACCAGACCCGCGGCGACGTCACCGCGTCACTGAACGGGAGCTACCGATTCGAGGCGGCGGACGGGGCGACGCCCGCGACGAGGGTGACCTACGACCTCGAGATCGCGTTGGCGGTTCCCGTTCCCCAGTTCATCCAGGGTCGTGCCGCTGGTCGCATCCAGCGCCACGCCCTGCACGAACTCAAACTGCGAGTCGAGCGCGGCTCGTGAGTGACGTCGCGGTCGGTCTCGACGTGGGGGGCACCAAGGCGCTCGCAGTATTGGTGACGCGCGAGGGAGAGATCCTCGACGAGATAAAGTCCTCCACTCCTCACGACGCGCACGGGCCCGCGGGCGTGGCGACCGCCCGAGTCCTGGCCTCACAGATCGAGACCCTGGCCCAGCGCCACGGCCTCGATCCGGTGACCTTGCCCATCGGCGTCGGCATGCCCGGCATGGTGCGTCGCGACGGGCGCCTCGCCTTCGCGCCCAATCTTCATTCCGCGTCGGGCGCCTCCTTCCCGGAGCTGCTGCGCGATCTTCTCGGAGCGACGGCGGTCGCCATGGAGAACGATGGCAACTGCGCGGCCCTGGCGGAATTCGCGTGGGGGGCCGGACGCGACATCGAAAACTTCGTCATGGTCACTTTGGGCACCGGAATCGGTGGCGGCATCATCGCCAACGGTGAACTCGTGCGTGGTCAGAACGGCTTCGGTGGCGAGATTGGACACATGGCGGTGGAGGCCCGTGGGGCCCTGTGCGGGTGCGGCGGTTACGGTTGCTGGGAGCGTTACGCCTCCGGCGGCGGCCTGGCGCGACTGACGACGCAGTGGGCGCTCGAGGGCCGATTGCCCACGCTGACGGCGCGAAGCGGGGGAGCGCAGTCCGTGAGCGGCGAAGACGTGACGCGGGCGGCGAGCGAGGGGCTGAGCGAGGCGGTCGACCTGATGAGAGAGGTCGCGTGGTGGCTCGCGAGGGGACTCGCCAACCTGGTCGCGATCCTCGACACTGGTCATTTCGTCATCGGTGGCGGACTCTCGGTGGCCGCGGACCTCTTGTTGCCCAGCGCCCGAGAGTTCCTCGAGGACTTGGTGTTCGGCTTCGCGAAGCGACCCCCGATCGTGGTGATCACCTCGAGCCTGACCGTGCACGCGGGGGCCCTGGGGGCGGCCAAGGTCGCCCTCGACCGCCAGCCGTGAAGCTCGGCGTCATCCTGCCGACGTTTCGCGACGACGTCGACGACGCCTTCGAGGTGGCGGCGCAGTGTGACGAGTTCGGTATCGACGGCGTCTTCGCCTACGACCACCTATGGCCGATGGGGTCGCCGACGCGCCCCTCGCTCGCGCCCTTCCCGGTCCTGGCGGCCATCGCGGCGCGTCATCCGACGCTGCACGTCGGTCCGTTGGTGGCCCGGGTGGGAATGGTGGCCACCGCGCACCTCGTCACGCAGTTCCGCACGCTCGCGGCGGTGGCGCCCGGCCGCGTGGTGGCGGCCATCGGCACCGGTGACGCGAAGTCCCGCGATGAGCTCGAGGCCTACGGTCTGAACTACGCCAACGCGGACGCCCGTCGCGAGTTGGTCGCTCAAACGGCGCTGGTCCTGCGCGACGAGATGCCGGTGTGGATCGGGGCCGGAGCAACGCCTACCAACGACCTCGCGCGCGAACTCGGCGTCGCCCTGAACGTCTGGGACACCGACCTCGCCACCACCACATCGCTCGTCGCGCACGGCACGGTGACGTGGGCAGGACCCGCCCGTGCGGAGCTACCCGCGTGGGTGTCGCAACTCGACGCGGCGGGCGTGCAGTGGGCCGTGCTGGCCCCCGGCGTCGACGTGGCGGCCCTCGCGAATTGGCGCACCTGAGGTCGAGTCGATAAATTTCGTTGATGGAGTTCCGTCGAATCAACGGCCTGCCGCCCTACGTCTTCGCGACTATCAACGGTTTGAAGGCGGGCGCACGCGCGCAGGGACGCGACATCGTTGACTTCGGCTTCGGCAATCCCGACCTGCCGAGCCCCGACCTCGCGGTGGAGAAACTGGCCGAGGCGGCCCACAACCCCAAGAATCATCGTTACAGCGCGAGCCGTGGCCTGCCGAACCTGCGCCTGGCCATGGCCACGCGCTATAAGAAGGTCTTCGGCGTGGACCTGGACCCCGAGACCGAGGTGGTGACGACGATCGGCGCCAAGGAGGGGCTCACCCACTTGATGTGGGTCCTACTGGGGCCCGGCGACAGCGCCATCGTGCCGAGTCCGAGCTACCCGATCCACCTCGCCGGTCCGGGCTTCGCCGGCGCCCAGGTGATCACGGTCCCCATGGTCGACCCGGGGGCCAGTACCAACGACCCGGGGGACGACTTCTTCGAGGGTCTCCTCGCCGCGTGGGAGAGCGCCGCAGTCAAACCGCGCGTGATCATCTGTTCGTTCCCGCACAATCCGACGAGTGCCAGCGTCGACCTGGCCTTCATGGAGCGATTGGTGAACTTCGCCCTCGAGCGCGAGGTGATCATCTGCCACGACTTCGCGTACGCCGATCTGGGCTTCGACGGTTATCAACCACCCTCGATCCTGGAGGTGCCCCGCGCCAAGGAGTGTTGCGTCGAGCTCTATACGCTCACGAAGTCCTTCTCCATGGCGGGTTGGCGGGTGGGCTTCATGGTCGGCAACGCCGAGATCGTGGCCGCGCTGACCAAGCTCAAGAGTTACCTCGACTACGGCACGTTCCAGCCCGTGCAGATCGCGGCGATCGTGGCGATGAACGAGGCGTCGGATTACCCCGATCTCTTGCGCGAGGTCTATCAAGTGCGACGTGACACCTTGATCGCCGGTCTACATCGCATCGGTTGGCCGGTGGCCGCGCCCAAAGGATCGATGTTCATCTGGGCACCCATACCCGAGGCCTATCGCGAGATGTCGTCGCTCGAGTTCGCCAAATTCCTTATCACCGAGGCCGAGGTCGCCACCAGCCCCGGCGTGGGATTTGGCGAGGGGGGCGACGGACACGTGCGGTTCGCCCTGATCGAGAACGAGCTACGTACCCAACAGGCCATCCGAAATCTCAAGCGCGCCCTGCCCAAACTGACCGGGTGAGCCTGAGACGCGCGCAGCGCGCGCGCCCCCCGTCGTGACCACCGTGGTGGCACGGCACGGCGGGCGGGCGGGCGACGGTGGATCGGCGACCGGTCGTCGAAAACCGTACGCTGACTGGGCTTCCACCGCTACGGTCGTAATTGGCAAGAATTTGTCGATTTAGGGGTTGACTAATTGTAATTACAGTGCTGTAATGACACAGCATCTTGCGTCGCGTAGTGTTATACCCACTACATATTGTGGCTTGGGGGTGGGGAACTGCCGTTCTCGCTTCTCCGACTCCCAATCGTCGTGAGGGGGCGGACACCTCGTTGCAACTTAAGAAAGAGATAACAAAATGGCCATCGCACCTCAGCGTTTAGGAATTGGAATTCGCCGCTACTTCACCACCGACGACCGACACCCCTACGACACCGTCACCTGGGAACGCCGCGACGCGCGTATCTCGAACTTCCGCGATGGTTCGGTGGCCTTCGAGCAACTGGACGTCGAAGTACCTTCCACATGGTCGTTCAACGCCACCAACATTCTCGCCCAGAAGTACTTCCGCGGCACCCTCGGCACCCGCGAGCGCGAGACCAGTCTCAAGCAGGTGGTGGACCGCATCGTCGACACCATCGCCGCCTGGGGCGAGGAGCGCGATTATTTCGTCGACCGCGAGGAGTCCGAGGCCTTCGTCGCTGAGCTCAAGCACCTGTTGATCACCCAGAAGGCGGCCTTCAACTCCCCGGTGTGGTTCAACATCGGGGTCAAGGGAGTTCCTCAGCAGGGGAGCGCGTGTTTCATCTTGGCCGTCGAGGACTCGATGCGCTCAATCCTGAACTGGTACACCGAAGAGGGGATCATCTTCAAGGGGGGGTCCGGCGCTGGCGTCAACCTCTCCAAGATCCGTTCCAGCGCGGAGTTGCTCGAGGGTGGCGGGACGGCGTCGGGTCCGGTGTCGTTCATGCGCGGTGCCGACGCATCCGCGGGCACCATCAAGTCCGGCGGCAAGACCCGTCGCGCCGCGAAGATGGTCATCCTCGACGTCGACCACCCCGACATCGAGGAGTTCATCTGGTGCAAGGCGAAGGAGGAGAAGAAGGCCCGGGTGCTGCGCGACGCGGGCTTCGACATGGACCTCGACGGTAAGGACATCCACTCCATCCAGTACCAGAACGCCAATAACTCGGTGCGCATCAGTGACGACTTCATGCAGGCCGTTTTGACCGATGGCGACTGGAACCTGATGGCCCGCGACGGCCAGTCCAGCGTCTCGACGGTGAAGGCACGCGATATCTGGCGCCAGATCGCGCGTGCGGCCTGGGAGTGCGCGGATCCTGGTCTGCAGTTCGACACCACGATCAACGCGTGGCACACGTCGCCCAACACCGACCGCATCAACGGTTCGAACCCCTGCTCGGAGTACATGCACATCGATAATTCCGCGTGCAACCTCGCGAGCCTGAACCTCATGAAGTTCCTCCAGGACGACGGACGTTTCGACATCGACGCGTTCAAGGCGGCCATCGAAGTGCTCTTCACGGCGCAGGAGATTATCGTGGGGGCCGCCGACTACCCGACCGAGATGATCGGCGAGAATTCGCGCAAGTTCCGCCAGCTCGGCTTGGGCTACGCCAACCTCGGTGCGTTGCTGATGGCGTCGGGGCTCGCCTACGACTCCGACGCGGGTCGCGCGTGGGCGGCGTCCATCACCGCACTCATGACGGGTCACGCCTACGCGACGAGTGCGCGCACAGCGGGTCGTATGGGGCCCCACGAGGGCTACGCCGAGAACGCCGCACCGATGCTCAAGGTACTCGCGAAGCACCGTGACGCGTCCTACCAGATTGACTCGTCGCTCGCGCCGAGCGACATCTTGCAGGCGGCCCAGCGCGCGTGGGAGGAGGCGGTCGATCTAGGCGCTCGCCACGGCGTGCGCAACGCGCAGGCCTCGGTGCTCGCCCCTACGGGCACGATCGGTCTCTTGATGGATTGCGACACCACCGGTGTCGAACCGGACCTCGGCCTGGTGAAGTTCAAGAAGCTCGTCGGCGGTGGCAACATGTCGATCGTCAACCAGACGGTGCCGCGCGCGCTCACCAAGCTCGGCTACAGTCGCGCGCAGGTCGATGAGATCGTCGCCTACATCGACGTGAACAAGACGATCGTGGGCGCACCGGGACTGAAGTCCGAGCACCTGGACGTCTTCGCCTGTTCGATGGGCGACAACACCATCCACTACCTGGGTCACGTGAAGATGATGGGCGCTATTCAGCCCTTCATCTCGGGGGCGATCTCCAAGACGGTCAACATGCCCGAGGAGGCGACGATCGAGGACGTGGAGAACCTCCACTTGGACGCGTGGCGCCTCGGGGTCAAAGCCGTCGCCATCTACCGCGACAACTGCAAGGTGGGCCAGCCGCTGTCAACCGCGAAGAAGGACGGCGAGTCCTCCTCTTCGGTCATCGCGACCGACTCGGTGGCCGCCGCGCTCTACACCAGGATCCACAAGCTCGAGACCGCTCTGGAGTTGGCCAAGTCCGAGGGTAGTCACGTGGTGGTGGGTGCGGTGCGTGAGCGCCTGCCTCGCCGTCGTGTGTCGACCACCTTCGCCTTCCGCGTCGCGGACTGCGAAGGCTACGCCACCGTCGGTGAGTACGAGGACGGTCGGCCCGGCGAGGTATTCCTCAAGGTGTCCAAGCAGGGTTCGACCCTGGCGGGCATCATGGACGCCTTCTCGATTTCGATCAGCCTGGGCCTGCAACACGGTGTCCCACTGGCGACCTACGTGCGCAAGTACGTCAACATGAAGTTCGAACCGTTGGGTATGACCGACGACGCGGACCTGCGAATCGCGACATCGCTCGTGGACTACATCTTCCGTCGCCTGGCTCTCGACTACCTCGACCCCAGCGAACGCGAGGAGTTGGGCGTGCTGTCGACGTCGGAGCGTATCCAGCCCACGTTGCCCGAGGTCGCCGAGCAGGCGACGCCGTCGGTGGGTGTGAATGTTCAGCCCACGCTGGTGGACGTGGACCCGAGGCCCGCAGTTGGCCCGCGCACGGTGAGTCGTTCGCCCCAGAGCGACGCGCCCATGTGCTTCCAGTGCGGCAACGCGATGCAGCGCGCCGGCTCGTGCTACGTCTGTTCGAGTTGCGGTGCGACGAGCGGCTGTAGCTGAAACCCTCGCACGCCACCGCCAGCCCCGTAATCACGAAGACGACCCAGTCCGCGAGGCCCCGCACGGGGGGCCTCGCGGACTGGGCGGAAGAGGGGCCCTACTGGTCCTGAGGGCGTGTCAGCATTGTCTGCGCTTCGCCGACGGGCACGGCGGGTGACCACAAGAAGCCCTGACCCAACTCGCAGTCGAGGTGATGGAGTCGATCGAGCTGGGCGGGGGTCTCGATACCTTCGGCCAGGACCGTCATGTTCAGCTTGTTGCCCAGGGTTACGATCGCCTCGAGCAGCGTGTTGCTGCGCGTCCTGTCGTGGGTGGGCCGCACGAACGATTGGTCGATCTTGATGATCTTGGGATTC
>JABBOA010000079.1 GCA_019352075.1 Acidobacteriota bacterium | reverse complement strand
TCGTCTTCTCCCTGGGTAGCGTTACCAGCAAGAGCGCGGTGTCGGCGTGTCAGGCCGACGGCGCCACGGTCGCCACCGCCATCGCCGCGTACAATGCCAACAATGGCATTCTGCCCACGTCGACTAATGACCTGTTGACCGCCAGTACCTCCAACGGTGGTCCGTACCTGCAGTCGTGGCCCAGCAATCCGACCCACTACGCGTTTGCGCTGAGCGCCACTGGCGTCTTGGAGGAGGGACTTCCGGGTGCTGCAACGAACCCCTGGAAGGGTGCGGCGACTTGTACCCTGGGCGCATCAGGTGGCGTCGGGGCGACAGTCAAGTAGCAACTTATCTTACACCAATGTAGCGGTGTAGATTCAGCGCAATAAGGATGAAGGTGCCCGGTGCCATTGAAGGCGCCGGGCACCTTCATCACCAGAAATCTTCAGGCAGCTCCTGGTTCAAATCACCCCGAATGACGAATTGGTAACTATTGTTGTCAAAAGTTCCGTGACTGGAAAGCGCGGGTGGGCGAATGAGCTCTTGTCGGTATGTGTTGGTAGAAAGTTTCCACGCATCCTGACTCAGCCCACATCCGACTTGCTTCATGAGAATCGTTGCCCGCACTTGCGCTTCGCTTCCGATACATTGTGGGTTTTGGTAGGGGAAGCGTGACCCTTGACAAGTTTTGCGATCTTGGAGGAACGAAGTGAGCAGCGATATCGAAATCTCGATGGAGACCTGGATTCAAATACTGTGGGACCTCAAAGGGTCCGACCTCTTACTGTCGGCGCACTCGGCGCCTCGCGTGCGCGTGGATGGGCGACTTAGTCCTATCGACAACGCACCCACTCTCACGACAGAACAGATTCGAGACATCGCATGGCCGTTGCTAACCGATGGTCAACGAGCGGTCTTCGAGGTGGAGCAAGACGTGGACTTCGCGTTCTCCTGGCACGACAAGGCGCGTATTCGCGGCAGCGTGTTCACCCAACGAGGTTCTATGGCCCTGTCGTTGCGCGTGATCCCTTCGCGCATCCCCACCTACGAGGAACTCGGCCTCCCGATGGCCGCGGAGATGGTGGCGAAACAGCCTCGGGGATTCGTGTTGGTGACGGGCCCCACCGGGTCGGGTAAGTCGACCACGCTGGCCTCCATCATCGACCGGATCAACGAGACGCGACCGGTGCACATCTTGACCATCGAGGATCCGGTGGAGTATGTCCACAATCACAAGATGGCGGCGGTCTCCCAGCGCGAGATCGGCCTCGACAGTCCTTCCTTCCAGCGGGCGCTGCGCTCGGCCCTTCGCGAGGACCCCGACGTCATGTTGATCGGTGAGATGCGCGACATCGATTCGATCCAGATCGCCCTGACCATGGCGGAGACGGGCCACCTCGTCTTTGGCACCCTGCACACCAACGACGCCGCCCAGGCCATTGACCGCATCATCGACGTCTTTCCCGCGTGGCGCCAGGAACAGACCCGCGTGCAACTGGCTGCCTCCTTGTCGGCGATATTCGCGCAACGCCTCATCCCCAAGATCGGCGGCGGCGTCGTCGCGGCCTTCGAGGTCCTGGTCGCGACGAGTCCGGTACGCAACCTTATTCGCGAGGGGCGTTCGAACCAGTTGGGTAACGTGATGTTCACTAACGCTAAGGAGGGCATGCAGATGCTCGAGAACAGTCTGGCGCAACTCATCGTGGACGGCGTGGTCACCTACGACGACGCCCTGGCGGCGAGCGCGCACCCCAAGGAGTTGGCCCGCGCCATCGAGTCAGTCGAGATGCGCACGAAGGGACTCTTGACCCGGTGATCACTCGTCGCGGTCCTGAATTACCCTACAAACTGGTCGCGGGTGTCACCCCCAGTGCCGGACAATGGTTGGTCGCGAGCGCCAAAGTGAGCGGTGCCACCTTCTCGCCGGAGGAACCTCGCCTGCTTCCCACCTTCAGTCTGGTGCTCGACGAACGCCCGACGTTCGACGCCATCGTGATCAACGCGCCGATCGGCTATCCCGTCGGTACGGACCTCGGATATCGGACCTGCGACCGCGAGGCGCGAGAGTTGCTGGGCAGTCGCGGCAGTGTGATCACCGCCGTGCCGGGGCGCTCGGTCTTCGAGGGGGGGCGGACCTTCGTCGAGGGTCTCGACGCCGTCACCCAGGTGCTCCTGCCGCGTTACCGCGACGTGGCCAGCGAGATGTCGCCGTATCGCCAGCGTCAGGTCTACGAGGGCAACCCCGAACTGAGTTTCTTCCAGCTCAACGGCGGCGTGCCGATGATGCACCAGAAGTTCCGAGAAGCGGGCCGCATCGAGCGACGACAACTCCTCGAGTCGAAACTCAACGGTATCCAGAGGGTGTTGGACGCGCAGATCGACGGGGTGCGCGAGCATCACCTGATCGACGCGGCGGTCCTCGTGTGGTCGGCGCGACGCGCCTTCACCCATACGGCTCGTCGACTGCCCTTCGAGCCCGAATGGGACAGCGAGGGCCTGCGGATGGAATACGTGATGTGAGTTATTGGTCCTTGACGGACTAGGTGCTGGGCCAGTGGTGCCAGTGGCTGAGCAACAGCGGACCCACCAACACGGTGAGGACGGTGCCGATGGCCAAGAAGACGCCGTAGGGTACGGGCTGGTCGCGCCGCATCTTTTGTGTTGCGATGAGCGTGACACCCACCACCGCTCCCACCAGGTTGGACAGGAAGAAACCCAGGATCACCTCGCCGACTCCCCACCAACCGAGGGCGAGGCCCAGAACGGCCGAGAGTCGCACGTCGCCAAAGCCGAGCGAACGCGGACTGATGAGGTTCATGACGAAGAACACCGTGAACCAGGCCAGTGAGCACAGGGCCGCCACGAGGAGGCGGTGCCACTGGTGCTGGAGCGCTGCGGTAGCCAAGAAGACGGTGCCCACGGCGACCAGCGTCGGGTACACGATGGAGCGCGGGAGAAGCAACATCTCGACGTCGATCAGGGCCAGGGCGAGCAATGCGGCGTCGAGGATCAAGAAGGCGACCAGGTCGAGGTGGGCCCCCACCCGCCACGCGGTCACCGCGAAGAGGCCCGCCGTGGTGAGTTCGACCAGGGGATAGCGCATCGAGATCGGGGAGTGACAACCCCGGCATCGCCCGCCCAACACGATCCACGAGATCACCGGAATGTTGTCGCGCGCGGCAATCGGACGAGAACAGACGGGACACGCCGACCCGGGCCGCACGATCGAGAGGTGCCGCGGCACGCGGTAGATGACCACGTTGAGGAACGAGCCGATGGCGAGACCCAGAACACCGCAGTAGATCAGCAGCAAGGTCACGAGGACCTAGGAGACGGGACGACGAACGGCATCCCCCAACCCTAATGAGGGACGCGGCACTCGCGCGGCACGGAACGGGGCGGGGGTCAGGTGATTTCCACCATTCTTCGCAGTGCCGTCATTATGCTGGGTCTAATTACACTGACGTAACTCGAGTGGCCCTCGACTCAACCGCGAAGTGGAGAATTCAACGTGGCACATTCAATCAATCGGCGGTATCGCTACGGATCGAGTTTCGTGGACGCGGAGTCGGGGGTGCGTTTCGAGGGGCATCACCCCGCCGAGCGGCCGGACCTGTGGAAGGTCTACCTCGACGGGGCTGAAGGTAAGTACCGAAGTTTCGGTTTCGAAGAGACCCTTCGTCGCAAGGAGCTCGAAGTGGGCACGGGAGTGGCGTTATTCTTCCTGGCCTACGACCCCGAGAATCGGGTGGTCGGCGGAGTGCGGGTGCACGGGCCCCTGGAGAGCCGATTCCAGGCGGCGATCATGGGGGAGATGGCCGCGTCGAGCGAGATCGAGGAAATCGGCACGGTGATCGACAAGGAGGTCCGCCTCGGGGTCGTGGAACTCAAGGGTGCGTGGTCCGAGGGCGAGTCGGCGGTCGGGCACCGTTTGCTGATGGCGATCTCGCGCTGCGTCGTGCACGCTCTCAACTGGCTCGGTTCGGAGTTCGGCATCGCCGCGATCGCCGACCGGATGCTGCCAATCGGCGAGATGAGCGGCGGCATCCGTGTGGGCACGACCTCGGTGGCCTTCCCCGATGAGCGCTACCGGACGGTCGCCATCTCGTATCGACGCAACCTGTCCTATGAACTCGCGACCCCGGAGAATCAACTGGCCTATCGGCGCGAGGCCGAGCAACTCTCGCGCGGTCCCGCGACGCCGGCCGGCGCAGTCACGGGCGACACGACGCAGTATCACGCGTGGAAGCCCCTAGTGCTCGACGTGACGAATCGTGGTCCACGGGAGGTCCTGCGCGTGTTGCGTGAGAACTCGTCCCTGCAGATCCTCGACCGCTTCGATGAGCAGCGCGCCCAACTCGACAGCCTGTTCGACCTGAAGCCCTCCGACGTGGCGGGTGACGGTCAGCGCTGGGTCTACTACCCGTGGCGCCGCGCGGTGGTGCGCCTTCTCGGTCCGCGCAGCTTCGATCTGCTGCGGCTGAATCGAAACCGCAACAAGTTGACGAAGAAGGAGCAGGCGCGGCTTCGCGACCTACGCATCGGGGTGATCGGCGCGAGCGCCGGGCACTCCATTGCCCACGTCTTGGCGATGGAGGGCATCGTCGGCGAGTTGCGCCTCGCCGATTTCGACGACATCGAGCTCCACAACCTGAACCGGATTCCGGCGGGCGTCATGGACCTCGGCGTCAACAAGGCGGTCGTCCTCGCACGACGAGTGGCCGAGGTGGATCCCTACCTCAACGTCACCACGTTCACCGAGGGGATCACCCAGGAGAACTTGCCGCGGTTCATCGACGGTCTGGACGTCGTGATCGAGGAATGCGACTCCCTGGACATCAAGTTCCTGGTTCGCGAAGCCGCGCGAGAGCGCGGGATTCCCGTCATCATGGAGACCAGTGACCGCGGAGTGCTCGACGTCGAGCGGTTCGACCTCGAGCCCCACCGGCCGATCTTCCACGGCCTCCTCGGCGAGATGAGTTACGAGAAGCTGGCCGGTCTCACCACCGAGCAAAAGGGCCCCTTCGTCCTGCAGATCCTGGGCGCCCAGGACGTCTCGGCGCGCGCGGCGGCGTCGGCCCTCGAGTTGGGCCACACGATCAGCGGTTGGCCGCAGCTGGCCAGCGAGGTCACCCTGGGTGCCGCAACGGTGGCCGCGGCGATCCGCCGCTTCGGACTCGGCGGGGAACTCCCCTCGGGTCGCGTCCGCTTCGACATCGACGAGGTGCTCTCCGGCCTCGCTCCGGTGACCGTTGACCACTCGTTCCAACAGGACCTTGCGACACCTCCGCCGGTCGATCCACCCACGACCAGTCAGGACCCCATCGACCGTATCGTCGACGCCGCGCGACGCGCACCGTCGGGGGGGAACGTCCAGCCGTGGCGCTTCGAGTCCGATGGCGGCGAGATCCGCTTCTACCTCGTGCCCGAGCGGACGTCGAAGATGGACGTACGCCACCGCGCTAGTTACCTGGCGATCGGCGCCGCCTTGTTCAACGCTCGCGTGGCCGCCGCCGCCCTGCACATGGTGGGTCAGGTGCAGCTCTTCCCCGAGTCGAAGTCCTCTTTGCACGTCGCCACGCTGCACCTGGGCGAGGGTATGGACCCCGAGATCGAGAGACTCGAGCCCTACCTCCTCAGTCGATCGGCGAACCGTCGCATCGGTCACGCCGTGGCGCTCGACCCCGCGCAACTCGACATGATGTCGCGCGCCGTCGAGAAGGAAGGCGCGCTGTTGCGCGTCGCGACCGATCGCGAGCGCATCGTGCGCTTGGGGGCCATGCTGGCCGAAGCGGACCGGATGCGCTTTCTCATCCCCGAGATCCACTCACAGATGATGCACGAGGTGCGCTGGCCGGGGCACGATTCACTCGAGGAGGGGCTTGACGTGCGCACCCTGGAGATGGACCCGGGATCGCTCGGCATGATGCAGTTACTCGGCCGCGCCGACGTCATGGACAACCTGCGCGAATGGCGTGCGGGTCGGGTGCTGGGCCTTCGCACCCAAGCCGCGATCAATTCCAGTTCGGGTGTCATGATGCTGACGGTGCCGCGGGTCGAACCGCAATGGTACGTCCGTGCGGGAGCGGCGATGGAGCGTTTGTGGCTGCTCGGAGAGAGCCTGGGACTGGCCATGCAGCCGGTGATCCCGCTCTACATGTTCGCCAACAGTGAGGAGGAGTTGATCGAACTCGGCGGCGAACGGCGTCTGCACGAACTTAGCGAGCAATCCGAGCGTTTCCGCGAGGCGTGGAACATCTCGGACAACGAGGCGCCGAGCATGGTGTTTCGCGTCTTTCAGGCCGAGGCCCCGTCGGTGCACAGCATCCGCCTGCCCCTCGAGCACTCGTTGAGTCGCGAATTGGACCCCGAGGAGATCGAAATCGGGGTCCAGTCGTACGGAAACTGAAGTAATTCTTAGGAAATTGGGCAAATGTTTTGATGACTGGGTCCGGCGGGGGAACCTAGAATTTGGGGATGAGTCCAATTGCGGTCGCGTCATCAGGGATAGGTGATCGAGCGAGAGTTGACCAGGCGCAACGCGCCGCGGCGGTGGCGACGTGAAATCCGGTGAGGAGACCCGCCTCGTCGTCGAGACCCTCCTCCAGGTGATTCCGGGCACCCAGATCGTGGCTATCGTCACCTCGTCGAGCGAACCCTTCAAGGGACTCGACATGGAGCCACTCATCAGCGCGGGCGCCCACGACGTCTTCGACCGCATCAGCGAGCTGGTCAAGGAAGCGATCTCCACGCCTGAGCCGATCGAGGACCTCGCGTTCGTGATTGACGGCGTCGAATGGGGAATCCTCATCAACGCCATCGAGGCGCGTCAGGGCAACATCGTGGGCGCGCTGATCGTGGCGCGCGAGGGAAGGGTGTGGTCCACGAGGGAGAGGTCGCTGGGTCGAGGCTTCGGGGGACTGCTGAGCCACGTGGCCGCCCAGTTCATTCGCGAGAGCAAGCTGCTGCACCAGACCCGGCTCGATGAATTGGTCTCCAAGGTCGCCGAACGGCTGATGTCGGCCTCGGCCACCACCCGCCAGGAGGTCTTCGACTGGACCGTCAAGGAGTTGTGCGAGTTCCTCGCCACCGATGTCGCCTTCATCCGACGTAACGACCACGTGCGCGGACTCTCCATCATGGAGGCCGAATGGCCCCACCGCGTGGACGTGCCCGACCCCGACCCGTTGGGCGAGGTCCCCTTCGACTCCGATCCGGTATTTACCGCCATGCGCGATCTGAAGGCCCCCTACCTGCCCGGCGTGGACCTCGATGAGTACTTCGCGCACGTCGACGAAGCCACGGGCGTCGACGACGTCTACGGCGCCGCCGTGCCCCTCTTGATGCACGGACAGACCTGGGGCATCCTCGGATTCCTGCACTTCAACAAGCACACGTGGGTCCAGGCCGAGATCAACGCCCTCCAGGCGGTGGCCTCGATGCTCGTGCAACTCCAAGCGCGCATCGACGCCGAGGAGCAGACCATCTTCAACGCCAATCACGACGACTTGACGGGACTGCCGAACCGCCGCGCGTTGATCGCCGAACTGGTGCGTCGTCTCGAGTCGGGGCGCGACACTGCGGTAATGATCATTGACCTCGACCGCTTCAAGGTGATGAACGACTTCCTCGGTCACGCGAGCGGCGACCGGTTACTGGTGACCATCGCCGACCGACTCCGCACGAGCATCCGCTCCAACGACTTCGCCGCGCGATTGGGGGGCGATGAATTCGTGTTCCTGGTCGATCAGATCACCAGCGAGATGGAGATTCTCGCCACGTCGTTCCGGCTCCTCGAGATCATCGCGGAACCGGTGGATATTCACGGTCAGATGTTCAGCCACACCGCGAGCATCGGCATCGCGCTCGCCCCGGACTCGCACCCCGACGCGGTCGAGATGCTCGGCTGGGCGGACGTGGCCCTCTACAGCGCCAAGAACCGTGGCCGCAACCAGGCCGTCGTCTTCGACGCGCAACTGCGCGAGGTCGCCAACGAGCGCAGCGAACTCGAGTTGAGCCTGCGCGACGCCATCGACGAAGGTGGGCTGCGACTGCACTTCCAACCCGAGGTCGACCTGCGCACGGGCCGATTGCTCGCCCTGGAGGCGCTGGTGCGTTGGGAGCACCCGGTTCGCGGCATGATCCCTGCCGCGGAGTTCATTACGGTGGCCGAGGAGACGGGCCTCATCGTCAACATCGGCCGCTGGGTCTTCGCCGAGGCGTGTCGCACGATGTCGATGTGGCTTACGACGTATCCCGAGAGCGACTTCGTGTTGCGCATCAACATGTCGCCGGCCGAATTCTTGATGGACGACATCGTCCAATTCGTCGAGGAATGCCTGGTCCTCAACGGCGTGCCGGGCGACCGCGTCTGCATCGAGATCACCGAGTACACCGTGCTCGACAAGCCCGAGAAGACCGCGAAGATCCTGCTGGGCTTCCAGGCCCTCGGGGTGGAGGTCGCGCTCGACGACTTCGGCACCGGATTCGCGTCGATGACCGAACTCAAGAATCTCCCCGTTAATGTACTCAAGCTCGACCTCAGCTTCGTCCAAGGCATCACTCACGATATCTACGACCGCGCCATCGTCGAGTCGATCATCCGACTGGGCAACGCCTTGAGCCTCAAGGTGGTCGCCGAGGGCATCGAGACCACCGACATCGCCGACAAGCTGGTCGACCTCGGCTGCCAGCGCGGCCAGGGCTACCTGATCTCGCGACCTGTGCCGCCCAAGGACTTGGAGACGATCCTGCGCAAGGGATCGATCCCGATCGAGTCCCTGCGCAGCCAGAAGAGCCTGACCGACCACGTGGTGCACGGCTGATGATCGACCCGGACCTGACCCTGAGCGAGGCGACCCCGTCGCCGCTCGACTTCCAGTACGAGCCGTGGCTGTTCAACGCCATGATCGAAGAACTGGCGACCAATGAACTGGGCATCAGCTTCATCTACACGGTGCTCGAGCAATTGGCCATGCGCTACGACCTGACCGACGCCGTGGTGGTCCTCGAACACGAATCGCTGACCACCCAGGAGTTCCGCCTGGCGGGCGCATCGGTGAACCCGGACTACGCGAGCCGTCTCGCCGTCGCCCCGGGCGTGTACTGCGAGCCTGACATCGTGCCGCGTGCCGAGCTCGAGGCGGTGCGCACGGCGTGTCAATTGGCGCTATCGCTACACCTGGCGCGCTTCACCGCCGCGCACGACGCGTTGACGACGATCGCCAACCGGCGCACCTTCGACATCGCCCTAGCTAATTCGACCGTTCGTTCCGCGCGCTACGGCTGGGCCTTCACCCTGGTGCTGATCGACCTCAAGGACTTCAAGTCGGTCAATGACCGGATGGGCCACGACGCGGGCGACCGCCTGCTGCGTCACTTCGGCTTCGCCCTACGGCTCTCGGTGCGCCAAGGCGACATCGTCGCGAGGATCGGCGGCGACGAGTTCGCCGTTATCTTGAACAACGCGGAGGGACACGAGGCCATGGGCTTCGTCGAACGACTGCGCGAGAACGTCACCAAGGCGGGCGAGACCATCGAATTCACCACCGGGACGGCCACGTCGCCGCGTGACTCCACCGATTCGGCGGAGCTCACGAGGATCGCTGACGCGCGTCTCTACGCCAAGAGGGGTATCATTCACCGATGATCTCGCCAACCGAAGAAGACTTCGAACTCGAACTG
>JABBOA010000078.1 GCA_019352075.1 Acidobacteriota bacterium | reverse complement strand
GCGGCGTCATCTACCCGATCACCGCGCGCGACGCCTTCTTCATCATCGACGCGGGCATGTCGCCGTTCATCCAGCCGGGACTCTCGCGCGCGTTCGACACGGTAGCGGGTCCTCTGGACGTGGCGGCGCACGTCGATACGTTCCTCGACTTCGTCTTTCGTGGCCTGCAGCGACCTTCGTCGTCGACCGAGTGACCCCCGACCTGGGTCGCGCGGATCCGTGCGCCGGTTATGCTCGCCCTGGTCGGCCCGACGCGCGGTGCGCGGGCGCGAGACGGAAAGGACGTGGACCATGTCGCGTGACCCCTATGAGGATTTGCCAAAGGTGCCGTCGTTCGTCGTGACGTCACGCGACGTGACCAATGGCGAGCCACTGAACCTCGCTCAGGTGAGCGGCCAGATGGGCGCGGGCGGCGGCGACGTGTCGCCGCAACTCACGTGGTCCGGCTTCCCCGAGGGGACCAAGAGTTTCGCCATCACCGTGTACGACCCCGATGCGCCGACCGCATCGGGATTCTGGCACTGGGCCGTGGCCGACATCCCCGTGAGCACCACGTCGCTCGACAGCGGTGCGGGGGATGCGCAGGGCCGTGGGCTACCGGCGGGCGCACTGCAGTTGCGTAACGACGCCGGTCTCGTGGGCTACATCGGCGCGGCGCCACCCGCCAACCACGGTGTGCACCACTACTACGTCGCCGTGCACGCGGTGGATGTGGAGAGCCTTGGTCTGCCCGAAGCGGCGACGCCGGCGTATCTCGGCTTCAACCTCTTCATGCACGGTCTCGCGCGCGCGACCCTGGTGGGGACCTACGAGCAGTAGTGGCGCGATCAGTGCGGGGCTAGCACCGTCACGAGGCTGACGACGGCCACGACACCGGCGATGACTGGTGCCAGGCCTCGCCGCTCGCGTCGCGCGAGGGCGGCGCTATCGGTCCTGCGGCGAGGAATTGTTCAGCCGCGGTGCGTCGGGCGTCGTCGCCGTTGTTCGTGGGCCTCCGGTCCCCCTGGCTCACCTCGCTGGGTGAGTCCGACGCTCATGCGGCGCACGATCAGGGATTCGATACCGTGGTGCCGGATTACTGGTCGAACCGTTTCAAGACTCCGGAGAGTCAGCCACGGTGGGTCGCGTCGACTCCCACCATTGGGTCACGACCACGTGGACAGTCGCCGCCATCGGTATGGCCAGGATGACGCCCACCAGCCCGCCGAAGGAACCACCGACCCAGTCGCCCATTTGCGCGCCGATCAATATGGCCAGAAACACCAGCAGTGGGCTGAGCTTGATGGCGCGGCTCATGACGATGGGGTAGAGGGCGTGGTTCTGGAAGAGCGTGTAGACGACGAACACGATGAGCGTCACCACGCCCGCGGACGTCGATTGGACGAAGGCGAACAGGACCGTCGGGACGCCGGCCAGTGCGCCACCCACCTGAGGGAGGAAATCGACGAGGACGACCCATAGGGCGAAGAGCAGGGCGAAGGGCACGTTCATGAGCCACAACGTGGCGTAGACCACCACGCCAGCCGCCAGCGACATCAAGAGATTGCCCACGACGTACCCCAGCGCGGCTCGCGAGATCAGCGCACCGATCTCCTGGGCGCGCTTCGCTCGCTCGGGGGCGAGCGAGACGAGGATGATGTTGCGAATCTTGGGTCCCTCGAGGAGCAGCAAGATGACGAAGGCGAACAGCGTCAAGAGGGTGACCAACATCGAGATGGCGCCCCTGCCCAGGGCCAGGGCTGGCTTGGAGAGGCCACGAGCGAACGACACGAGTTTGGCGGAGTTGGCGTTCACCCAGGTGGTGACGTGGTACTTCGCGATGAGGTGGCCGATCCATCCCTTGCCGTGCTCGGCGTTGTTGACGTAGGCGGGCAGATTGTTGGCGAGATGGGTGAGGCCGTTGACCAGCGGATAGCCGAAGGCGAAGGCGAGCAGCAGGAACACGACGGCCGACAGCGTGGAGACGACGAGGACCGCGATGCCGCGTCGCTTGACGCCGATCCCCTGGAGGCGCACGACCATCGGGTTCAAGATCAAGGCGATGAAGCCGCCCACGAGGAGCAGCATCATGAGGTCGCGCAACCGGTAGAGCAACTTGCCCGCGAAGTAGACGGCGACGATCACCGCGACGGTGGTCAGGATCGTGGGGAGCGGCACGTTGTTGACCGAGGCGCGTTGGATGATGCGCGCGCGACGGGTGTCGGGCGTGGAGTGCGCCTCGGCTCTGTCGGGCGACTGATTGCTCATCACCACTGAACGCTAATGCGTGAGCGATGCGGGTTCCGGGCAATGACCGAGTCGCTAGCGCCCCGCCCCGCCGTTCGCTCCCGCACGCCTCGACCGAGTAGCGGGCGCGAGTGATGACGACGCCCCACGGGGACGAGGTGAGCCACGCGCGTGGACGCCGGGTCGGCGAACGATCACCGTGACTCTCGCCGTCGCGGGTGCTGGACCGAATGGGAACTAAGTGAGGGGCTCGTAACGGGCGGTGAAGTGGCGCAGGGCCCGGGGCTCGTACGTCATGCGATAGCCGCGCAGCGACGGGGCCTCTGCGGCCACGGCGGTCACGACCTCGATGACGTAGTCGATGTGACTTTGGGTGTAGGTGCGCCGCGGGATCGCCAGACGCACCAGCTCCAAGGGGGCCGCCACCTCGGTGCCATCGGGCTGGCGACCGAACATGACGGTGCCGATCTCGGTGGCGCGAACGCCGCCGGTCTCGTAGAGCGCCACCGCGAGCGCCTGACCGGGGTAGTGCAACGCTTCGATGTGCGGCAGCAGCGCTCGGGCGTCGAGGTAGACGGCGTGTCCTCCGATGGGCTGCACGACGGGGACCCCCGCTGCGATCAGCGCGTTGCCCAGATAGGCGGTGGATCCGATGCGGTAGCGCAGATAGTCGGGTTGGACCGCCTCGCTCAGACCTTGAGCCAGCGCCTCGAGGTCGCGTCCGGCCAGGCCGCCGTAGGTGGGGAAGCCCTCGGTGAGGATGAGCACGTTGCGACACGCTTCGGCGAGGGCGTCGTCGTTGAGCGCCAACCATCCGCCGATGTTGCCGAAGGGGTCCTTCTTGGCGCTCATCGTCATACCGTCGGCCAAGGACGCGATCTCGCGAACGATGTCGGCGATCTCGCGGTGGCCCTGACCCTCTTCGCGCTCGTGGATGAACCACGCGTTCTCGGCGAAGCGGCACGCGTCCAGGAAGAGCGGCACGCCATAGCGGTGACAGATCTCACTGGCGCCGCGGATGTTCGCCAACGAGACGGGTTGGCCACCCCCGGAGTTGTTCGTGATGGTCAACATCACCACCGGCACGTCGTGGGCGTGCTCGGCGAGGAAGTGGTCGAGCTGTCCCAAATCGATGTTGCCCTTGAAGGGGTGGCGGTCCGCGGCGTCGTGGCCCTCGGCGATCACCATGTCGACGGCCACCGCGCCGGCGGCTTCGACGTTGGCGCGCGTCGTGTCAAAGTGGGTGTTGTTCGGAACGAACTTGCCGGGACCTCCGAGAACCGAGAAAAGGATCCGTTCGGCCGCCCGGCCCTGGTGCGTGGGGATCACGTGCGTGAAGGGGAAGAGGTCCTTGACCGCGGCCTCGAAGCGGAACCACGAGGGTGAGCCCGCGTAGCTCTCGTCACCGTGCTGGATAGCGGCCCACTGGTCACGCGACATCGCGCCGGTGCCCGAGTCAGTCAAGAGATCGATCAGAACGTCGCGCGAATGCAGGCCGAAGACGTTGAAACCGGCTTCTTCGATGGCGGCGCTGCGCTGCGCCGGGGTCGTCATTCGCAAGGGTTCGACCGAGTGGATGCGAAAGGGCTCGATGATCGTCGTGAAAGTGTGCGCCATGGGTTCAAGGTAACAGCGAGCCCCCGTTCTCCGACGGGGGCTCGCCAGGCCCTTAAGTCACTATTTGGGTGTTCTCAGAGGACCGCGACCAACTCGTCGAGCATGGCGTCGATGGCTCCCTGCGCGATCGAGAGATGACCTTCGCCATCGACCAGGTGCGCCATGGCGTGCGGGAGCGCGGCGGCGAGCCAACGTCCGTGGGCGTAGGGGACCATCAGGTCCAGACCCCCTTGCCAGATCATCGTCGGCGTGATCACCTCGGCCACGTCGAAGCCCCATGAGTGCACGAACGCGAGATCGTCGTCCAGCCAGCCGTCGACGCCCGTGAGCAGGGCCTCACGAAATCCCCTGGCGACGTCGTCGGCGAACTCTCCGGTGAGGGCGGCGCGGTCGACGTCGGGCAGCACCGACGACATGTTGTCGACGATCTCGGTGGCGGTGATGTGGCGAAAGTCGTTCTCGAGGGCGCCGAGGTAACGGCGCAGCGCGTCTTCCCCATCGAGGGCCGCCGCGAACTCGTCGAGATTATCCTGTCCCATCGCGTCGAGCCAGTTGAGGTCCGCGGCGTCGTAGGGTGCGACTCCCGCGACGACCAGACATCCGGCGACGCCGGGGAGGCGCGCCGCGCACGCGAGGGCGTGTGGCCCACCGCCCGACGCACCCGACGTCACGCAACGTTCGACCCCCAGCCAGGCGAGCACCTCCGCGGTATCCGCGACGACATCGATCACGCGG
This sequence comes from Acidobacteriota bacterium, assembly GCA_019352075.1. Lineage (GTDB taxonomy): Bacteria > Actinomycetota > Acidimicrobiia > Acidimicrobiales > RAAP-2 > RAAP-2. The sequence goes on along the minus strand of JABBOA010000078.1, from coordinate 5,345 downwards.
CGTCCGCGTCGTCGCGTCGAGGCGCCGTAACCGGGCCGCGACATCGTCACCACCCGCAGGCCGTGGGCGTGAGCGGAACGTTCGATCGTGCGGCTCGTCACCCTCGATCCCGGGGTCCCGTGGTGAAGGACCAGCGGTGTCGCCCCCTCTGGTCCACTGACGTACACGTCGAGGTGACGACCATCGGACAATTCGAGCGACTCAGAGAGAGCGGAGGTCATCGCCGCAATGTACCAGGGTCAGTCGTCGCGCCGCCGGAGCCATCGAAGGAAGCCCCCGGACAAAGCGCAGAGTACGAGACCGAGCAGACCGGGGATGACGTAGACCCTGGGCGACACCGTCGAGGACGCGACTGCGGAGGCCAACTCCACGGTGGAGTGCCGCGTGGGATCCACCACCGCGCGCACGTGGGCGCCGGGCGCGGCGAAGTCGGTCATCGCGCCGATGACCTCGTCGTAGGGGGTGCCGTCCACGACGTAGTGGCCCCGGCAGGTGTAGTTCGCGGCGTTCGATCCGCTACCCCCTAGGTTGCCGGTGCAGTCCGTGACCACCACGGTCGCCGCCAGACCCCGGAGCTTCATCCGCGAGATGCGGCCGTTGTTGTTGGCCGCCGCGACCACGCTGATGAGGAGGAGGGCCGCGACGACGACGAGAACCAGCGCGCCCGCGGCAACTTGGAATCGACCGCCGACGTCGACGGCGTCGGCACCGCGCAGCACCGTGCGACGTTCACCCGAGGTCGGCGCGTCGAGGGGGTTGGTCGTTCGCATGTGGGCGCCCATCAAATGGTCGAAGGGTATTGGGAGTACACCCTACTTTCGTCTGCGGGCGTCGGCGCGAGGGCGCGAGGGCGCCTCGTGGCATCCCCCCGGGTCGATGGGTCGATGTGTCGAGGGGGCGCTCCGTGACGCCCGGCCTCGATCCGAAGAGCGAGTGCCCACCGGTGCGAGGTCCTTCGACGTGGCACCCGCCATCAGAACGACGACCCCTCGTCGTGGTCACCGTCCGGCCAGTTCTCACCGCGTGACCAGGTCAGTGCGAGCCTCGCGTGACGGCCATTTCTCGAGGTGGGAGACCCGACGTCGTTGGGCCGGTGTCGGCGGCGAGCGGCGGGCGGCGGCGGCCCGATTCCTGCACCCCCCCGTCCGCGGGGGAGTCGGTCGTTGCAGCAAAGTGAAGTGTGGGTGAACTTCGGGGTTCGTCAAAAACCCAGGGCTAGTATTCTGCTCGAGCAGCAACGCAGCGGCTCACGACACAAGCGGAGGACGGTTCGCGTGGTATTGAAGAGCAAGTTAGGAACGGCCTTGGTGGCGGGTGCCACGATGGCCAGTGTGGCGATCGTTTCGCTGGGGAGCCCCGCGTCGATGGCGAGCGCCAGCACCAGTGTGAACTGGGCGAAGGTGACCCAACTCACCAAGACGGGTGACACCTCGATGGCCGCTTTGATCAAGGCCGCCAAGCAAGAAGGCAAGTTGAACGTGATCGCCCTGCCGCCGAACTGGGCGAACTACGGACAACTGATCTCGACCTTCCAAGCCAAGTACGGCATCAAGGTCAATTCGGAGAACCCCAACGGATCGAGCGCCCAGGAGATCTCGGCCCTCGCCGCGGACAAGGGCCGATCGAGCGCACCCGACGTGATCGACGTCGGGACGAGCTACGCGTTGACCGCAATGGCCAGTCACTTGCTGGCCCCTTACAAGGTGGCGACGTGGAGTGCGATTCCGACCGGTCTCAAGGACCCGAAGGGTTACTGGTTCGATGATTACGGCGGGTACGTGGCCATCGGCTGCAACACCAAGACGGTCAAGTCGTGTCCCACCTCGTTCAAGGCGATGCTCAAGGCGACCTCGTCGTCCGGCTACAAGATCGGCCTTAACGACAGCCCCCTCAACTCCAACTCCGCCCTGGCGGGTGTGCAGGCCGCCGCGGTGGCCAACGGTGGTTCACTCAGCAACGTGGCGCCGGGCGTGAAGTTCTTCGCCCAGTTGAACAAGAACCGAACGTTCGTTCCCACCATCGCCAACGCGAGCACGGTGCAGAGCGGCGCGACCAACATCGTCATCTGGTGGGACTACCTCCAGGCGAGCGGTATCAGCACGTCGGTGAAGACCTGGAAGGTCGCGGTGCCCTCGGACGCGGTCTTGGGCGAGTACTACTCGCAGGCCATCAGCGCGTCGGCCCCGGATCCCGCCGCCGCACGACTCTGGGAGGAGTACCTGTACTCGATCGCCGGTCAGAACCTGTGGCTGAAGGGTATGGCCCGCCCCGCCGAACTGGCGTACATGCAGGCACATGGAACGGCCAACAAGGCGTGGCTGGCGAAGTTGCCGGCGCTGCCCAAGAGCGCCAAGCCCCTGTACCCCACGACGGCGCAGATTTCCGCCGCCGCGAAGACGATCACCAACACCTGGGCCACGCAGGTCGGTGCTGGTTGATTCCCTGTAGTTCATGACTACCAGCAGTGAAAACGACGTCACGACGGTCATCTCGAGCGCGCAAGCCCCCGAGATGACCGTCGCGGCGCGACCGAGTTCATTCCGGCGACGATTCTTTCGTGTTGCGCGCCCCACGCTCGCCATGGCCCCTTTCTTGATCTACACCTTCCTCGGTCTGGGGATCCCGACGATCGCCGTGATCAATCTCGCGTTCCGCAATGAGAACGGAAAGCCTTCGACGGAGAATCTGCACCTGATCTCCCAGGGGATCTACCGACTTGGTTTCGAGAACAGCATCAAGTTGGCACTCATCACCTCGATCATCCCGGGCGTCCTCGGCGTCATCCTCGCTTACACGATCCAGACGTCGCGCAGCAATCTCTTTCGACGGCTCGTGGCGACCGCCTCGGGCGTGCTGGCCAACTTCGGTGGCGTGAACCTCACCTTCATGTTCATCGCGACCCTGGGTTCGACCGGCGTCTTGACCGTGTGGCTCAACGTGATCCGGCTCAATCCCTGGCACTACGGATTCAATCTCTACTCCTTCTACGGTGTGGCCTTCGTCTACATGTACTTCCAGATCCCCCTCATGGTGCTCATCATCACGCCAGCGCTGGCCGGACTGCGACAGTCGTGGCGCGAGGCCGCCCAGAACATGGGTGCGTCGAGTCTGCGTTACTGGCGCCACGTCGGTGTCCCGGTCCTGCTCCCCTCGGTCCTTGGAGCGATGCTCCTGCTCTTCGGCAGCGCCTTCGCCGCGTACGCCACTGCCGAGTCGTTGACGACCGGCATCATCGCCCTGGCGCCCATCCAGATCGGAGTGGTCCTCAACGGCAACGTGGTCGCGGGCCAGACCCACGTCGGGTACGCAATCGCCTTCGGGATGCTGGTTATCTTGACGATCACCATGATTCTCTACGCCCTCGTCCGCCGGAGGGCGTCGAAATGGCTTCGGTAAGCGGACCGCTCGGCGGACTGGCCTTCGAAGAGGCACTCTCCGAGATCTCGAGCACGCCCCAGCGCCGCCAGCGCCGCCTGCGCTTTCGACCGTGGCGAGCGATCGTCATGACCCTGGCGGGCGCCTACTTCCTCCTGCCGATCTACGGCGGCCTCAAGTTCTCCCTGGAGGACCTCAATGGTCACTTCTCCTTCGAGGCGATCCAGAACCTGCCGTCCGCTCCGGGTTTCGCCGACGCCTTCTGGTTGTCGATGCGCCTGGCCATCGCCACGCTGGTGGTTTCGACGCTACTGATGGTCCCCACCACGATCTACGTGCATCTGCGCTTGCCGCGGATGCGCCGCGTGATGGAGTTCATCACCATCTTGCCTATCGTGATCCCCCCGATCGTCATCATCGCCGGGGTCCTGCCCGCGGCGCCTCTCTGGGCGAAGTCGTCGCCGTACTTGTTGAGCTTCCTGTACGTGATCCTCGTCATGCCCTTCATCTACCGTTCCCTCGACGCCGGGCTCAGCGCGATCGACCTCAAGACGCTGGTCGAGGCCTCACGGTCACTGGGCGGGAACTGGTTGCGGACCATGACGAGCGTCATACTCCCGAACCTGCGCGCGGCGCTGCTGTCGGCCATGGTGCTGACCCTCGCGTTGGTCTTGGGTGAGTTCACGATGGCCAGTCTGGACCTGTGGACGACGATCCCGGTGTGGATCACGCAGTTCAACACATCCCCCAACGGTCACATCCAGGTCGCCGCGTCGATGCTGGGACTCGTCGGCACCTGGCTGTTCTTGACGATTATCGTTTCCATCGATCGGTCCGAGTCACGGAGATCGCGTAGAAAGGCGGGAACACTGTGACCCAAGTCAATGAGGCTCCGGCGAGCGTGTCGTCGTCGACCCCGCGCGTCAGCGGCGGCTCGAGGGTGGAGTTGGATCGGCTCGTGCGCGTCTACGGGTCCGTGCGCGCCCTCGACGGCTTCTCGCTGAGCATCGAACCGGGAGAGTTCATCGCTCTCCTCGGACCGTCGGGTTGCGGCAAGACGACAGTCCTGCGACAACTGGCGGGATTCGAGCAACTCGACAGCGGCCGGGTGCTGGTGAACGGCCAGGACATCTCACGCGTCAGCGCGCAGAAGCGTGACATGGGGATGGTCTTCCAGAGTTATTCGCTGTTCCCCAATATGAACGCGCTCAACAACGTGGCCTTCGGTCTTCGGATGCGTCACCAGCGTTCGTCGCAGCGCCTCAAGAAGGCGGCGGAGGTCTTGGCGATGGTGGGGCTGAGCGATCAGACCAAGAAGTACCCGCACCAGATGTCGGGTGGACAGCAGCAGCGCGTGGCCCTGGCCCGAGCCTTGGCCATCGAGCCCCAGGTCCTCCTGCTCGACGAGCCTCTCTCCGCCCTCGACGCCAAGGTGCGCGCCGAGCTACGTGACCAGATCCGCCTGCTGCAGAAGCGCCTGGCCATCACCACGATCTTCGTGACCCACGACCAGGAGGAGGCCCTGTCGATGGCCGACCGGGTGTGCGTCATGTCCAAAGGCCGTATCGAGCAGACGGCGACGCCGGCCGTCCTCTACCGCCAACCCAACACGGCGTTCGTCGCCCAATTCGTCGGGGTGTCGAGTCGGATCCCCTCGCGGCTCTCGGGCCGAGAGGTCGAGATCTTCGGTCAGCGGTGTGCGGTGCGCGGGGACGAGGACCTGACCGGACTGGTCGAGGTCGACGCCATCTTGCGGCCCGAAGACGTGGCGATCACGGCCGACGCCTCCGGCATCGGCTTCGTCACGCATAAGAGCTTCCTCGGTGCGACCACTCGCCTCGTCGTGCAGGTGGGTGAGACCTTGGTGCGCGTCGACGTTCGAAGCGATGACGCCGAGGACATGGAGTTCGGCGCCCGGGTCAACGTGAGGGTCATCGCTCGAGACATTCTCGTGGCACCGCGCGTGGTGA
>JABBOA010000077.1 GCA_019352075.1 Acidobacteriota bacterium | reverse complement strand
CGTGAAGTGGTATCACCGACAGTGCCTTCATGAATCAACCTTTCCCTGATCTCTCCGAGCCCGCTACGGGGCCGGTCCGCCGTTGCGCAACGGCTTTCACCTCTGCGTTCGACGAGCATGGCGCGGACGCCGAGCACCCCTGCTCGCCCCGGTACTGACGAAGTCGCCGCCCCTCCTCGTTCGACCTGCATTGCCTCACCCGCGACGACGTTGTTGTCGGATGCCGATCGTGATGCCGACGCCGGGTAGGACCACCTTAGAGCGACGACGCGGAACCGGGACCCTGGTGGGACCACCGCGATCGGGTCCGCCGTGGACGTCGCGGTGGCGAGGGGGGGGGATACTGTGGGGCGATGCGCTGGTACGAGCGGTCCCCCCGGGGCGCGACGAGGGCTTCGTGACGACGAGTGACGTCGACCCTGAGCGTCGACGACTCGCCGCGGCCAACGATGGGCTGATCGCATGGCGCGACTGGGGCCCCTACCTGGCCGAGCGCGCCTGGGGGTCGGTGCGCGAGGACTACAGCGCCGACGGCGACGCGTGGGCGTCGTTCCCCCACGACCACGCTCGAAGCCGGGCGTATCGCTGGAACGAGGACGGCATGGCCGGCTTCTGCGACCTCGACCAGAACTGGTGCCTGTCACTGGCCCTGTGGAACGGCGTCGACCCGATCGTGAAGGAGCGGATGTTCGGCTTGACGGGTCCTCAGGGCAATCACGGCGAGGACGTCAAGGAGTACTGGTGGTACACCGACGCGACGCCCACGCACTCGTGGAACTCCTGGCGCTATCACTACCCCCAGGCCCCGTTCCCCTACGAGGACCTCATCGAGACCAACGCGTCGCGCGACCGCACCCAGCCCGAGTACGAACTGCTCGACACGGGCGTCTTCGACGACTCGGCCTACTGGGTGGTCACGGTGGACTACGCCAAGGAGTCCCCCCACGACCTCTTGATGCGGATCACCGTCGAGAACGCGGGGGCGACGGCCGCGACGTTGCGGGTTCTACCCACCCTCTGGTTCCGCAACACGTGGAGCTGGGGCGACCCCGACGTCCTTCGGCCGAGTCTGCGCGCGCACGAGGGAACGGTCGTCGCGGTGTCGGACCGTGCGGGGACGCTGCGCCTGAGCGGCGAGGGGAGTCCCCGGACGCTGTTCTGCGACAACGAGACGAACGTTCGGCGCCTCTACTCGCGCGACGACGGACCGGCGTTCCCCAAGGACGCGATCAACGACTTCGTGGTCACGGGCGCGGACCGCGTCAATCCGGCGATGGTGGGCACGAAGGCGGCGCTCGACTACGAGGTGACCGTCGCACCCGGGGCGTCGACGGTCATCCGCGTGCGCCTCCGCGAAGAGGGGCCCGGCGAGGCGGGCGCCGCGCCATCGCCGCTCGACGAGGCGGACTTCGACCGGACGATCGTGACGAGACGCAGCGAAGCGGACCAGTTCTGGGCGTCGACGACCCCCGCGAGTGCGAGTCGCGACGAGGCCCACGTCCTGCGCCAAGCCATGGCCGGCCTGCTGTGGTCCAAGCAGTTCTACCACTACAACGTGCAGCGCTGGCTGAGTGGCGACCCCACCTCGCCACCCCCGCCGGCGCAGCGCGCCCTCATCCGCGACGACGACTGGAGCCACCTCAACGCCCACGACGTGCTGCTCATGCCCGACGTCTGGGAGTATCCCTGGTTCGCGAGTTGGGACCACGCCTTTCACTGCGTGACCATGGCGCACATCGACCCGGCGTTCGCCAAGGCGCAGCTGGTGCTCATGTTGCGCGAGTGGTACATGCACTCGAGCGGCCAGCAACCGGCCTACGAATGGAACTTCTCGGACGTCAATCCCCCCACTCACGCGTGGGCCGCCCTGCAGGTCTTCGTCCTCGACGGCGCGACGGACTTCGACTTCCTCGCCAAGGTCTTTCACAAGCTCATGGTGAATTTCACCTGGTGGATCAACGAGAAGGGCTCGGGCACCGACGGCGTCTTCACCGGCGGGTTCCTCGGGCTCGACAACATCTCGCCGCTCAACCGGTCCACCCTTCCCGCGTCCGTCGGCACGATCGAGCAGGCGGACGCGACCGCCTGGATGGCCATGTACGCCCTGGACCTGTTGAACATGGCGCTACGGCTCTCGGCGCGCAGCGTCGCCTACGAGGACGTCGCCACCAAGTTCGTCGAGCACTTCTTGCGCATCGCCGCGGCCGAGAACAACTCGGGCATGTGGGACGACGAGGACGCATTCTTCTACGACGTCGTGCACCTGAACGACGGAGGCGACGTCTCTCTCAAGGTGCGTTCGCTCGTCGGACTCGTGCCGGTGCTCGCGTCGTTCGTCTATCGCGAGTCGTCGGTGAGCCACCTCGAGGACTTTCGAACTCGTGTGGCGTGGTTCCTCGCGCACCACCCCGAGCAGTCCGCCTCGTATCAGGCGCGCGGCGAGGGAGAGGACGTGACCCACCTGCTCTCCCTGGTGGACCCCGCGCGCCTGGGGCGGATGCTGAGCAAGGTCTTCGACGAGGACGCCCTGTTGTCGCCCCACGGCATCCGCGGCGTCTCCGCCTTCCACCGTGAGCACCCCTTCAGCGTCGACGTCGACGGCCTGCGCTCGAGCATCGACTACGAGCCCGGTGAGTCCACGTCGGCGCTCTTCGGGGGCAACTCTAATTGGCGCGGACCGGTGTGGTTCCCCCTGAACGTCCTGCTCATCGAAGCCCTGAGGAACTACGAGACCCACTGTCCCGGCGAGGTGCTGGTCGAATTCCCCGTGGGCTCGGGTACCTCGATGACCCTCGACGAGGTGGCCGACGCCTTGTCGCGACGCCTGATCTCGCTCTTCTGCCCGGCCGACGGGGGAGCACGGCCCTCGGACGCGCGCTACCCGCTCTTGGCCACCGATCCCCGGTGGAGGCCCTACCTGTTGTTCTACGAGTACTTCCACGGCGACACCGGTCAAGGTCTGGGCGCGTCGCACCAGACGGGTTGGACCGCGATGGTGGCCCACCTCATCCTCCAGACGCACGAGCGCCGTACGGCGTCGTGATCGCGCCGCGACGACGAGGCCCCGCGACTCCTTCGCTCCTCGCGCCGGTCGAGTCATTCGCGCCCGTGGGATAGGTTGGCGTGGGATGGATTCGACCCGGCGACACCGTGAAAGTGGCGAGGCGCGTCACCGACGTGGACGAGTCAACTCTGCACCCCTCGACGACGACCGCGCAGTGACGATGACCGGAGCCGCGTGAGTGACGCGCCGTCGACGCTGAACGCCGATCGGCTCCTGCCGGCCGACCCGACGACGCGATCCCTGGCGCGCGAGCTCCTGGCGAGCGTGGAGCACCTGCCCATCGTGTCGCCCCACGGTCACGTGCCCGCGACGCTCATCGCCGCCGACGAGGCTTTCGCGAATCCGGCCGATCTCCTGGTGACGCCGGACCACTACGTCACGCGCCTGCTGCACGCGAACGGCTGCGACCTCTCGGCGCTGGGCGTCGGTGGCACCGGCGCGCAGCCTCGTGAGGTCTGGCGCGAGTTCTGTTCGGCGTGGCGCATCTTCGACGGCACGGCGTCGGGCTACTGGCTCGCCTCGGAACTGTCGAGCCTCTTCGGGATCGACGAGGTGCCGACGCGCGAGAACGCCGACGATCTCTACGAGCGCATCGCGGCGCGCCTGGGTGATGCGCACTTTCGCCCGAGGGCCCTGATGGAGACGTTCCAGATCGCGATACTCGCGACCACGGACGATCCCCTCGACGAACTCGACGCCCACGTGAGGCTGCGCGACGACGCGACGTTCGCCCCACGCGTCGTGCCGACCTTTCGTCCCGACGCCTACGTCGACGCGCACGCGGTGGGCTTCGCGCGCAACGTCGAGCGCCTGATCGCCACGGCGGGTGAGGGCCGAGAGGGGTACGAGGGGTATCTCCTCGCGCTGGGCAATCGACGACAACATTTCCTGCGTGCGGGCGCCGTCGCCACGGACCACGGCGTGCGAACGCCGCTCAGCCTGCACCTCGACCCCGCGGCGGCGACTCGCCTGTTCGAGCGGGTACGTCGAGGGGAGTGCTCTGCGCCGGACCGGGACGCCTTCGAGGCGCACATGCTCTACGAGATGGCGCGGATGAGCGCCGAGGACGGCCTGGTGATGGCCGTGCATCCGGGGTCCCTGCGCAATTACGACCCGCGGGCCTACGCGCGCTTCGGGTCGGACACGGGTCACGACATCCCCATCGCCGTGGAGTTCACCGCGTCGCTGCGGCCGCTCCTGGCCGACTTCGGCACGCGCCCGGACTTCCACCTGGTGCTGTTCACGCTGGACGAGACCACCTTCTCTCGCGAGTTGGCCCCGTTGGCGGGCTTCTATCCCAGCGTGTTCCTCGGATCGCCGTGGTGGTTCCTCGACGCCCCCGACGCCATGTTGCGATTCCGGTCCGCGGTGACCGAGACGACGGGCTTCTCGCGCTACGGAGGGTTCGTCGACGACACGCGCGCCTTCTGTTCGATCCCCGCGCGACACAACGTCGCGCGTCGCGTCGAGGCCTCGTTCCTGGCGCGCCTGGTGGCCGAGCACCGCCTGTCGCTCGAGCGAGCGCGCGAGATCATCGTGGAGTTGATCGACGTCGCGCCCCGGCGGGCGTTCAAGCTATGAGCGGACCTCGTGCGCGCGCCCTCACCCGGTCGGCGTATGGTGCATCGCCTCGCCCCCCCGCGCGCATCGCCCACTTCGGACTGGGATCGTTCCACCGCGCCCACCAGCTATGGTTCACGGCCCACGCGGGTGACGGCGACGAGTGGGGGATCTGCGCCTTCGCGGGTCGCGCCAGCGGCCTCGTCGCCGCGCTGCGCGCACAAGACGGTCTCTACACCCTGATCGAACGGTCCGCGTCGCGCGACCGGTTCGAGGTCATGACCAACCTGGTCGAAGTGCACGAGGGCACCGAGAGCGCGGCGATCGTGGACGTGCTCTCTCGCCGTGAGGTCGTCGTGGTGACCACGACGGTGACCGAGTCGGGCTACCGGATGGACCTCGACGGCACGCCGCGCGTCGACGACGTCGAACTCTCCCGCGACGTCGAGGCGCTGCGTGGTGTGGTCCGCGCCGGCGAACTCGACGGGGTCGTGGTCGCCACGGTACCGGGTCGACTCCTTCTGGGTCTCGAGGCGAGACGCCGGGCCGACGCCGGCCCCCTCGCCGTCGTGCCCTGCGACAACGTCCCGCACAATGGTGCGGTCCTGCGTCACGCGTTGAGCGAGTTGTCGCGTCGCATCAGTCCCGAACTGGCGCACTTCCTCGAGGAGAACGTCTCGTTCGTCTCGACGAGCGTCGACCGAATCACGCCGCGAACGACCGACCGCGACGTCGCACTGGTGGCGCGCGAGACCCCGTGGCTCGACGTCGTTCCGGTCGTCACCGAGCCGTTCGCCAACTGGGTCCTCTCGGGAGACTTCCCGGGCGGGCGGCCCCGATGGGAGGACGCCGGCGCCCTCTTCGTCGACGACGTCGAGCCCTACGAGCGACGCAAGCTGTGGCTGTTGAACGGGGCGCACAGCCTGCTGGCCTACCTGGGCCTCGAGGCCGGACACGCGAGCGTCGCCCAAGCGATCACCGATCCCCGTTTGCGGGCCGCCGTCGAATCGTTCTGGACGAGTGCCCGTCACCACCTTCGCGAGGACCTCGATAGCGAGGTCTACTGCGCGCAACTCATCGAACGATTCGAGAACACGAGGATCGACTATCAACTCGAGCAGATCGCGTCGGACTCGCTGATGAAGCTGCGCACGCGGATCGCTCCGGTCATCATCGCAGAACGCATCGCCGGTCGTGACTGCCCCGCGGGGGTCCAGGCCATCGCCGCCTGGGCCCGACGGATCATGGCCCGTGGATCCTTCGCGGACGCGGAGCTGGCTTCGGTCGCGGCCGTGTTGGAGAGGTCCGCGACGCCCGTCGCGGACCTGGTGCGACTGGTCGACCCCGAGCTCGACCCGCGAGGGGACCTCGCGGGTCGGATCGAACGTCTGGTGGCCGAGCCCGAGGACGGCGGGCTCCTCGGCGCGCAGGTGTGACGACCGCCGAGCGACTGACCGAGGTCGACGAACGAGAAATGTCGACAGGGAACTGACGGCAGGGAAATGACACTGAGGATTGACGAGAGAGCAATGACCAAAGAGAACTGGAAAGGATCGAGATGAGCATCAGATCAGCGGAGGTCATCGTGACCAGCCCGGACCGGAACTTCGTGACCCTCAAACTCACCACCGACGACGGGGTGAGCGGACTGGGCGATGCGACGCTCAATGGTCGCGAGCTCGCGGTGGTGAGTTACCTGCGCGATCACGTCGTCGCGCTGTTGCTGGGGCGTGACGAGCGAAACATCGAGGACACTTGGCAGTTCCTCTACCGCAGCGCGTACTGGCGTCGGGGACCGGTCACCATGGCCGCGATCGCCGCCGTCGACGTCGCCCTCTGGGACATCAAGGCCAAGGCCGCGGGGATGCCGCTCTATCAACTACTCGGCGGCGCGTCACGACGAGGACTGCTGGCCTACGGTCACGCGTCGGGACGCGACCTCGAGGAGGTCTTCGACTCCATCCGTGCGCACCAGGAGCAGGGCTACCGCGCCATCCGGGTGCAGACGGGGGTACCGGGTCTCAACTCCATCTACGGGATCGCCGCCAACGCGACGTCGCCGGGCAACGCCGGCGTTCGCTACGACCACGAGCCGGCCCAGCGCGGGGCGCTGCCGGCGCAAGAGGACTGGGACACCCGCAGTTACCTGCGCCACGTGCCGACGGTCTTTGAGGCCGTGCGTCACGAGTTCGGTCCGGATCTGCCCCTACTGCACGACGGGCACCATCGCATGACGCCGATCCAGGCGGCCCAGTTGGGCAAGTCGCTCGAACCCTACGACCTGTTCTGGCTCGAGGACTGCACCCCGGCGGAGAACCAGGAGGCGCTACGCCTCGTGCGACAACACACCACCACGCCGCTGGCCATCGGCGAGGTCTTCAACACCCTGTGGGACTACCAGCAGATCATCCGCGAACAACTGATCGACTACGTGCGCAGTGCGGTCACGCACACCGGCGGCATCACCCACCTCAAGAAGCTCCTCGAGTACGCCGCGCAGTATCAGATCAAGTCGGGGATGCACGGTCCCACGGACGTGTCACCCGTGGGAATGGCCGCCGCCATGCACCTGGGCCTGGCTATTCACAACTTCGGGATCCAGGAGTACATGAAGCACGGGGCCAAGACCGACCAGGTCTTCCAGCAGTCCTTCACGTGGCGCGAGGGTCTCCTGCACCCCGGCGAGGAGCCCGGTCTGGGGGTCGACCTCGACGTCGACGAGGCGGGCAAGTATCCCTACGAGTCGGCGTACCTGCCCTTCAACCGGCTGTCCGACGGAACGGTGCACGATTGGTGACGGCCGAGAGTCGAGGGGTGGCAACGAACCCTGGACGGAACTTCCAGATGAGCTGCTGACCAGACCCGTGCTCGAGCGAGCGGGGGGGGCGTCGCGGTTCCGGACGACGTGATGACAAGAGGTGACGAGGTGAACGGCCAAGCACCTCGCGGGCGAGTTGGCGAGAGAAGTGACGCCGGAACGTTCCGCGCGACGCCTAGAGGTCTCGGGCCACGAAGTCCGCGGGCGCCGCGGCGAGTCGCGCGATGAGCTCATCGCGTCGCAGCAGCCCGCCCTGCGTCCCGATCTGGCGCGACGTCGCCGCCAGGTTCGCCGACGCCCAGCGCAGGGCTTCGCGCAACGGTGCTCCTCGGACGAACGCGGTGACGGTGGTCGCGGCGAACGCGTCACCGGCGCCCGTGAGATCGAGCGGCGGTTCCGACTCGTCGAAGGGTCCGATCCGCACGCGTTCCGAGCCGTTCGCCGCGATCGCCTCACCGCTCTCGTGATAGACGACCACGTTCGTCGCCCCCAGATCCAACAGCGCGTCAAGGACGCGATTCGGATCGGTGTAAGACACGCCGGTGATGCTCTCGGCGGCGCTGCGCTCGCACAGGAGGACCTCGGCCGCAGCGTAGAGGCGGGCGAGTCGTTCGGTCCCCGCCTCCAACTGGAAGATTCCGGGGTGGAAGGCCATCCGCACGTGGGGGTGCTGCTCGAGCCAATCGGCGATCTCGTCTTGGTAGGTGAGTGCGTCGGGACCCAGTGAGTTGATGTAGAGCCACGCGGGAATATCGTGATCGCGTAAGCCGGTCCAGTGGTAATTGAATTCGGGAGTGCGCACGAGGATCGTGCGCTCCGCGCCGAAGGAGAGGACGAAGTTGCGCACCGTGTGGTTGGGCGAGTCGACGTGCACCACACTGGTGCCGACGTTCTCGCCGTGCATGGCGCTCAGGATGTCAAGGCCGATCTGATCGTGGGCCAGGTACGTCGCTAAGCCGACGCGAAGTCCGAGCCGCGACATCGCGACCGCCGCGTTGGCGGCACTGCCGGCGGTGGGTGGCGGCTCGTCGTCCTGGATGACCAGTTTCGTACCGAGTGGGATATCGAGCCACCTTCCCGTCTCATCGGCGCGCACGCGCACGGGTCCGTCGGGCAGGCGGATGAACTCATCGGTCACCACGTCGCCGATGTTCACGACGTCGAAGTTCTGTGCGCTGGTCGCGAAGGATTCTGAGAATTCGCTCATCGATGTCACCTCGGGCGCTCAAGGAAAGTCGTCACCGCGAACCCTCGACAGCGGACAGTCGAATCAAACCTCGTAACAGGTCGAAGTCACGTCCACTGAAGGTGTCCGCAGTCGCGGCGACTTTCGTCATCGACCTCAGTGTAGGCACCGTGGTGTCGCCGCCGTCGACGAGCAACCGTTGAAATCCCACGAATTTGGCGAGTCGCTCATCAATTGGTGACCTTGGTCCCTGATGGCTTCGTCGCGCGACGTCAAGAATGACACTGGATCAATTATTCTCAGGGAGGTCGCCATGGAATGCGAGAACTGCGAAGGCCCGGACGTTCGGGCGTTGTTGAGGGCGGTCCCCGCGGTCGCGATCTTCGCCGTTGTCGCGGGACTGGGGGCCTGCGCCAAGCGTCGCCATCACCTGCACGCCCACGACGCGATGCACTCCGAACACGAACACGAACACGAACATGAGCATGAGCATGAGCATGAGAATGAGCATGGCGCTAACTGGCGTCGCCACGACCACGATGCTCTTCGCTACGGCGGTCGGGTCTTCGGGTCCGCCAAGAGGGGTGTGGATCCGCTCCACATCCTCGAGAGGCGATTCGCCAGCGGCGAGATCGACGAGGATGAGTTTCGCCGCCGCCGCCAGGTGCTCGCCGACGACGTCGACTGACCGCGACGCCCGTGAGGCACACGACGGACACGAACGCAGGGGTCTCCCATCACGCGCCGTACGGACCAGCGCTGTCGAGGTGACCCCCGACGCGCTCTGAGAGTGTGATGGATCGACCAACCTGCGTGCACGCTGGGGCGACGTCCGGCCAGGAGTGCTCGCCCCCCCCTGCTCCTGAGGTGAGATGGTCAAACCGTCATTGAGTGCACTACGGCTGTTTCGTAGCACCATTAAAACAATGCACGCCGGTCCCAACTGTAAAAGCGGTCCGAGTCGCGTCTACTCTGCTTTGTGTAGGACACTCACGAAGTCACAAGAGCGGGGGATCGTTCCAACATGACGAACTCAACTGAAACGGTTCATCGGGCGTGGCCAATGTTCTTCGGATGGCTTGTCGTCAGTTTTCTTTGGATAGCCGGCATCGCCAGCATTCTGAGTATTGGCGTCCTTATCCTCGTGCTCGCTGGACTTGGCACTTGGTACATGTTGCGCCAGCCCGGGTCTCAACTGGGGATGGCTGGTCTCATTTCACTCGGGTCGGCTCCCTTCTTCTTGAAAGCGCGAATGAACGGGCCGGCTCAGGGTACGGTGCTTAGCCTCAATCCACCGTCGTGCTCTCGTAGTTGGTGAATTTCAGTCGTCGTGAGAC
>JABBOA010000076.1 GCA_019352075.1 Acidobacteriota bacterium | reverse complement strand
GCAATTCGTGAACCACTTCGTCAATTTACGAGTGAGAAAAACACCAGTCACCTAGAATGCGTTGCATGACCGAGGACCACGACGCCCCGTTGCGCGACCACACCAACGCGCACGATTACCTCGGCATCCGCCTCGTCAGCGCGAGCCCCGACGAGGTCGTCCTCCAACTCGACGTCACTCCCCGGGTGCACCAGCCCTTCGGGATACTGCACGGAGGCGTCTCGGCCCTGCTGGCCGAGGGGGCGGCCTCGGTGGGCGGACTGGTCAGTGTCAAACCGGGTCAGATGGTCGTGGGAACCGAGTTGAACATTTCTCACCTGCGTCCGATGCGCTCGGGCGTCATCACCGCCACCGCGACGCCGGTGCGCAAGGGCCGCAGCGTCCACGTCTGGGCCATCGAGATGACCGACGAGCGCGGACGCCAGATCTCGGTCGCACGCTGTTCGCTCCAGGTCATCGCCGCACCCGCCACGGAACCGAGCGAGGTCATAGAATAGTCGCGGTACCGAGCTAGTAAGGGGCTGACATCATGGGAGTTCGCTTCAAGGGCTGGGGAATCGGTCTACCGGACCGGATCGTGACCAACGATGAGTTGTCGCTGACGCTCGACACGTCCGACGAATGGATCTCCGAGCGCACCGGCATCCGCCAGCGCTACGTCGGCGGCACGGCGCGATCACTCGGCGCGATCGCCGGTCGCAATGCCATGGCCGACGCCGGCGTCGAGCCCGAGGACATCGATTTCATCCTCGTCGCCACCACCTCGCCCGACCGCATGGCGCCCGCCACTTCGGCGCTGATCGCCGATGACCTCGGACTGACCTGTCCCGCGATGGACGTCAATGCCGCCTGCAGCGGCTTCATGTACGCGGTGCGCAGCGCCCAGGGACTGCTCGAGACGGGCAACAAGCGCATCCTGGTCATCGGAGCCGAACACCTCTCACGATGGGTCGACTGGACCGACCGCAACGTGGCCGTGCTGCTCGCCGACGGCGGCGGTGCCGCCGTGCTCGAATACGACCCGGACGTCAACGACATCGTCTCATTCTCCCTGGGGGCCGATGGGTCGGGCGCCGACCTCTTGACGTGCGAGCACGAGGGCACCTTCACGATGGACGGCCGCGAGGTTTTTCGTCGTGCCGTACGCGTCGTCGTCGAGTCCTCACAGCAAGCGATCGAGCGTGCCGGGATCACGGCGGACGACCTGGCGCTCGTGATCCCCCATCAGGCCAACATTCGTATCATTCAGGCAGTCGTCGACCGCCTGGGCATCGGGATGGACCGGGCGGTCATCGCCCTGGACCGCTACGGCAACACATCGAGTGCGTCGATCCCCCTCGCCTACGACGTCGCTCGTCAAGAAGGCCGTATCAAGACCGGCGACTACGCGTTGCTCACCGGCTTCGGAGCGGGTATGACGTGGGCATCGGCGATCATCAAGTGGTCCTGACCGTCTTGAGCCGCCGCCGCTGACGGCGGCGGCGCGCACGAGCCGACGAGTCGCAAGCCGCGACCAGGACGACCGGGCCCGTGATCGACGAGACGAGCGTGCGAGGGTCACGTGATCGCTCCGCGCGGTGTTGCACCGCGAGAGTCGCCTTCCTAAGGTGGGCGCGAGGGCCGATGGCGCTCTGATCGCACGAGAGGAACGATGTTGTCGAGCATCCGCGTCGAGACGCTGATCGCCCGTCCCCGAGACGAGGTCTGGGAGGAGTTGCGCCACATCGCTCGACACGTCCAGTGGATGTCCGATGCCCAGCGCATCGACTTCCAGACCGATCAGCACGAGGGCGTCGGCACATCCTTCGTCTGCCTGACCCGACTCGGGCCCTTCACCACGCGTGACGTGATGACCGTCACTCGCTGGGACGACGACGCGGCGATGGGCGTGACCCACCGGGGCATCTTCACTGGTCACGGGGAGTTCATCCTGGACCTCGACGCGGACGCCACACGTGTGACGTGGCGCGAGGACCTCCGCTTCCCCTGGTGGTTCGCCGGGCCCCTGGGCGAGTTCGTGGCGCGACCGATACTGCGGCGGGTCTGGAGGAAGAACCTCGCGAACCTCGCGGAGTTGGTCACGTCACGAGAGCGATGAACGACGAATCAGCCACCCACGCCGAGCTCGCTCAGCAACTGGCGTTCGCGACTGTCCCCGGCGACCGGCTGGCGGAGGTGAGGACCGGTCTGATCGTGGGGGCGGGCGATCGAGCGGCCGCAGCGGCCACTGGCCGATGTTCTTGGGCCACGGCGCGCGACAAGTAGACGCTGCCGCTGAGGACGAGAACCCTCAAGAGTTCGTCTCAGTCCTCACCACGCACGACGTCACGTCGGTAGACCTCGGGACGTCGCAGGTGCAGTACGTCGATCTGCGAACGTCGATGCGCCGCCTGTTCGAGGTCGAGGTCGGCGATCAACACGTCCTCGCCGTCGGTGGTGGATTCGACGATGCTCACCCCCCAGGGATCGACGATCATCGAGTGTCCGTGCGTGGCGAATCCCTCCGCGGTGGTGCCCACCTGGGTGGCGGCGATGACGAAGGCGTGGTTCTCGATCGCCCGCGCACGCACGAGGACCTCCCAGTGCGCCGGTCCGGTCGACGCGGAGAACGCGGCGGGCACGGCCAGCACGTTGGCCCCCGCGAGCGCGAGCGCACGATACAGTTCGGCGAAACGAACGTCGAAGCAGATGGTCAGTCCGATACGCATCTGCCCCACCGTCGCAATCGTCATGTCGTCGCCGGGAGTGATGAACTCGGACTCGTTATAGGTCACCCCTCCGGGCGGACGAGCGTCGAAGAGATGGACCTTGCGGTAGGTCGCCGCGACCTGACCTCGCACGTCGATCACCACACTGGTATTGAAGAAGCGGCCCCCGCTCGCGGGCTCGAGCATGCTGCCCAGGTGCACCGTGATGCCACGACCCCTGGCGACCAGGCACAATTGTCGGATGAAGCCGTCGTCGAGGGTTTTCGCCGCCCGGTCGTAGCCGCTACGCGGCCCCCAGTAAGTGGAGTATTCGGGCAATTGCACGTACGTCGCGCCGAGGTCGCTCGCGCGATCGACGAGACGAAGGATCGCGGCTTCGTTGGCCGCGACGTCACTGCCCGACGTCATCTGAATGGCGGCTACACGCACAGTAGCCATTATTCTCCATTCTCCGGCGGTCTCGTCGCGTGGTTCACGACGTGCTTGATGGAGTCGCGTCGTTCGCCGGATGCGAATCGGCGGGGACCCGGTCCCCGCGGCCTCGGGGCGCCGACTCAGAGGTCGGGTCGTCGCGCCCGGTGTCCCTGGGCCGGTCGCTCTCGCGTCATGGTCGACTCATCGTGCGGGCCACGCGGATCAACGCCAGTCGCGCGAGGGCGTCGTGGCCCCGAGATTGAGGGCCTCGACGAACTCCGCCTGCAGCGCCAGAGTGCCCTGTCCGCGCTGGAGCGCACCACGGATCATCAGGGCTGGGGAGTGGCGCGCGACCCCGCGCCAGCGCGCCCACGCGCCCTTGGAGAAGATCACGTTCACGTGTCCGCTCTCGTCCTCGAGATTGAGGAAGACCGCCCCATTCGCCGTCTCGGGGTGTTGACGGTGCGTGACGACACCCGCGACCATCACGCGGGCGCTCTCGGCACCCACGAGCCGCGCGGCCATCGTCACACCCTGCGTATCGAGCCAGCCGCGCACGAGGGCGATCGCCGTCGCCTCGGTCGTGAGGCCCATCGACCACAGATCGTCCGCGACGCGCTCCATGTCACTCGGTGGCGTCAGGCGCGGTGCGCGCAGCCCCGTCACGACCCCCTCGAGCCGGTCGGTCGTGCTCTGCGCCGCCGCCCCCGCCGTCCAAATCTGCGCCCGACGGCTTTGCTCGAAGCAGTCCAACGCACCCGCCGACGCCAACGCCTCGAGTTGCTGCTGCTGGCATCGCGCGCGACGCACCAGGTCTTCGGCGTCGCGCCACGGCGCCCCCTCGGCGATGCGCTGCGCCAACTCGCGTCCGATACCGCGCACGCTCGCCAACCCCAGACGCACGTCGGGGCGTTGCCCGTCACCCTCGAGCATCGCGTCGGCACCCGAGACGTTCACGTCGGGGCGTCGTACCGTGACCCCGTGGCGCTGCGCGTCGGCGACCAGGCTCTGCGGGGACCAGAAGCCCAGGGGCTGCGCGTTGAGCAGGGCCACCAGGAACGCCGCCGGATAGTGCAACTTGATCCACGCCGAGCAGTAGACGAGGTGGGCGAAGGAGACCGAGTGCGACTCGGGGAAGCCGAAGTTGGCGAAAGCCGCCAGGGCCTCGAAGAGCTGGTCGGCGTCCGCACCGGTGATCCCATTGACGGCCATGCCCGAATAGAAGCGGCTCTTGAGCTTGAGCATGCGGATCTCCGAGCGCTTGGCGGCCATCGCCTGGCGAAGCTCGTCGGCCTCCGCCGGCGAGAATCCGGCGACGGCGACGGCCATCTCCATCAGCTGCTCCTGGAAGAGCGGCACACCGAGGGTGCGCGAGAGGATCGGCTCCAAGCGCGGGTGCAGGTACGTCACGGGCTCGTCGCCGCGCCGTCGACGAATGTAGGGATTGACGGCGTTGCCCTGGATAGGACCGGGGCGGATCAACGCCACTTCAATGACCAGGTCGTAGAAGCACCGTGGTCGCACGCGCGGCAACGTGGCCATCTGCGCGCGCGACTCCACTTGGAAGACGCCCACGGTGTCGGCCTCGCAGAGTAAATCGTAGACCGCGTCGTCTTGCTCCAACGCTCCCAGATCGAGAACGACGCCGTGATACGCCGCCACCTCGTCAACGGCCCGGTGTAGCGCGTCGAGCATCCCCAGCCCCAACAGGTCGAACTTCACCAGGCCGATCGCCGCGCAGTCGTCCTTGTCCCACTGCAGGACCGTCCGTCCGGGCGTGCGACCCCATTCCACCGGACACACCTCGAGCACCGGCCGATCGCACAGCACCATGCCCGCCGAATGGATGCCGAGGTGACGCGGGCGGTTCAGCATCTGAGTCGCCATCGTGAGGATCAATTCGGGCACGTCATCGGACAACGCACTCATGCTCGAACGATCCACCTGGTCGCGGAGTCGGTTCGCGGCCTCTTCGGAGTAGCCGAAGGCCCGCGCCACGTCGCGCAGCGCCGAGCGTGGTCGATACGTGATGACGGCGGCCACCTGGGCCGCGTGACGACGCCCGTAACGCTGGTACACGTACTGGATCACCTCCTCTCGCCGACCCGACTCGATGTCCACGTCGATATCGGGGGGACCGTCGCGGGCGGGCGAGAGGAAGCGTTCGAAGAACAACTGCAACTTGACGGCGTCAGCGTTGGTGATGCCGAGCGAGAAGCACACCGCGGAATTGGCGGCCGAACCACGACCCTGGCAGTAGATATTCGAACGTCGACAGAACTCGGTGATGTCCCAGACCGTGAGGAAGTACCCCGCGAACCCCAGACCACCGATGACGTGGAGCTCATGGTCGATCTGGCGCCACGCCCCGGGGACTCGCTCGTCGTCGCGTGGGCCGTATTTGCGCGTGGCCCCCTCGTGCACCAGTACCGTCAGATACTCCTGTTCATCCATTCCTGGCGGAGTGAGGAACGCCGGCAGGTTCGGCGCCACCAAGCGCAAATCGAAGGACAGTTCGGCACCGAGCTCTCCCGCTCGGTCCACCACCCCCGGCCAGCGCGCGAAGCGACGTCGTTGTTCGGCGTCGCCGCGCAAGTGCGCCAGTGGGGATGCCGAGAGCCACCCCTGCATCTCTTCGAGTTCGCGACGCGCGCGAATCGCCGCCACGACGTTGGCCCGCGCGAAATCCTCGGGCCGGGCGTAGTGCACGTTGCCCGTCGCCACCAGGTTCACGTCATGTCGCACGGCCAACTCCGCCAAGACGTCATTACGTGCGACATCCTCGAAGTGCCCGTGGTCCCAGATCTCGACGGCGACATTCTCACGCCCGAAGCGTTCGATGAGACGCAACAGTTCGTGCTCGGCCGCACGCGGTCCGTCCGCCAACAACGCCCGAGAGAGTGGCCCCTTGCGGCATCCGGTCAGGATCAGCCATCCGTCGGCGCAGCCCGCGACGTGATCGAGGCTGAGTTGCGGCGCCCCCTTCTCCCCACGTTCGAGGTGCGCTTCGCCGAGCATCGTCGAGAGTCGTCGATACCCCTCGGGCGAACGCGCCAGCACCACGAGGTGATCGCCTTGGGGGTCGAGGACGCCGACACGATCGTCGCGCGCATCGATCGTCAACTCCGCACCGAACACCGTGGGGAGCCCCAGAGCGCGGGCGGCTTCGGCGAAACGCACCACACCGTAGAGCCCGTGGTGATCGGTGAGGGCGAGACCGGACAGTCCCAGGCGCACTGCCTCGGCGACGAGTTCCTCGGGGTCGCTCGCACCGTCGAGGAAACTAAAACCAGAATGGGCGTGCAACTCCGCGTAGACGGCCATCAGTCGTAGATCCCTACGAGCCACCAGCGCCCGACCTCGGCGGACAGCAACATCGCCTCACCACTGTCGAGCAGTACCTGTACGTGCGCACGACGGCGCCCACTCGCCCACCAGCGCTCCACCAACGGCCAGGGACCGGCGAACCATACGATGCCCCGGCGCGAACCGTGCGCGAACACCAGTGACGCGGGCGCTGCGCTGAGTGAGCCGCGCGCACCCATGCTCACCGACCCGTCCGCATCGTCACGCAACTCCACCGCCACGGGTTGGTGTAGCGACGTGATCGGTGAGGGACCCGCCAAGCGCCCAGGCCAGGGCGCATCGTCACGCTCGTCACACGAAGGTGAACCCCACGGGGCGAGCGACGCACGGTCCTCGGGAGCGCGCCCACCACGTAGGCGCGCCACCAGCACACCCTCGGGTCCCAAACGATGGCGGACCCGGTGCGCGGCCGCCCGGGCCCGGTCGTCACCGGCACTGCGCTGGCCGAAGAAGCTGACCTGCTCATCGCCCATGACGTCCTCGCCACGGGCGCTGCGCAACCGGGCCCTCAGGCGCGTGTCGCGCTGGCCGGGTAATTCCGCCAATTCCCCGCGCGCCACACGATGCAGCACCCGTACCGCGGCGCTGAAACGCTCCGCGACGCGCGCCGCGTCAAGATCGGCGAAATCACCCACGCTATAGATACCGAGACGGCGCCCCGTCGTGGCGAGCTCCTTGTGACCCAGTACCGCCAACGGCTGGACGCGGCGAAACGCCGTCGTCTGTCCTGCCTGCAACACCACTTCTTGGCGGGCCGCCAACTCGGCGCAGAAGAGTCCCTCGGCCACCCCGAGCGCGACGTCGAGCCCGAGCACGTCGCGCACGATCTGACGCACTGCAGCAAGGACCGCCTCGTCCCCGCCGAAGAACCGACTCGGTCCGCGCAGGGGCAAGGTGCACAGTCCCAGTCGCACCGGTTCGACAAAAGGACACAGCACCTCCACGGCGTCAAGGACGCGAAGGTAGTCGCGCAGGACCGATCCGTCGGGCCGCTCCTCGCTCAGCGACTCCACCCAGAGCGCGAGAAGTCGCTCCACCTATCTCGCCACTGCCCGGCCCCGGACATCGGGCACCATCACCACGTGCTCCCCACGATGCTGCGCCTCGCCACGTCCGCTGACGCGTAGCGTCACGTAGCGGGCATCGAGGCGCGACGACATGATCCAGCGTGAACTGATGAGATGAAAGGAGAGATCCGCCGGTAGCGGCCAGGGTGCGCGAGGTTCCGTGAGGACAATCAGAACTATCCCGCGTTCGCGGACCCGGTCCATCAACTTACGCGCGGCGCCGTGCGAGGCGCGCGAGGGCGGACGCACGATCAAAAGGTCAACCCCATCGAGTAGATCGGCTGCCGCCTCGGCCCACGCACCGCGCGGTCGCGGCACGAAGAGCACCCGACGCAGATCGACCCCTAGGTCGGACATCGCCACCACGCCAGGGTCATCCACTCCCACGACGGCCGCCCAGTGGCCCTTGGCGCTGGCCTCACTCAGCAGGCTCAGGCCCACGCTGAGGCCGCCAAGTCCCGGTTGGGCGTGGACCACGACGGTAGAACCCCGTCGCAAGCCGCCCCCGGGCGTCAAGGATGCCCAAGGCTCAGAGAGGGGTACGAGACGGGACTTTGCGAGGGTGACGGGACGTAGCGTCGCCACCAGATCATCCGGGAGACGGGGTCGTGAGGGTGAAAAAGCGAACATATGTTCGTAAGAGTAGCCACTCTCCGTCACACGCGCCAATGGCCCTATTGTCACTGATGAAAGGAGCCCCCATGTGTGGTCGCATCGCCCTCTTCAGTCCCCCGATCCGCTTCGCCCGGCTTCTCGACGCCACTCTGGCGGCCGGTCTCGAAGAAGAAGAGGTGCGCCCTAGTTGGAACGTGGGACCCCAACGACGCCTCTTCGGCGTTGCCGAGCGGGAGGGCATGCGAGTCATGGACAGCTACCGATGGGGACTACTCCCGAGTTGGGCCAAGGATCCATCGGTCGCGAATCGTCTCTTCAACGCCCGCGGCGAGACGGTGGCGGAGAAGCCGTCGTTTCGCGCGGCCTTCAAGAAGCGCCCCTGCATCATCCCCGTCGACGGCTTCTACGAATGGGACCATCGTCCGGGCCACGAGAAGCAGCCGCATTTCTTTACCCGTATCGACGCAGAGCCGCTGCTGCTGGCGGGGCTCTACGAACACTGGCGAGATCCGACGCTCCCCGATGATGCCCCGTGGGTCCAGACCTGCACGGTCGTCACCACGACGCCGAATGAGGACATGGACGAGATTCATGATCGCATGCCCGTCGTCATTGAACTCGACGACGTGGCCGATTGGCTTGACGTCGGTGAGTCGGGCCCCCACGAACGCTCACGCTTGCTACGTCGCGCCCCCGCGGGGACCCTACGTCACTACGGCGTGGACCCCGCCGTCGGATCCGTACGCAACGACGGACCCGAACTGATCGAACCGGTCGAGCCTCGCTCCTTGTTCTAACGCGCGCCCAGGGGGATCGGGTGAGTGTTGACTGCGAAGTTCAGGTATTGAGTCGCTAGCGGAACCACACTGAAGCTCACGTGGTAGCCACCGTCAACGACCGTGCCCGTGTAGTTGTACACCGGTAGTTCCATCCACCCGCCCACCATGTCGTAGGTCGCATAGCCGTTGGTCACCCCGGTGAGGCGCACCACTGTCGCTGGGGTCGAAAGGGTTGTCGTCGTTACGGCCCCGGTGACGCCCGAGACTCCAGATGCCCCCGTGGTTCCCGTCGCACCTGAGTTACCGGTGGTGGTCGTTCCAGTGGCGCCTAAGTTGCTGGTCGTCGTGGTCGTAGCCAATGAGTTGAACGTAATGGGGCCACCGGAGCCGTCGGCGTAAATTCGTCGCAACATCTGCGTCTGCACACTGATCTGGCTCACGCCAGCCGCTGGAGAGATCAACGGATACGTTGCCATTGTCGTCAGACTGAAGATGCTGCCAGATGCGTTCTGCAACGTGCCGTCGCTCGCAAAATCAAAACTATCGGTCATGTCCGAGGGCGATCCGTTGATCAGCAACGGAACATCAATCGTCGTGACTCCCGCACTGACCGTCTGAGTCGGCGCGCCGGCCGCGTAGTTCCCAAGGGCCCGCACGTAACCGAGCGCCTGCGTCGCGAAGGCTTCGGTCGCCGCAACCGATCCCGTCGACCCAGATCCACCCGAGGCACCCGCTGGTCCCGTCGCACCACCCGACCCGGTGACGCCCGTTACTCCCGTTGCACCAGTAGTCCCGGCTGCGCCGATTACGCCGGTTGACCCTGAGGCGCTCGCGGTGGTCAAGTTCGTGGTCGGCACCGCAGTGCCGACGCCACTCGTCACTCCCGTGACGCCCGACGCTCCCGACACTCCCGACGGACCAGTGGGGCCAGTGGGACCAGTGGGACCGGCCGGCGTTGCGTAGATATTCCAATAGTCTGATCCGCTACTGATGTAGATGGACCCGGAGTACCCTTTTCCGTTGACGGAGAAATGCTGACTCGTGTTGCCCGGGGCACCCGAAGGTGATGTCGCGAGACCTACCCCCAACACGGTGGCGACCTGGCTGAGCGTCGCGCTCAGATTCGATGGCGCGCGCACAACGTAGACCGGCGCCGATCCGCCGGCCGTCGAGAACGAACCCGCTCCCGTG
>JABBOA010000075.1 GCA_019352075.1 Acidobacteriota bacterium | reverse complement strand
GGTCAAGCGGGGCCGAACGAAATTGGCCTTAGTTAATTCAGAGACAGACCACTAGCGACTCCTGAGACGGGCTTTGGGCCATTCTCCGCGCTGTGGTGGTTCGTCTCGTCAGCGGTGCGGGCTCGCGTCATACGTGCACAGCAGTTCTGTGCTGTGACGTTGGTAGGCGAGAATCCGGTGCGGTCGAGCCGACTCACGGGTTGCTTTGGGGGGGCAATGGGGGGTGGCCGCCCGCCCGGGGCCAGCCGTGGCGCTTATTGAGGTGCGCGACGTCAGGTACTAGTCCTAACGAGTTTCCCACGAGTTCCCAGCGACAACGACTCGGCAGTCTAGGCAGACGTCGGCCTCGGGGATCGTCGCGGAGCCGCCGTGAGTTTCCCCCGGTGTCTACCCACGGCGTCACTCACCCGCTAGAGAACCCTGTTGC
The DNA here is from genome assembly GCA_019352075.1 of Acidobacteriota bacterium. GTDB lineage: Bacteria > Actinomycetota > Acidimicrobiia > Acidimicrobiales > RAAP-2 > RAAP-2. The sequence continues at coordinate 9,719 of JABBOA010000075.1, read as the reverse complement.
TGATCGTTACAACGCCACGGACAGTGTTGTGTCAGCGAGCGTAGGGTCGACCTTGGATGCCTGACCGGAGATCACTTCTGGTTACCAGGGCAGATTCGACGCGAAGCACGGTATATTGTGCACTGGTAGGTCCAGACGTTGCGCCTTTCGTAATTTCGCTTCTCGGTATGCGAAGGAAAGAAGGCAACGGATGAAGAACATGATCACTGGCCCCAAAGAACACTCGTCGGTACGCTCAGTGTTGCGCTCGGCGCTAACCCACGGGGCCGCATTGGCAATATTGGCGACGGGTCTGACGTTCGTCGCGGGTACTTCTGCTTCGGCGGTGCCAACGACTCCGCTCGCTGACCTGACGCTCCACGCGGGTGTCGGTGCTCACGTCACGAAGAGTACTCCTCCCGGCGGCGGAGCTCAGTCGCCGACCAGCGCGACCAACAACGCCGGTCGCAGTCCTTTGGTCGCCCAGGTCGCCCAGTCGCCGCTCACCCTCACGTCCACTAGTGGCGTCGCTGGCACGACGCTCACCCTCACCTCGAGTGGCGGCTCGGGTACCGGTGCGGTCACCTACGGTGTCACGAACACCGGCACGGCGGGTTGCTTCATTACGAGTGACAAGCTCAACGCGACGAGGGCGGGCACCTGCACGGTCACGGTGACCAAGGCCGCCGACTCCACGTACCTAGCGGCGAGCTCGCCGGCCACCACCGTGACGTTCGCGCCTGCCGCCTTGAAGGTTCAGTCGGCGCTCACCCTCACGTCCACCCGGGGTGTCGTCGGCACGGTTCTCACACTCACTTCGAGAGGTGGGTCGGGCACCGGTGCGGTTACCTTCGCTATCACGGTCACCGGAACGGCGACCTGCTTGATCACAAACGGAAAGCTCAGCGCGACCAAGGCGGGCACCTGCACGGTCAAGGTGACCAAGGCCGGTGACGCCACGTACCTAGCGGCGAGCTCGCCAGCCACCACCGTGACGTTCGCGCCTGCCGCCTTGAAGGTTCAGTCGGCGCTCACCCTCACGTCCACCCGGGGTGTCGTCGGCACGGTTCTCACACTCACTTCGAGAGGTGGGTCGGGCACCGGTGCGGTTACCTTCGCTATCACGGTCACCGGAACGGCGACCTGCTTGATCACAAACGGAAAGCTCAGCGCGACCAAGGCGGGCACCTGCACGGTCAAGGTGACCAAGGCCGGTGACGCCACGTACCTAGCGGCGAGCTCGCCAGCCACCACCGTGACGTTCGCGCCTGCCGCCTTGAAGGTTCAGTCGGCGCTCACCCTCACGTCCACCCAGGGTGTCGTCGGCGCGGCGCTCACACTCACCTCGAGTGGCGGCTCGGGTACGGGTGCGCTCACCTACGCTGTCACGAACACCGGCACGGCGGGGTGTTGGATTGCCAACGGCGGGTTGAACGCGACCAGGGCGGGCACCTGCACGGTCACGGTGACCAAGGCCGGTGACGCCACGTACCAGGTCGCTCGTTCTTCCGCCACCACCTTGGTCTTCCAGGTCAAAGTCGTTCCCGTGAAATTCATGGCGACCAGGGTCAACGGGTTCGTCTGGGTTGGTCGGACCTCGATCGTCACGATCACCGGCTCCGGCTTCTACAGCAAGCCGACGATCAGGAGCAATCAAGCGCGCACCACCGCGACCGTCATCCATGACTATGGTCGGGCGCTCGTGGTGCGGGTCACGCTGGCTCCTCGATCGCCCACGGGTTGGCACGTCTTCACCATCACCCTGGCCAATGGCCAGTCCACCCAGGTGAGGTACTTGGTCAAGTAGGGACGGTTCCTCATAACCAGCCGTGCCCCGAAGCCTCGTGAAGCGTCTCGGGGCACGGCCGGTGAGGGTTCGCTCGACCTTCGTCCTTGAGGTGGACGGAGGGCTCGAGGACTAAATCATTCCTTGGATCTCTTCTGCAATCGAAGGGCCCGCACCCAGCGCGACAGTATCCGCATTTGAAGGCTAGGCGCAACCTCGAATTGGCCACGCGCCGCAGGCTGGTTGGTTGGCCACGTGGTCATGGGGAACTAATTATCCCTTGAGTGCGGTGATATCAGAACGTCGTCAACCTTCGGACAGACCCATACGGGTCGGGGTCGTTCGGTTCAGATTCTCCTGAGTTGATTGCGCCGTGTCGTAGGACGAGCCATAGGACAGCGGTGTTCAGGTACCGCGCAGCGAGGCGGTGTCTGCAGCACTACTTCGTGGTGGGCGAGGCGGGACTTGAACCCGCACATCCTTTCGAATACAGGCACCTGAAGCCTGCGCGTCTGCCATTTCGCCACTCGCCCCGAGGTGACAACCTTAGTGCAATTCCCGCTTGCCCGTCGTAGGCTCTTCAAGTCCACAGTGGGGCCGGTACAGTTAAGAATGACATGGTCCTCAAGAAAGTCGAAAACGGTCTAGAGCGGATCTTTGAACGGACGTTGTCACGTCCGTTCAAGAACGCGCTGCAACCCATCGAGATCGGTACTCGCATCGTGCGCGAGATCGACCTGACGCGCCGGCTGTCCACCCACGGGCCTCTGTCGCCGAACGTCGTTCGGGTGTGGCTGAGCCCCACCGACGCTGAACGATTCGACGGTTTCCAAAAGGCGCTGGTCGCCGAACTCGAGGAGACCGTGCGCCAGCACGCTCTCAACGAGGGCTACAGCTTCGTCGGTCCGGTGGACGTCGAGGTCTTCGTCGACGACGACGTCAAGGCGGGCGACGTGGCGGTGGAGACCGACTACGTGGGCGGCAGCAGCGAGCCACGGCTCATCGCGAGTGATGGCCGCGCCTTCACGGTGGGTGAGACGCCGCTAATCATCGGACGAAGCCCTCAGGCCAGCGTCGTGATCAACGACTCGAACGTCTCGCGCCAGCACGCCGAAGTGTGGCGCACTGCGGAGGGCGTCGCCATCCGAGACCTTCGATCCACCAACGGCACCTTCGTCAACGGTCACCGTATCGACGCTGTCTCGTTGTCGCCACGCGACGATATTGCCGTAGGGGCTTTGCATTTTCGAATAGAGATGGCGTAGCCGTGTTTGCCGCGACGACGAATTACGCCGCGGTCGTTCGTCCGCTCCAAGTACTGGTGATGGTCATCGCCATCTTGTTCTTTGCTCGGGTCTTGCGAGTCGCGACCGTCGAGTCGCGTCCCGTGGAGGGCACCCCCAAGGAACGCCGTCGGCGAGCGAACCTGGCGCTCGAGTTCGTGGAGCCAACCGAGAGGGTGGGCGAACGGATCGGCGTCGACCCGGTCTTCGTGATCGGACGGGGTGCGGAGTGTGACCTGGTGGTTCCCGATACCTATCTGTCGTCTCGCCACGCGCGGTTCGCGAACGATGATGGCGACTTGACCGTGGAAGACCTAGGTTCGACGAACGGCACCTACGTCAACCAGACGATGGTGCACGGTCGCGTCCATCTCGACAAGGGTGACATCGTGCAAGTGGGTGGGGTCTTGTTCGAGGTGGTTCGTTGACGCGTTGGCGTTACGCCGCGGCTACGGACACCGGACTGGTTCGCGAGACGAACCAGGACGCGGTCTTCGTCGACGACGCCCTCGCCATCGTGGCCGACGGCATGGGTGGGCACGCCGCGGGAGAGGTGGCCTCGGCGATGGCCGTGGAGGCGATCTACAACAGCTTCTTGACGCGACCGACGATCGAGGGCTTGCTCAGCGGGGTGCAGGACGCCAATCGCGAGGTCCTGTCCGACGCCAAGGTCAACCCCGAACGATTCGGTATGGGCACGACCGTGATGGTGGTGGGGCTGACCCACGACGGCAGCGGCGTGACCACGCCCACGATGTTGCACGTGGGTGACAGCCGCGCCTACCAGTTGCGCGACGGCGCACTTCGCCAGCTGAGCGCCGACCATTCGGTTGCCGAGGAGTGGGTGCGCATGGGCCGTCTGACCTCGGAAGAGGCGCTCACGCACCCTCGGCGCCACCAGCTGACGAGGGCGATCGGCGTCGACGACAACATCGAGATCGACGTCATGTCGCTGCACGTGCAGTCCGGCGACCGCCTCTTGTTATGTAGCGATGGTCTTTCCAACGAGCTCGACCCGGCGCACCTCGCCGCACTGGCGGGAGCGCCGGGGCCACTCGACGCCGCCGTGACCAATCTGATCGACGCGGCCAAGGTGTCGGGTGGTCGAGACAACATCTCGGCGGTCCTCCTCGAGTTCGACGAAGCGCACGAGCCGACGCGTTCGATCAACACGACCATGTCGCCCGCCCCGCCGCCGGTGGCGGACACGGTCCCCAGCCGCCCTCGCAAGCGCGGCCCCCGGTTGACGTGGCGCGTGGCCGTGGGTGCACTGCTCCTGGCTGCGGTGGTCGGTGCTTTTTTCTTCATCGTTCATTGGTACGCGTATTCCACCTACTACCTCGCGCCGGCGGGCAAGTACATTGGCGTATATGAGGGCCAACCCAACGGGGTCATGTGGTACAAGCCCAAGCTCGTGTGGAAGACCGGTGACCTGATGTCGCAACTCGAACCCGCGGCGCAGCTCGCCATCAAGGCGACCATCGCCGAACCGTCGATCACCGCCGCGCGCAATTACGCGTACTACCTGCGCGGCCTCTATATGGCGAGTCGCCCCCCCACCACGACGACGACCGTGCCGAGCACCACGACGACGACGAAGTCAGCGGTCCCGACCACGACGGTGACGCACGCCACGACGACGGTCGCGGCGAAGGGGTAGCCGTGTCGCGACGACTCTCGATATTGGCCTCGCTCATCTTGCTGCTGTTCGTCGTCGTCGCCGCTCAGTCGGCCTACATCCAGTACTTCCGCGCGGGCGCGCTCAGCGCGTCGCCGTTGAATCCGCGGGTCAACTCGGTGTCCAGTGCGGCCCCCCGCGGTCAGATCCTGGGCGCCGACGGCACCGTGCTCGCGGACTCGCTGCCCACGGGAGCGTCGGCCAAGTACTATCAGCGCGAGTACCCCCTCGGGAGTCTGACGGCGGGGGTGGTGGGGTTCGTGGCACCGGCCCTGGGAACGACGTGGGGTCTCGAAGAGGAGTACAACACTCAGTTGACGGCCCACTCGCAACCAGCCCAGAACTTCGAACAGGTGCTCGCACCCACCCTGGCCGCCGACAACGTCCAAACGACAATCTATCCCGCATTGCAGAAGATCGCCCAAGTCGCCATGGGCGGCCAAGACGGCGCAGCCGTCGTCATCCAACCCCAGACCGGTGACGTCATGGCGATGTACTCCAACCCCACCTACGAACCGGAGTACTTGGCCTCGCCGAGCTACGCCAGCGCCTTGGCGTATTACAACAAGGTGGCCAAGAATGACGCCAACGGATTCCCGCCACTGGGGTTGATGGCGACCCAGCAGACGTTTCCGCCGGGATCGACCTTCAAGATCGTCACCACTTCGGCCGCGGCCTACTACAAGCCGTCGCTACTGACCAAGAGCTATCCCGTCCTGAATTACTTCATCCCGCCGACCTCGAACTTGAAGTTGTACAACGACGGACACACCCCGTGCGGTGGCACGGTGCAGTTGATGCTGCCCTACTCCTGCGACCCGGGCTACGCGCGACTCGGACTCGACGTGGGTGCCACGGACATGGCCAAAATGGCCACCGCCTACGGTTACAACCAGCTTCCCCCGATCGACCTGCCCTACGCCCGTCCGGTGGTGTCGAAATCGGTGTTCCCGAGTGCGAGCAGCTTCACCTACAACATCCCCTTCCTCGCCTATTCGTCGATCGGTCAGGGTAACGTGCGCTCGACCACGCTGCAGCAGGCCCTGGTGGCGGCGGGCGTCGCCAACGGGGGCAGGATCATGACGCCGCACCTGATGCAGTCCATCGTGGGCCCCGACGGCACGGTCATCAGCAGATACGCGGACTCGGTGTGGAAGCAGCCCATTACGAAGGCGCAGGCCGCCCTCATCACTCCGCTGATGAGGAACGTCGTCAACTTCGGCACCGCGTCGCAGGTGGGCTTCTTACCCCAGGACCAAGTCGCCGCCAAGACCGGGACGGCGCAGACGCGCAACAGCACCGCGACCGATGACTGGATGATCGCCTTCGCGCCGGCGTCACATCCGACGGTCGCGGTCGCGGTCGCGATGCCGTTCCAGCCCAAGGCGAACTACGGTGCCCAGATCGCGGGCCCGATCGTCAAGTGCCTGATCGAAGGCGCGCTGGCTATCCAAGCGGGTCAGCCGTCCACGGGCACCCCCTCGACCTGTGCGGGATAAGTAAGAACGCGATGAGACCTCGAGACGACGGCGTAGGCTGGTAGGGGTATGGAGCCCGTCGACGACGCACGCCTTTATTCTCACCGCTATCAGGTGACTCACCTCATCGCGCGCGGCGGCATGGCGATGGTCTACCGGGCTCAGGACCTCCTGCTCAACCGTCCCGTCGCGTTGAAGATCCTGTACCCCGAACTCAGTGCCGATCCATTGTTCGTGGAGCGCTTTCGTCGCGAGGCCCAGGCCGCCGCCAAGTTGTCGCATCCCAATATCGTGCCGGTGTTCGACTGGGGAGAGGACGAGGGCACCTACTTCATCGTGATGGAACTGGTGGAGGGTCGCTCGCTCGCCGAGGTGTTGCGTGACGGTCACGTCTTGACCGCCTCGCGGACCGCGCAGTTGGCGGCCCAGGTGGCCGCGGCACTGAACTACGCGCACCGCAACGGCATGGTGCACCGTGACGTGAAGCCGGGCAACATCCTGATCACCACCGACGCGCAGGTGAAGGTCACCGACTTCGGCATCGCCCAGGCGATGTCGAGCGAGGACCACCTCACCGAGGAGGGCCTGGTGATGGGCACGGCGACGTACTTCTCGCCCGAACAGGCCGAGGGGGCGGCCGTGGACGGACGTTCTGACGTCTACGCCTTGGGTGTCGTCATGTACGAGATGCTGGTCGGACGCCCGCCCTTCGTGGGTGAGACGCCGCTCGAGGTCTCGACCCAACACGTCCACGGCACCGTGACGCCGCCCACTCAGGTGAACCCGACCGTGCCGCGCGACGTCGAAGCAATTGTGATGAAGGCCTTGTCGAAGTCGCCCGACCTGCGTTATCCGACGGCCGACGAGTTGCGCGCCGACCTGCTGCGTTTCGTCGATGGTCAACCGGTTCACGCCGCCGCGGGCCAGGGGGCGTTCTTCGGCAACGACTCCACCCAGATGGTGCAGGCGGTGACCGCGGGCGAACGCACCCAGGCCGTTCCCGTGCTGGCCGGACCCCGCACGAACGTGAAGCGTCGTCGACGCAGTCCCAACAAGGGTCTGTTGATTGGTGTCGCGTTGGCGCTCATCATCGCGGGCGCCGTCGCGTACTTCGTCTCCTCCTCGCAACACTCGCTGTCGGTCATGCCCGATCTGGGCGGCCAGAGCGCCGCCGCCGCGACGGCCGTGCTGACCCAAGACGGCATCAGTTCGACCAATATCACGACGAGTCAGGTGAATTCCGCCGCGGTGGCCAAGGGCCTGGTGGTCAGTACCAAGCCCATCAAGGGTTCCAAGGTCACGCCGAGCACGAAGATCACGCTCATCGTCTCCCTGGGCGTGGCCATTCCGCCAGTGATCGTGCCCGACGTGACGAAGTTGACGTTGACCAACGCCGAGGCCACCTTGTCCGCGAAGCACTTGGTGTCGATCCCCCAGGCCGCGACGTCGTCGTGCAACGCGACGCCGGTGCCCAACATCGTGATGTGTCAGTCGCCGTTGCCGGGCAAGTCGGTGAAGCCACAGTCCCAGGTGATCCTGTACTACCTGCCACCGGGCGGCAAGTTCGGTATCCCGCCGGTGGCCGGGAACTCGACGATCACCGCCACCGCCACCCTGGCCTCACTAGGGCTGTCGGTCAAGGCCGTTCCCGCGACGCAGTGCTCGAACACCATCGCCTCGGGTCTGGTCCAGGGGACCATTCCCGCGGTAGGGACCCAGGTCACGGCGGGGACGTCGATCCAACTGGTCACTTCCATTGGGGGCTGTCCCACGGTGGTGCCCCAGCTGACGGGCCGCCTGCGCGACACGGCGCAACGACTCCTGCAGAATTACGGCTTCGTCGTGGTGGAGAATCCGGCACCGTCGAGCCTGTGCACCGGCGCCCAGGTGGACGAGGTCGTGAGCCAGAGCGTGGGTCGAGGGCAGCTGGCCCCCTACGGTTCGACCATCACGCTGCAGTACTGTCAGACCGCCGGGCCCACCGGCCTCACTGGCGTGACCGGTACGACGGGTACGACGGGTGTCACGGGCGCGACCGGTGTGACCGGTGTCACGGGCGCGACCGGTGTCACGGGTGTCACGGGCGCGACCGGTTCGACCACGACCACGACCACCTCGACGTTGGCGCCGGCGAGTACTGGTGCGAACGGCTGAGCCCGCCGTTTGACTAACATCGCTCTCATGGCTAAATCTGGTTCCCACAAGGCGGCCAAGAACGTCGGCCGATACGTCGATCCCCACGAGAGGGGCCGGATCACCAGGAAGGTCGAGCACGCCAAGGATCATTCACCTCACTGGTTTGGCTGGGTGTTACTCGATCTGATGATCTTCGGCGTCTTGGTGATCACGCTAAATTACCTTCAGGTGCTGCCGGGCGCCACGTCACCGTGGTATCTGGCCCTGGGGCTGGTCACGTTGTTCGCGGCGTTCTACCTCGCCACGCGGTATCGCTGAGGGTCTTAGATGTGATCGGCCGGGATCTGGCCCAGCCGCCCCGCCTGGTAGTCATCGAAGGCTTGTTGCAGTTCGCGACGAGTGTTCATGACGAAAGGACCGTACATGGCGACCGGTTCGCGAATCGCTTCACCCCCGAGGACGAGGACTTCGAAGGAGTCGGTGCGCGAGTCCTGCGTCTCGTCGGCGGCGAGTACCAACACGTCCCCGTCGACGTGGACCGCGATCTGACCCGACGCGAGGGGGGAGCGCGCGACGCCGACCGTGCCATTGCCGGCGAGCACGTAGGTCAGGGCGTTGAAGTCGGGGTTCCAGGGAAGCACGAGTTGACCGCCGGGCATCAGCGACACGTGCACCAGGGTGATCGGGGTGTGGGTGGACCCGGGCCCCGCGTGCTCGCCCAGTGAACCGGCGATCACGCGGATGACGGCGTCCCCGTTCTCGTTGGTGACCAGCGCCACCTCGCGCGAACCGATGTCCTGATAGCGCGGAGTGGTCATCTTGAGCTGGGCGGGAAGGTTCACCCAGAGTTGGACACCGTGGAAGAGGCCCCCGGAATCGATCAGCGCGTCCGGTGGACGTTCGATGTGCAAGATCCCCGCCCCGGCGGTCATCCACTGCGTGGCGCCGTCCTGGATGACGCCCCCACCACCGATCGAGTCCTGATGGAGGAACGTGCCCTCCATCATGTAGGTCACCGTCTCGAAGCCCCGGTGCGGGTGCCAGGGGGTGCCCTTGGGTTCGCCCGGCCCGTAATCGACCTCGCCCATCTGGTCCATGTGGATGAACGGGTCGAGGTCAACTTGGTCGACCCCCGCGAACGCTCGACGGACGGGGAATCCCTCGCCCTCGAGGCCCCGCGGTGCGGTCGTGATCGATTTGACGCGTCGGGGGCGACGTGAGTCGTTCGCGGCGATGACTTTGGGCAGTTCGAGTGGGTTGTCGACGGAAATGGCGGGCATCACGTCAGCCTATCGGCGGTCTCTCGTGGTTTGGCCTCTCGCGCGACCAGCCACGCGGGCGAGGGCGGCGATACCGACCACGAGGGCGAGTGAGAAGTC
>JABBOA010000074.1 GCA_019352075.1 Acidobacteriota bacterium | reverse complement strand
GGCGGTCCTCACGCCGGTATCGCCGGATAGTGTCCTTGGATTTTCCACAGACGACAGCCGCTTCGTCCTAGGTAAGGAAGTTGGGACCCTGCATGATGAACGACTCCGTCTCAGGGTCGGAGTGACCCCAGCCCGACGTACGGTTCGGACCCCCCTCGAAACTGCCACTCGAGGGTTTATCGAGTGTCCCGAGATCCCTGGCGACACCATTTGCACGGTCCGTGCACGGGCTGAGGGGGTGAAACGGCGGGGGTGTGCAGCACGTGCAGGTGCACAGGGGTTCATTGACAAAACTCGGCGCATCCCGGCCTCAGTGGCACACCGGACAGCACGAGACCCCAGGTTTTCCCTGGGGTCTCGACTTCGATTATTTACTACTTGGTGGCGGGGGCAGGATTTGAACCTGCGACCTTCGGGTTATGAGCCCGACGAGCTACCAGACTGCTCCACCCCGCGATGTGGATTCATAGCCTAGCAGAGAGCCAACACCCAGTTCGGCGTCACGAACTATCCCGCGAGCGCCTTCTGCGCGAGCAACAACTGCTGGTTCATCGCCTGCACGTCACGCTGATAGGTTCCCAAGTCACCCGCCTTCAGCGCAGCCTGGGCCGCCGCGTAGTCCGCACTCGCTTGCGCCAGGTAATACGCGGCGGTCTGACCCTTCTTCCCGGGACTCGTGGCACCGCCACTCGTACTCGAAGGAATCGCCCCGCCGAGCACTTCGGCGATCGCGCCCGACAACGTGGGACTGATGCCCACCTGTTGGTTGAAGACCGCGATCACGTACTTGAGCTGCGGCATCGGATTGGACGTCGACGTGACGTAGAGCGGGCGCACGTAGAGCACACTCTGGTCCAAGGGAACCATGAGGTCATTTCCCAAGAGGACGCCCGAGCCGTGCTGATCGAGCGGTGTGATGATCGAACTTACCTTGGCATTCTGTTGAATCTCGGAGTCGGCCTGGGCGGGCCCGGTCACCGACTGTCCTCGCGGCGTTTCGTAGACGTTGAGTTGCCCGTAATCCCCCGGGTCGCTGGTGGCGATCATGAACGCGCTCAAACTCTGCACGGTGCCCGAATTGCCGGCCGGAACGAAGGCCAGAGACTCGAGCAATTGCTGGTGATTCGCTTGGGGCAGCGAACCCACCTGGTAGATCGGCGACATCGGCGAGAGGTTCGACGACACGATGTTGCCGTTGACGTCGGTCACCACCGTCTGGGCGAGCGCCTGACTGGGCGTTCCCGCACCCGTGGTCGGCGACACCTGCCAACGGTCGGACGCGTTGTAGAAGGCGGTCGCCGACGTGATGTGATAACGCCCCAAGGTCGCCGCTTGCACCGAGAACAGGTCCGTGGGGTAACGCAGGTGTTGACGGATCGCCGTGGGCATCGTGGACAACGGTTGGAACATCCCGGGGAAGGCTGCGGAATACGCCCGGAGCACGGGGTCAGCGGGGTCCATGGCGTAGAAGGTCATCTTGCCGCTGTAGGCGTTGACGACCACTTTGACGGAATTACGCACGTAGTTGAAGCTGTAGGGCAGACCGCCCTCATTGATATTGAGGTTGCTCGCGTTCTGTGAATAGGGGTACTGACTGGACGTCGTGTAGCCGTCAAGGACGAAGTTCACCGAGCCGTTGGCGATGACCGCGTAGGGCTGGGAGTCGAACGAGAGAAACGGCGCGGCCTTCTGAGCCATCTGGGCCACGTCACGAACGAACATGACGCGAGATTGACTGGTGATCTGGTTCGAGATCAAGAAATTGAAGTCGCCCAGACGCGCGGCCAACGCGAGACGACTGAAGAAGCCGCCGACCGCCACGCCACCGGTTCCGCTGTAGTGGGTCTCGACGGGCTGACCGGCGCTGGGGCCCGCGTTGACCTGGTAGTCAAGTTCAGGTTGCTTGGTGTTGGCCACGACCCAGCCACTGCTGGAGAGGCCGAAGTAGATCCCCGGGTTCGTCAACTTGGGCAAACCGTTCGTGGAGACGGGTGGCACGTTGGCGACGTCGAAGATCGGATTTCCTGTGCTCGGGTCTACTTCGTTCGCGGCGAGGACGACCGCGCCGACGCCGTGGGTGTACTGCAGATGGGTGTTGACCCAACTGGGTGAGGGCAAGTTCGAAGTCGCGAGCTCTCGCGCGCCGATCAGCACCGGCGTCAGTTTGCCGTTCACCATGTAGCGGTCCACCGCCAAGGAGTTGAAGGTGTAGTACGAGCGAATTGACTGACGCCTCGTGACGGTCGCCAGGGCGATGTTGGGATCGGGGTCCCAGAGTCGAACGTTGGCCAGCGTGTTCGCATCGGCCTTGAGCACCGACGCGGGCACCGTAGTGGCCGCGGCGAATGCGTGGTAGTGAACGTCGGTGAGCCCGAACGCTTGACGCGTGGCGACGATATTACGCGCGATGTAGGGCGACTCCAGGGTGGCCTGCGCCGGGCTGACCTTGAAGGTCTGCAGGAACGTGGGGTAGAGCACCCCGATGATCAGGGCGACGAAGGCCCACAGGCCGACCGCCACCGCCGGCAACGACCAGCCACGCGATCGCACGTTGGCCAGCAGAATCAGGGCCGACGCCAGGGACAAGAAGATCAGGATCGTCATCGCCGGCATCCGGGCGTGCACGTCGGTGTAGCTGGCCCCCTGCACCACCCCGTTGGTGGAGTTGACCAGTTCCCAACGGGCGATGACGTAACCCAGGGCTTTCATCAACGCGATGCCGGCGCCGATGACCGACAGGTGCGCCTTGACGCGTGGCGCCACCCGCGGCGCCCGCCGACTGGCGCGGATGCCCCCGTTGAAGAAGTGCAGCACCGAAGTGACGACCAGGATGATGAACAGCGACACGAGGGTCCACGTGACGACGAAGGAGAGGAAGGGGAGGGTGAAGACGTAGAAGCCGACGTCCTTGTGGTAGAGGGGATCGGTCTGGCCAAAGGATTGGCGATGAATGAACAACAACCACGTCTGCCACTGACCCGATGCGTTCAGGCCGGCGATGAAACCAGTGACGACCGCGACGGCGGCGTAGATGCGCCCCGCGTAGGGTCGCACGGAGTTCTGGAACCGGCGCACCACATCGTCTTCGGGGTCGAATCCCAGATCACGGGCACCGAAACGATCGGTCAGCATCAGGTTGCCCCACATCAGACCGAAGAAGATGAGGCCAAAGACCACCCCGAGGCCGACCTTGGTCGCCAACAGAGTGTTGAAGACCTGGCCGTACCCCCCCTGGGAGAACCACATCTGGTCGGTCCAAATGACCGCGAGCGTGCGCAATGACGCCAGGAGGACGACAACGACGAAGACGAAGATGCCGATGACCACCCGACGAGAAGGACGTGCCAGGCGATGAGGCGGAGTCACATCCGAGGGCGAGCGCACTGACCAAGCCTAGGTCAGAAACTACACCGGTACGACGGTGCAGGCGCAACCGGCGTGCAACGGCGGGTACGGCGAGCCGCTGGGGAAGTTCTCCCCCGCCGGTCGCGGTGGCGACGCCGCGTCGAGCGCGCACGCGTCACACGGCGCATCGTTGGGGGCGGGGAAGAAGCGCAGGTTCTTCCCCGACGACGCCGTCGCGACACCGAGGTGAAAAGCCCGGCGCGCCGCGTCGGTACAGAGTCGTTCGACACGCGCACCGCGCCATTCCTTATAGGCGGCGTTGGCCCGTTCGGCCGCGTCGCCGTTGCCGTCAGCCAAGATCCTCTTGCGCAGCGCCAACACGATGGTCACTGCGAGATCAGCCGCACAGTCGCCGACCCCGGCGTGGGTGTCCCCCCCACTCGACGCGCCCGCCTCGTCGAAGGCGAACTGCACGCCGGCCGCGGTGGCATCGGCGAGCGCGTCCACTGCGGCGTCCACGTAGCGACGGCGTTGCTCGAGTTCGTCCTCGAGTTCGTGGGCGATAGCGCCCTTGACGTCGCGCAGCCGCTCCAGCGTGATGTTCTGGTCGTCCTGCAGCGCGCGCTTGACTTTGCGGGTCAGGACCGCGAGCGATTCGTCGATGGCGCGGTCACGGCGCGAGAAGAGTTCGTCGAGCGGCGTCTCGATCTTCGCGACGGTCGGCACCTTCTTCGGCGTCGCCGGGGTCGCTCCACGCTCTTCGAGCGTGGCCTTGCGCAGGCGCGCGAAGATCTCGTTGACGACATCGGTCCCCGCCACGTCATCCTCGACGAAGGAATCGCTGTCGCGGGGGGTCGCGTCGGAGGATTCGCGCACTGCGGCGAGGGGCGCGGGCGGCGGCGCGGGCGGCGGGGCCATCGGCTCCAAGTGGCTGACCGCGCTCGACGGCGCGACGGGCTGCAGGCTGGCCTCGGGCACGTGACGAAGCGGCGTTCCCGCCAGGAGTTCCTCCTCGGTGGGCTCCGTCACCGCCGGACGTTGGCGCAGCGCGTCGAGGGCGGCGGCGCGGGCCATTTCGTCGGACGAATTGATGTTGTCCAGCATCGCGTCGATCTGTTCGCGGATGCTCTGGACGAAGGCGTTCATTGAGTCGCGCGCGGCGCGCAACTGGTCGATCTGTATGTGGAGCGCCTTGCGTTTGACGGCGAGGTCGTTCAAGACGTTGCGACGCGCCACGTTCGCCTGCTCCACGATGGCCCGGCCCTGCTCCCGGCCGCGCTCAACCATGGCGTCGCCGTTCACCTTGGCCGATTCGATCAGTCGCTCGGCCCCGAGACGCGCCTCCTGGTCGATCTGGGCCGCCGTCTGTTCGGCCTCGGTCAGCATCGCTCCGGCGCGCTCCTGGGCCTCGATGAGGTGGTTCGCGGCGCGGTGCTGGCTCTCGGAGAAGAGCAACGCGGAACGCTCCTGGGCCTCCGCCGTCACGCGGCCCGCCTCCTCGTGGGCGGAGCGCAGGATGGCGGCGCTCTGCGCCCCGAGGGCGGCCGCCAGCGTCGCTTCGTCGAAAGTGGGGTTGGCGGCGCGACGCAACGCCTCGGACAGTTGCTCTTGGAGATCGCGAATGCGATTCTCCATGTGACCGACCTCGCGCGCCACCGATTCGAGGTGCGAACGAACTTCTTGAGGGTCGAAGCCGCCCTTGCGCACCGTGTTGAAGTTGCTGCGAGCGATTTCAACCGATGATTGACGCGTCGTCGAGAGCATTCGCCGTTCTTCCATTCTTCTAAGCCTATGACGTGGCGACTCGAAAAGACGGCTTAACGCGGGGCCGTGAACGGCACGAGGGCGGCTCCTCCGAGTTTGCGCAGTTCCGCGAGCACCTGGGAGAGCCTCGTCACCCCGTAGATGTGCAGGCTCGCGTTGGCCGCCGACCGGGCCGTGGCGACCTCCCCCCGAGGGACGAAGAAATAGTGCACGCCGGCGTTCTCCACGGCGATCGTCTTCTCGGCCACGCCGCCCACCTCACCCACGTTTCCCTGGGGATCGATGGTGCCGGTCGTGGCGATCACGTGACCGCCCGTCATCGATCCCCGGCTGAGGGCGTCAATAAGCGTCAACGTCATCGCCAACCCGGCCGAGGGACCCCCGATGTTGGCGGTGTCGAGAGTGATGCGCCCGGGCAGGGAGTACGTTACGCCGTCCTCGGGCGCGACCCCGAGCCACGAGGCACCGGCGCGCGGCGCCTGGGGGCACCCGGTGGGCGCCGCGACGTTGGGCGAGCGCGCCGTGGTGACCGCGACGCGAATCGCCGACGTGCGCGTGAGGACCCCCGTCGGGCTGAACTGGCCGGGACGCACCGTCAATTCGAGCTTCGTGCCCACCGCAACGTGCGCCAGCGCGCCCACCAACGAGCACTGGGAGGTCACGGGCTCACCATTGATCCCGGTGATCTCGTCGCCCACGCTCAGGCCCGCCCGCGACGCCGGCGTGTTGCTCACCACACCGGTGATCACCGCGCCGGTGGGGGTCACGGGGATCTTCCAGCCGAGGGCGCGCAGGGCGGCGACCTTGGCGGCCATCTGTGAATCGCTCATCTGCAAATAACCCTGCGCCACCAGCTGGCTGTTGGGGATTCCCGGCTCGAGCAATTGATCGGCGGAAACGAACTCGACGTGGGACTGCAAGTGCATCAAGAGGTATTGCAGTTCCGAGAGCGGCTGGAGATAGACGTCCACCAGCATGATCCGGTCGCGATGCGGGTCCGTCCCGAGGCCCGCGACCGTGACCAGCGGCGCCACGTTGGTGGCGTTGCCCGGGGTGATCGCGTATACATTGGTGGACCAGGCCCGCAGGGCGACCACGACGACGACGATCGCCACCAGAGCGACCACGAACCGACGTAGTCCGCGACGGGGTCGAGTAGATGATGAGGTGGTCTCGTGCACAGTGATGAATCCACGCTACCGGACGGCACCGACGACACCCTCCTCGTCGCGGGATACCGTGACGACGGTTCCCTTGATCGATTCATCGTGCACCACCTGGACGATACCGACGCCCGGCGTCGGGTCCTCGCCCTGCGAGCGGCCCAGCGCCGGGGTCTGATCGACGCCGCCCACTGGCGTACGGCGCTCACCGACGCCGACGCCGACGTGCGGCGCGAGTCGCTGACGTTGGTGGCGGCGGCCCGCGTGGATCCGACGCTCCTCGACGTCGTGGTCGCGGCGCTCACCGACGCCGACGCCCTCGTCGTCGACGCGGCGGCCTTCGCGCTGGGCGAGCATCTCCACGTCGCGGCCGTCGATGAACTCGTTCGCGTCGCCGCCGAGCACGACGACGCTCGCTGTCGCGAGTCCGCGATCGCGGCGTTGGGGGCCATCGGCGATGATCGGGCCCGTCGCACGATCATTGACGCCCTCGATGATCGGCCCGCGGTGCGACGGCGCGCCATCGTCGCTCTGGCCAATTTCGAGGGACCCGATATCGACGCCGCGTTGTCGCGCGCCGGCGAGGACCGTGATTGGCAGGTGCGCGCCGCCGTCGATCAACTGCGTCGCGACGAGGAGTGAGGTCTAGCGGTCCACTTGACGCAACAGGGTGTGCAGCGACGACATCTGCTCGAGGCACATCTGCAGTCCTCGGATGATCACGGTGCCCGGCTCGTCGGCCACCCGCACGCTCACTCCGGTGGTGTGCGAGATCAGCTCCGCGAAGTCGGTGAGTTGCGCGTGACCGCCGACCAGAACCATCCCCTGCGCGCTGACGTCCTGCGAAAGGTCCGGTGGCGCGTCGGCCAGGCACTCCTGGACCAGTCGCAGGGTGACGTTCACCGTGTCGGCGAGTGCCGCATTGACCAGTTCGGCGCGCACCTCGACGGTCTCGATCTTTCCGTCCTCGATGGCGCGCGCACTGATCGTGCGCGACTGGCCGTGACTGCGACCACGCGCCGAGCCCATGGTGATCTTGAGGTCCTCGATGATCGAGGGCGCCGCCACGACCCCCTGGCGGAGTCGGAGCAGGGTGGCGATGGCGTTGTCAATATCGTTGCCCCCCACGCGGCGCGCGCCCGACGAGACGATGCCACCCAGCGAGATGAGGGCGGATTCCGAGGCGCCCGCGCCGAGGACCGTGACGGCGGAGCCGACCGGATCCTGGACCGGTAGCCCGAGTCCGATGGCGGCGGCAATCGGTGCCTCCATCAGACTCACCTCGCGCGCACCGGCCTGCATGGCCGCCTGTCGCAGAGCACGACGTTCGATGGAGGTGGCTAACGAGGGCACGCTCATGACCACGCGTGCGCGACTGAGTTTGGAGACGCCCGCGCGCTCGAACAGCCCGGCGATCAGCCGGGCGGTGACGTCGAAATCGACGGTGGTCCCTTGGGCCAAGGGGCGAAAGACGACCACGTGCCGTGGGGTGCGCCCCACGAGGTCGATGGCCCCATGGCCGACGTCGACGACTTCGCCCGAGGTGGTATCGATCGCGACCATGGTGGGTTCGTCAAACAGAACCCCCTGCTCCGCGGTCGCCAAGCGGGTTCGGGCCGTGCCGATATCGAGTGCGACGTCCGTGGCCATGGATTTCAATGTTACGTCGCGCGACGGACCTCCCCCCCGACACCGTGGACGCCATCGCTTATAAGTTGGGGGAATGAGTGACAACCCCATGGACGGTATGTTCGGCGACTTGTTCAAGATGCTCGGGCAGCAGGGCCCGGACGCCTGGTTCCAAACCGCCACACAATTGGCGATGAACGTCGCGCGCGGTGACGACGGCGACCCCAACCCTCAGCCGAGCGAACGTCAGCGTCTCGAGGAGTTCGCACCCTTGGTCGGCCGGCACGTGGACGCGCTCTTCGGCGTGGCCTCGCAGCCCGAGATCAACGCCGTCAACCGTTCCGGACTGACCATTGCGGCGTTGAACCAGTGGCGCCCCCTCATCAGCCCCTTGGTGGATCACCCCGCGACCCTCGACCTCGACGAGGTCGAGGGGGGAGCCATGATGGCGCAACTCGCCGGCTCCCTCGGTCCGCTGTTCCTCGGCTTCCAGCTGGGATCGGTGGCCGGGCACTTCTCCGAACGGGCGTGGTCCCTATCGGCGCTCGCCCTGCCTCGCGAGACTGACTCGCGCCATCTCGTGGTCAACAACGTCATGGCATTCGCCCAGGAATGGTCGCTCGAACGCGACGAGGTCTACGTCTTCGCCCTGAGCCGCGAATTCGTCGCGTCGCTCGTGCTGTCGCAGCCGGGAACCGGCGACGCCCTACGCGCCCTCCTGGTGGACGCGGTGCGCGAGTCCGCGGCGGCCCAGGGGGACCTGCTCCAGCGACTCCAGGGAATTATCAATCCCGACAACATGGCGGCGTTCATGAGCAATCCCGAGGCGATACTCGAGGGGATCGAACTGCCTGGCGACACCGAGGCGACGAGGGCGATCAACGCCGCCGCCGCAGCCCTGGGTGCGTTCTTTGACGCCGCCGCCACCGAGATCACGACCGCGATGATGGGACCGCGACCACTCCTCGCCGAAGCGTGGCAACGACACCGCATCTCCGACGCTCGCGGTGAGGACGCCGCCGCGGCCCTGTTCGGGATCGCCAACCAAGGGCCCCATCACGACGAGGCGCGGAACTTCGTCGCTCGGATCACCCGCGAGCACGGACTGGGCGCGTTCAGCGCGCTGTTGCGCGTCGACGGACTGCCCAGCGACGCCGAACTGGGTGACCCCGACGCCTGGTACGAACGAGTGTCCACCTCACCGCTGGCCTGACGGCCAGTTAGGCCTCTTCTTCGTACCCGAGATTCCACTCGACCAGGAGGTTCTCACGCTCCGCGTCACGGTTCACCCGCTCGCGGTTACGGCGAAACTGCGGATCGTGGGGAGGGAGGAAACGTAGTCGCGCGTCGATGCGGTCGACGAAGGCCTGAATCTGCTCCTCGTCGCCGAACACCATGCGGCACTCCCAGTGCGGCGCCACGGGTCCGAGGTAGACGACTTGGACGTGGCCGACCGGGTCGGTGACCTCGGTGGTTTCGGTGGTCGGAACCTGGC
Organism: Acidobacteriota bacterium; assembly: GCA_019352075.1. Lineage (GTDB taxonomy): Bacteria > Actinomycetota > Acidimicrobiia > Acidimicrobiales > RAAP-2 > RAAP-2. The sequence continues at coordinate 804 of JABBOA010000074.1, read as the reverse complement.
TCACGGTGCTCCTTCAAAGAACGTCGTACGTCGAAAGCGCCAGTCTACCTTTTCGTCTCGCCCGCGCCGCGAGGCGCTGGCGCACCGGGGCGGGCCCCCGTCACGGTCTAGGGTCGTGGCGTGCTCGAGTGCGTCGTGAACATCTCCGAGGGACGAGACCTCGAGATGCTCGATCACCTCTCGACCAGCGCGGGCACGTCGTTGCGCGATCGCCACCGTGACACCTTCCACAATCGCAGTGTCTTCACGTTGATCAACGACGCCGATCGGCTCCAGCGTGACGTGCGCCACCTGATCGGCGCGGCACTCGCGCGGTTGGACCTCGCGGTGCACGAGGGGGTCCATCCGCGGCTCGGCGTGGTCGACGTGGTGCCCTTCGTCGCGCTCGCCCCCGACGTCTTCGCCACCGCGGTCCGACTGCGCGATCTCACCGCCGAGTGGATCGCCACCACGCATCACGTCCCGGTGTTCCTCTACGGTCCCGTCGGCGGAGGTGAGCGCACCCTCCCGTACGTGCGCGCCCACGCCTTCAAGGACCTCGCACCCGATCGGGGGCCCGCTCGTGGCGACGCGCACCGAGGTGCCGTGGTGGTCGGGGCCCGCGACGTCCTGGTCGCGTGGAACCTCTGGCTCTCCGGGGCGAGCCTGGAACAAGCGCGCCGCCTGGCGGCACTGGTTCGCCGTCCCGGCGTGCGAGCGTTGGGACTTCGCGTGGGTGACCGCGTGCAGGTCAGTTGCAACCTGTTCGACACAACCGTGGCGAGCCCGTCACAGGTCTACGACCAAGTGGCCGCCCACCTCCCC
>JABBOA010000073.1 GCA_019352075.1 Acidobacteriota bacterium | reverse complement strand
GTCAGCATCGCGCGGGGCTCGAGCTCGTCCAGGGAGACCTGTTCGCGCGCCAACCACTCTCCGTAGGGGGCCTGGGCCGAGAGGGTCGACTTGAGCTCGTCGTCATCGATGATGCGACCCTGCTCGATGTCGACCAGGAAGACGCGTCCGGGCTGGAGGCGTCCCTTGCGCTCGATGTTGGCGGGATCGATGTCCAACACGCCCACTTCGGAGGCGAAGATGACGCGGCGGTCCTTGGTGACCCAGTACCGCGCCGGTCGCAGTCCGTTGCGGTCCAGGACCGCGCCCACCACCCGGCCGTCGCAGAAGGTGACCGAGGCGGGGCCGTCCCAGGGTTCCATCAGGGCCGCGTGGTAGCGGTAGAAGTCGCGGCGCGCGGGGTCCATTGCGGTGGACCTCTCCCACGCCTCGGGGATCATCATGAGGATCGCGTGCGGCAGGGAACGGCCCGATTGCACCAACAACTCGACGACCTCGTCGAAGCTCGCCGAGTCGCTCATGTCCGCGGTGACGATCGGCGTCAGTCGCGACACGGGTAGCGCCAGGGCCTCGCTCGACAGGGTGGTCTCGCGCGCGGTCATCCAGTTGCGATTGCCGCGCACGGTATTGATCTCGCCGTTGTGAGCGATGTATCGAAAGGGTTGGGCCAGGTCCCAACGCGGCAGCACGTTGGTGGAGAAGCGACTGTGGACCACCGCGATGGCCGAGGTGAGACGCGGATCGCGCAAGTCCGCGAAATAGGCGCGCAGCTGCGGCGCGGACAGCATGCCCTTGTAGATGAGGACGTGCGGCGAACACGACGCGGCGTAGACGTCGAGTTCGTGCTCGACGACCTTGCGCGCGGCGTACATCGCCCCCTCGAGGTCCGTCGCGCCGTCGGCGCGGACCAGTTGGTGCACGAAATGCGGCTCGGAGGCGGCCGAGGTCGCCCCCAGTAGCGCCGAGTTCACCGGCACGTCGCGCCAGGCCAAGGTGGCCAGACCGACGTCACCGAAGCGCCGCGCGATATCCGCAGTGACGAGGGCGGCGTCGGCGTCGCGCGAGATCATCCACGCGCCGATGCCGTACTCGCCCGCCGCGGGCACCACCTCACCGAAGACGTCGCGGATGAATGCGTCGGGCATCTGCAAGAGGATTCCCGCGCCGTCCCCCGAGTCGGCGTCGGCCCCGGTGGCGCCGCGGTGTTCGAGGTTCTCGAGAATGGTCAGCGCGTCAGTGACGGTGTCGTGCGTCGCGCGCGCCGTGAGGTCCGCGATCATCCCGACGCCGCAGGCGTCGTGTTCGAATGCGGGGTCGTAGAGAGAGGGGTTCTTTGTCATGGCGTCACCTTCCGGGGCAACGCTGACCCGCTGCCCACTATAGCGAAAGGGGGAACGCGTGCTCGCGGCGGTGGCGAGTCAATCGGTGTGATCCGTCGACGCGGCCGCGAAGTCCACGCTGACGGTATCGGTGGTACCCGCCGTTCGGCCCGGCGCGGTCTGGTACTTCCAGTAGAGGTTGGTGTGGGCAATGACCGCCTCGGGCGGCGGTGCCCCCCATTCACTTTGGTCCTCGGTCGTGTGAGCGTCGCTGACCAGTGTGGTGTCGTAACCGCGCACGAACGCACCGTGGAGCGTGGAACGAATGCACGCGTCGGTCTGGGCCCCCGCCACGACGAGTCGCCCAATTCCCAGGTCGGCGAGCACTGACTCCAGGACGGTGTCCTCGAAGGAGTCGCCGTAACTCTTCTCGATCAGCGCCTCGGCATCGTCGGGCGTCAGTTCAGGTACGATGCGCCACTCGTCGCTGCCCTTCACGAGCCCTTCATCACAGTGCTGCACCCACACCACGGGAGCGTTCTGGCGACGTGCCCGTTCGACCAAGTCCACAATATTGGCGACCACGGCGTCACGGTCGCAGGCATCCCTCATCACCGCGTTCTGCACGTCGACCACCAGCAGTGCGGTCCGTGATCGGTTGGCGAGTGTCGTCATCGTCCCTCCTTCAACGCAGAGCGCAGGGTGCCCATAATAGTGGTCGAATGCCGACAACTCCAGTGGTCTGACGCAACGGATCGACCGCGCGTCGAGACGACGACCAAGGTCCTGCACGAGAGCGCAGTGACGTCTGGCCGCGGGGGCGCGTCGTCGCGACCAACGGCGGTGACCGGGGCGCCAGGAGTGGAGCGGCTAGCATTGATATCTCGCGGGCTGTGGCTTAGTTTGGTCTAGAGCGCTCGGCTGGGGGCCGAGAGATCGGGAGTTCAAATCTCCCCAGCCCGACCACGGTGTGATGGTGCACCACCATCACCATCACCGGCCGCGGGCCCACCAGCGGGGCGCAGCCGGTTGAGGTCGGTACGTCGGGTACGGTTCCCCCGCTCCGAGTGATCGCCGCTGCGCAACGCGAGGCCGCGACGAGTCCCGGCAAAGAGACCCGGTGGAGAGACCCGCGCAGGTCCTCACGGGGTGACCGAAGTCAACGGGCCGCCGCCACGGTGACGACGGTCGTGGGTGAGCGATAGGAGACGCCGTAGCCGGTGTAGCTCGCCCACATGGCGGTGCGACCCGTCGGTGGGTTCGTGACCGTGATCACGCATTCGCCGAAGGGGCTGGGCACGCAGTCGTATTGGCGCGCACCGAAGTGCAGGGTGAGGGGACTTTGGGGATAGATGCCCGCGGCGTTGGCGACGACGCCGGTGATCTGAACGGTGAGGGGTGACGAGGACGTCACGGTGGCGGGGCTGAATACCTGCAGGGACCAGTGCGACACCGGAATGACCCATTCGGGGTCACTGGGCGCGGAGTAGCCGAAGCGGTTATGCACCTGGGTGGTCACGGTGTAGATCCGATGGTTCGCGAGGCCCCGGATGATGCAATTGGGTTCGTAGTAGACCGCGGCGTGACACGTCCACTGGTGGCGGCCACTCGAGATGGTGACCAGGTAGCCATCGATGGGCGCACCCCCCTGATTGTTGGGCGGGTGCTGGTACGTCCACACCTGGCCGTTCTCGACGTTGCCCGACACGTCTCGAGGCGGCGTGGCGACGGTGGCCCCGCAGTATCCCGGCACGCGCATCGTCGCGATGGTGCCCGCGGTGTTGACGGCGACGAAGTCCCCATTGCCGTAGGCGAGTGCCGTCCAATTGGCACTCGCGTCGGCGGGCACCGGCGTCGCGCTCCACGACGAACCCAGATGCGACGTGATGACGTTGTTCACCCCACCCTGGGCCTGACCGGTGGCGACGAACGTGTTGCAACCGAACGCAGCGGCGTTCATCTGTTGGACGGTGCTGTCCGGATGGGTGACCCAGGTGTAGCCCAGCGTCGAGGTGGCCGCGAGGCCGTGGGGGCTGAAGGCGCTGAAGACGCCGTTGCCGTAGGTGACGGCGAACCAGGGGGTTGACGCCGTGGTGATGGGGTAGAAACTCCAGTGCACGCCGTCGAGGGATATCAGAGCATCGCCGTCGGCGGCGTCGACGGCCACGAAACGTCCGTTGCCGTAGGCGACCGAATTGAGGAGGAATTGCGAGCGCGTCCAGGTGGTGCTCCAGTGCACGCCGTCGAGGGAGGTGTCGAGTTGCCCCAACGCACTGACCGCCAGGAATCGTCCGGCGCCGTAGGTCAGGCCCGTCCACTCCCCGGCCGGACCCGGTAGGGCCGACCAGTGCACACCATCACTCGAGATCATCTCGCGCAGTGGGGCGTTGAGCGCCGAGAGGGCCACGAATTTGCCCGCGCCGTACGCCAACGACTGCCACGAACCGCCCGGTGCGGGGTTCGTGCGCCAGGTGACGCCGTTGTTCGACGTGGACGAACTCGCACCGTGTCCCACGACGACGAATCGTCCGGCGCCGTAGGTGGCGGCGTACCAACTGGCGTTGGTGTGGGGTCCGTCGGCGACTCGCCACGCGCTCGTCGGCGTCGCGGCGAGCGCCGAGGACGTCGGCGCGACGCCGAGCATCAGCGTCGTCACCACGGCGACCAGCGAGGTGGTGAATCCAAGGACTCGAAACTGGCGCACGACACTCCTTCACTCGGTATCCACTCTGGTCGTGGGACCACACAGAGCCCCCCACGGCGCCTCAACAACCCATCAATTCCGGGGCCGCACGGTCCTGGTGGGTCCCAAGTGGCGTCCACACTGGGTACCATGAGGGTTCAAGGGTCGTCGTAGCCAGCGCGGGTCGTGTTCACGGGACGAGACCCAGCACGGCGACACCGCGGCGGTCACGAACCGACCGCGAGCGGGAGGTTCCCATGGTCACGAAGTTGACGTCGTCCTGGCGTCTGGGGGTGATGGCGACGGTGCTCCTCGGCGCGCCGCCGGTCGCGGCGGCGACTTCGTACAGCACGGCGCACACCGTCGCGAAGCCTCAGGTCATCGTGTCGGCGTTCTCCGAGAAGGGTGACGCCATCGACAAGGGTGTCTCGTCGGTGTACTCGTCGCGCTGGTCAACGCTCGACGTCACGACGTCGGAGGTCTACCTAGTCGCCGCCACGACGAGCGGGGCGGTGGCCGCCACCTTCCGTTTCGACCCGGTCGCCGGCCAGACCTTGAAGGTGGGCAATTACGACAACCTTCAGCGTGCCACGTCGCGCATCGCCGGGTTCGCTGGTATCGACATCACCGGTGCGGGCCGCCCAACGGGTTGCACGCACCTCACGGGTAGCTATCGAATCTGGGATCTCGCGGCCGACGCCCGCGGCACCATCACCCGACTGGACCTGACGTACGTCGAACGCTGTGACGCCGCGCGCCCGGCGGCCTTCGGCGAGGTGCTCATCAACGACGCGCCGCGCGTGGGCGCACTCATCGCCTCGGCCGCGCGCATCGCTTTCCCCGACCAGTCGCCGACGTTGCCCTACGATCTCACGAATCCGACCTCTCGGGCCCACGGTGTCTCCCTTCGTTCGCCGGGCGCGACGGTGAGCCACTTCAAGCTGACGCCGGCGACGGCGTCGTGCGCGAGGTCCGTCCCGGCGCGGGCGACCTGCACCTACTTGGTGCGACTCGTCCCGCCCAAGCCCGGCCTCTACCAGACCGACTTCCTGGTGTCCTCCTCGGGCGTGACGCGTCGCCTCGCCCTCTCGGGGCGCGCGGGCGGCGTGTGAGGGCGCGCGGACACGACGAGGGCGCGTCTGGCGCGCGTGGGCCAGGATGAACGTCGGCGTGGGCCCGTGCGCTCGCCCCGCGCTCGACGGGTGTCGCTCCGTACGGCCAGACGTCGAGACTGCTTAAGATTTACCCGGCGTAGCGACAGCGACAGGAGTGGCCGGACTCGGCACTCGTCGTTTCGACGCGCCCCAGCGAAAGGCCACGATGACCCGTTTGTTCAGTCCCCTCACGCTCCGCAGCGTCACGTTCAAGAATCGCGCGTGGGTCAGCCCCATGTGCCAATACTCGGCGCGTGACGGTGTGGTCGGCTCGTGGCATCTCGTGCACCTCGGCAGTTTCGCGACCGGTGGCGCGGGCCTGGTGATGGCCGAAGCGACCGCGGTGAATGCGGTGGGGCGCATCTCGATCGCCTGTCCGGGGCTGTGGAACGACGAGCAGGTGGACGCGTGGCGCACCATCACCGACTTCATCCACGCCCAGGGCACCGTGGCGGGCATCCAACTCGCCCACGCGGGACGCAAGGCGTCGACGATGCGTCCCTGGGACGACCACGTCATGGCCTCGCCGGCCGAGGGTGGATGGGAGGCGGAAGCGCCCAGTGCCGTCGCCTTCGAGGGGTATCCGGTGCCGCGCGCACTGCGCGTCGAGGAGATCGACGCACTGGTCGAGGACTTCGCGGCCGCCGCTGAGCGCGCCCGGCGCGCCGGCTTCGACGTCCTCGAGGTCCACGCGGCCCACGGCTACCTGGTGCACCAGTTCCTCTCGCCCCTGTCGAATCTGCGCGACGACGAGTACGGCGGTTCTCTGGAGAACCGCGCCCGATTCCTGTTGCGCGTGGTGCGCGCGGTGCGTACCCAGGTGGGCGAGGCGACGCCGATCTTCGTTCGCGTCTCGGCCAGCGACTACACCCCGGGTGGTTGGGACCTCGCGCAGTCCGTGGAACTCGCGTCGATGCTGCGTGATGCCGGTGTCGACCTCGTGGACGTCTCCTCGGGCGGCAACGTGGCCAGCGCCACCATTCCGCTCGGACCGGGCTACCAGGTGCCCTTCGCCCGGGAGATCCGCCAGGAGACGGGTATCGCGACGGCGGCGGTGGGCCTGATCACTGACGCCACGCAAGCCGAGGAGATCCTCAACGACGGGGCCAGCGACGCCGTACTCCTGGCTCGCGCGTTCCTGCGCAACCCGCGTTGGGCCCTCGCGGCCGCCGAGGACCTGGGAGAGTACATCGAGTGGCCCGCCCAACTCGAGCGCGCCCGCACCCTGCGCCGACCCTGATCCACCACCCTCGCCCGGTAGACTGAGCGTCAAACTGCGCGCGTCGCGAGGCGTACGCCGACGGTAGCGAGAGAAGGTGAACCAGCCAGTGGCTGGCTCCATGGACGAGAAGAACTCCTTTGTTCTACGCCATCTGAGCGACCTCCAGCCCGACCTCTGGTGGCTCGACTCCGATCCCCTCGAACCCGAGGCCCGATCGTCGCTCATCGGCGAGGTGACCGCGGATCTGTGCGTCGTGGGCGCCGGCTACACCGGCCTGTGGAGCGCTCTCCTCGCCAAGGAGCGCGATCCGGGGCGCGTCGTGGTGGTGGTCGAGCAGTACGAGACGGGAGCGGGGGCGTCGGGGCGCAACGGCGGCTTCTGTTCGGCGTCGTTGACCCACGGATTCGGCAACGGCTTGCGCCGATTCGCCCAGGAGATGCCCCTCATCGAGGAGATGGGTCGTCAGAACCTCAACGAGATCGAAGAGACCATCCGGCGTTACGGCATCGAATGCGACTTCGAACGCACCGGCGAGTTGCGCGTCGCGGTGGAACCCTGGCAGCTTGAGGGAATGGCCGAGGAGGCCCGCCTGCGCAACGAGATGGGCGACCACGTCGAAGTGTTGAGTCGAGACCAAGTGCGCGCGCGCATCCATTCCCCCCTCTACGAGGGTGCCATCTTCGACCCTGACGGCACGGCGCTGGTCGATCCCGCGCGCCTCGTCTGGGGCCTGGAACGCGCGTGCCTGTCACTGGGCGTCACGATCTACGAGAACTCCAAGGTGCTGCGACTCGAGGACGTGCACCAGGGGGTGCGCGTGCACACCCCCTACGGCGTGGTGGACGCCTCACGGGTGGCGCTGGCCACCAACGTCTTCCCCTCGCTGGTGCGCAAAGCGCGCAAGTACGTCGTGCCCGTGTTCGACTACCAGTTGGTCACCGAGCCCCTGAGCGAGGCCCAGCGCGAGAGCATCGGCTGGGCTCAGCGCGAGGGAGTGGCGGACGCGGGTAACCAGTTCCATTACTACCGACTCACCCAGGACGGCTGCATCCTGTGGGGCGGTTACGACGCCATCTATAACTTCCGCGGCAAGGTGCAGCGTGAGTACGAGTTCAACGCCGAGACCTACGCCACCCTCGCCGGTCATTTCCTCAAGACCTTCCCCCAACTCGCGGGCATCAAGTTCACCCACGGGTGGGGTGGAGCGATCGACACCTGCACGCGGTTCTCCCCCTTCTGGGGGACCGCCCACGGTGGCCGGGTCGCCTACGTGATGGGTTTCACGGGGCTGGGCGTCGGCGCCACCCGCTTCGGCGCCCAGACCATGCTCGACCTCCTCGACGGCGTGGACTCGCCACGAACACGACTCGCGATGGTGCGGCGCAAGCCGCTGCCGTTCCCACCCGAACCGTTGCGCTGGCTCTTCATCCGCTTGACGCAGATCTCCATTCGCCACGCCGACGAGAACCAGGGGCGCCGCAACCTCTGGCTGCGGCTACTCGACCGACTCGGACTCGGATTCGATTCGTGAGGCTCAGTCCTCGCTCGTCGCGTGGGACTCCATCAGCCCGGCGATCATGTTCACCACAGTCGGGTCGGTCAGCGTGGTCACGTCGCCCAGCGAGCGGTTCTCGGCCACGTCGCGCAGCAGCCGGCGCATGATCTTGCCACTGCGGGTCTTGGGCAGATCGGGCGTGAGGATGATCTGACGCGGCTTGGCGATGGGACTGATGGTGCTCGCCACGTGAGCGCGCAGTTCCTCGATGACTTGGGCGTGGTCCTTCTGCAGGTCACCGGCCGAGAGTTTCAGCGTGACGAAGGCCACGATGGCTTGACCCGTGGTGTCGTCGGACGCACCGACGACGGCCGCCTCGGCGACCGCGTGGTGACCGACCAGGGCGTGCTCCACCTCGGTCGTCGAGAGTCGATGTCCGGAGATATTCATGACGTCGTCCACCCGCCCGAGCAACCAGAGGTCGCCGTCGGGGTCGAGCTTGGCCCCGTCACCGGCGAAGTACTTGCCGGGGAACCGTGACCAGTAGGTGTCGAAGTAGCGATCGGGGTCGCCCCAGATCCCGCGCGTCATCGAGGGCCACGGATGGGTGACCACGAGGTAACCACCCTCGCCGTGACCCACTTCGCGACCGGCGTCGTCGACCACGGCCACCGAGATCCCCGGGAGCGCGCGCATGGCCGCGCCGGGCTTGGTGGCCGTGATGCCCGGCAACGGCGAGCAGAGGATCGCGCCGGTCTCGGTCTGCCACCAGGTATCGACGATGGGGCATCGATTGGCTCCGATGTGCTTGCGGTACCACATCCACGCCTCGGGGTTGATCGGTTCACCGACCGTGCCGAGGAGCCGCAGCGAGGACAGGTCGAAGGTCTCGGGGATCTCGTGTCCCCACTTCATCAGGGTGCGAATGGTCGTGGGTGCGGTGTAGAGGATCGTCACGCGGTACTGCGAGATGATCTTCCACCAGCGGTCGCGACCACCCGAGTCGGGCAGTCCTTCGTACATCACCTGCGTCACGCCGTTGATGAGCGGACCGTAGACGATGTAGCTGTGTCCGGTGATCCAGCCGATGTCGGCCGCCGTCCAACAGACGTCGGAGTCGGGCTTGACGTCGAAGACGTAATGGTACGTGGTGGCCACTTGCGTGAGGTAACCACCGGTGGTGTGGAAGATCCCCTTGGGCTTCGCGGTGGTGCCCGAGGTGTACATGATGAACATCGGGGTCTCCGCCGCGAACGCCTCGGGCTCGTGCACGTCACTCTGGCGTTCGACGATGTCGTGCCACCAGTGATCGCGACCCTCGACCCAGTCGACGTCGCCGTCGGTACGCTTGACGACCAATACCGCCGACACGTCGGGGCATGACTTCAGGGCCTCGTCGACGGCCGGTTTCAGCGGTGACGCGGCGCCACGGCGGAAGGCCCCGTCGGCCGTGACGACGAAGCGACAATCCGAGTCGAGGATGCGTGACGAGAGCGCTTCGGCGGAGAAGCCCCCGAAGACGACGGAATGGATCGCGCCCAGACGCACGACGGCGAGCATCGTGAAGACGGCCTCGGGGATCATCGGCATATAGACCGCGACGCGGTCGCCCTTCTTCACGCCGAGCTCTTGGAGGGCGTTGGCGGTGCGACACACCTGTCGCAACAACTCGTGATAGGTGATCGTGCGCGACTCACCCTCGATGTCGGCGACCCAGTGATAGGCCACGCGGTCGCCCCGACCTTCCTTGACGTGGGTGTCGACGCAGCTTACGGACGCGTTGAGCGTGCCGTCGGCAAACCACTTCGCGTTGGGCAATTCCCACTCGAGCGACGTCTGGGGCTCACTCGCCCAGGTCAGTCGGTTCGCCTGTTCTCGCCACCACGCGACGGGATCCTTGGCCGCCTCGTCGTAGATCGAGGGTTGGGCGTTGGCTTGCGCGCTGAATTCCTCACTCGGTGCGAACGCGCGGTCCTCTTCCAGCCAGGCTTCAAGCTTTGTTTCGGTCATTTCTCCCCCACCTTGTGCCACGTGTGCCTCCGGCGTCGACGACGCCCTACGTGTATGTCTAGCAAGTTGTCACGACGCTCCGCTCCCGTCGGGCTCGGAGCGTCGTGACAACTTGTCCCTCTCGTCAACTACGCGGTCCCACCGGGAGTAGGACTTTGCCGTGTGTGGCGTTGATGACCCCGGCCGCCGACGCGTACCAGGCGGCCGCCGCGGTCGCCAGCCCGAACCATCCACCGATCTTGACGATGTTGGCGTGTGCGCCGAAGGCGCCCCAGTTGCCCCACGTCAAGAAGATGAACGTGATGAACAGCAAGACGAAGACGACCATGACGGCGGTGTTGACCTTGACCGACGCCACCATCATGTACAGGGTGAAGATCGTCCAGCCCAGTAGGAAGATGCCGGCGGAGCCATTGGGTCCGAGCGCCTTCTGGAAGTTCGCCAACGCGTACAACGAGAGCCAGAACGCCCCGTAGGAGG
>JABBOA010000072.1 GCA_019352075.1 Acidobacteriota bacterium | reverse complement strand
AAGCTCGTGAACGGTGTGGCGACGAGTGCGCTGCTCGTCGACGCCAGTCGTCGCCCACTGAAGCCGGGGTCACCCGCAGTGAGTGCGACCTTCGTCCCAGACGACGCGACCAAGTACGCCAGTTCACAGAGCAGTTTCACACTCGTCGTGAAGAAGGCGAGTACCACGTTGACTCTGACGGTGCACCCGAGGTCATTGAGCGTGCGAGCATTGGCGGTGGCTCCGGGAGTCGCCGTGGCGACCGGTACGGTCACCCTCAGTCTTGGCGGCAAGGAAATTGGTCGTGCGACGCTCCACAATGGGGTCGCCCCGCTTCGCTACACCGTCAGGGCTGGACAAGCGAGGTTGGTCACCACTCGTTACGCGGGTAATGCCACGCTGTTGGGTTCCTCCTCGGTTCGTGGGGTTTTGAGCGCGAGGGTTATTGGAGGTGCGACACCCGCTTCGTGAGGGTTGCGTCAGTGCAGTTCCAGTGCCCCGACCGGTTCACTCACGTGCACCGGTCGGGGCTTCGTGCGTGGGCCGATAGCGTTAGAGGCACCCGAGGTGGATCAGCTGGTCGGTTGTGACGTTGGCGGATCGTCCTCGAGGTCCTAGGAGCCTTCACCATGAAATTTCGACGGTTGTCTTCGCTCATCGCATCCGTTGCGGTCGCGCCGGGTCTGCTCGCCTCTTCGACGCCCAGCGCCTCTACGGCGGGGGCATCAACGATCTCCTCGGCGACGGTTGTGGCCTTCGGTGCCCCTTATCACGGCGCCGCGCCACCAAGCAGTCCCGCAGTGGTGGCCATTGCCACCACCACGGATGGTCACGGTTACTACCTACTGCGATCGAACGGAGAGGTGGACGCCTTTGGTGTCGCTTCATACGGCTCGGTCCCCTCGGGCGATTTGGCGCCAGGCGTTACCGCAACCGGGATCGCGTATGACGCGGCGACTGGTGGTTACTGGGTTGTCAGCTCTGACGGGCGAGTGCGCGGATTCAACGCGCCGAACCTGGGCGGTCCGCGGATCCATCCGGGAGGGTGGGGCCAGTACGCGTCGGCGGTGGCGATCGCGTCGACCTCAGACGGCCGTGGTTACTACGTCGTGCGCGCCAATGGTGTTGTCGACGGTTTCGGCGTGGCGTGGCATGGATCGCTCGCGGGAAAACTCGCCTACGGGGCGACAGCGCCAGTCGTCGCCGTGGGGATCGCTACTGACGCCGCGACCGGCGGCTACTGGGTCCTCACCTCCAATGGCCGTGTCACAGGCTTTGACGCACCCGTTACGCACGGTGCTCGTGGGCTTCAACACGTCACCAACACCATGCCCGTCACCGCAATCGCGGGCGGCGCCGATGGGAACGGCTACTACGTGTTACGCGCGAATGGTGAAGTCGACGCGTACCAAGCACCACCGCACGGCTCACTCCGTTCCGAGAGCCTCAGCGCCGGGGGAGGGGTGGCGAGCGGCATCGCCGTTGACCCGGCGACCGGGGGTTACTACGAGGCCATCGACGTGACGCCGCTCGATGGTTACGTGAACCCCCTTCGTCAGATCAGTGCCCTCGTGCCCCAAGAGATCGACCAGGGTGTTGACTACTGCGGATCGGGCCCCGTCTTTGCGATCGGTGACGGCGTGGTCGAGAACGTCTACGCCAGCGACTGGCCCAGTGGAGTCTTCATTGCGTATCAGTTGACGAGCGGTCGCGCGAGAGGTCTCGTTGTCTACGTGGCCGAGAACGTCACACCACGGGTCAGTGTTGGCCAGCGGGTCACGTCACAGAGCGTGCTCGGAGTCCTCCACGACGCCAAGACCTGCATGGAGACGGGCTGGGCGGACCCGAGTCAGCCCGACGGACACGTCGAGGGCCACCTCTTGTTTAACGGCAAGAACTCCACGTCGTACGGGCTCAACTTCAGTGACCTTTTAGCAACTCTCGGCGCCCGTCCGGGCCTTCCCCAACACTTCGGCGCCCCCGGGCCGCTCCCGTCTTCGTGGCCCACGTGGTGACACTTCGATGAAGGTGGGTGGTGGAGATGATTATTAGGTTCTTCGTACTGTCAACGGTCAGTACAGCGTGTGTCCTATTTGGACCCACCGGTTCGCCTTGACCAACTGAACAAGATGGCTCAGCGGTGCTTGCTCACCGTCCGACTTCCCAGACGATGTTTCATCTGAGTACTCGGTTCCGACCCAGGACCCTCATCACGTTGCCGTGATGGTTGTACGGGTGACGATCGGCTCTTCGCGCGTGTTTCGCGGTGCAGGGTTCACCCGCCGAAGCGGTGTCAATCCACATTCAACGGTACCGAGCTGCTGTGACATGGCCAGAATCTGTGAACCGCAAAGAGGACCCACGCTGTCAGACAACGAGATCCGCCGAGTGCTTTGTAGCACCCACGCCATCGAGAGCCTGAACGCCCGCTTCCGCCGGGCCGTGCGGGCCGGGCCTTTTCCGACTGAGGAAGCGGCGCTCAAGTGCTGTATCTAGTCACCCTGTCGCTTGACCCCACAGGCGTCGGCCGGCCACGATGGGCGATGCGCGGGAAGCTAGCGCTCAACGCCTTCGCCATCATCTTCGCCGACCGCTTACCCGCCACCGAGACCTACTGATCAACCGCCGAAAACACCGTTGCGAGATAATCCCCTCCCACTCACCCTTCGGCGGCTTCTCGAGGATGGAGGTTAGGCAGTCAGCCCAGCCGGGCGATACGCATCCCGAGGGACCCCGACCACAGCCATGAAGATCAACTTCATCCGTCTGATGCACTGGTGTCACGTCAGATGGGACGGATCAGGAGCGTCGGTCAGCTGTTGGTTGTTGGGGTGAAGGGCGAGGACGGCGTCGATCTGTTGGCGTAGTTCAGGCTGGTGGGCGGCCTCTGCGGTGAGCAGCTGGATAAGGCCGCGGGTTTCTTCGGAGGAGTTGCCGACGGTCTCGCGGTAGTGGCTGCGCGAGACGCCGCGCAGGATGACGGCGAGCAACGGGGTGGGCATCCGGCTCATTTGGGCCTTGTTCTTCGGATAGGCGGTCTCGCCCTGCGCCTTGATGATGTCGAACGCGGCTTTGAGCCCCCGCGCGCCGACGCGTGCCTCGCGGAAGGTGGCGCCTTTCTGGTGCTGCATGCCGGTGCCGGTGACACTGGTCATCGCGATCGTCAGCGGCGTCTGGGAGCGCAGCCAGCGGCCAGCCTCGGGCTCGTATTCGGCGGGCATACCCGCTGCCTTCATCAGGGCGACGAACTCTTCGTCGCCCTGCATCGCCTTCGACTTCGTGATCTCCATGTTGAGACGCCCGTCTGGCTTGATGATCGACAGCACGGCAGCCATGCCGAACGTTGCGCGCTTGGGCGCAAGCGTCTCGGTCAGCCGCTGGTAGTCGGGGGTTACGAACATGAAGTGGATCTGCTTCGCCGCGCTCGCGCGCAGGTCCGGCAGGATCGCGTCGACCTGGTGGGCCAGGACGGTCACGAGGACGATGTCGAAGACCGTGGCGGTGTCGAGCGCGTCGGCGATGCTCACCTGGGCCTTCTCGCCGGTGTCGCGCAGGATGCCACGGTCGCGGCGCAACTGCGCCAGACGTCCCGAGCCGGGGCGTGCGATCACGGTGATCTCGTGGCCGGCTCGGGCGAGTTGGAAGGCGAAGGCGCTGCCGACGCGGCCTGCGCCGATGATGGCGATGGACCGCCGTGTTGTGGATTCTGGCATGGTATCTGGCTCCTTGGTTGATATGCGGGACGGCCAAGAGGACGGTGAGTCTCATCCGGCTGTTGGCACACTGTGCAGTCACACTATCAAGTTATTGCACGTTGTGCAATCGCTTGGGGTAGGCTACGACCATGGGTAGGTGGCAGCCAGATGCGCGCGGGCGGCTCCAAAAGGCGGCGATGGAGTTGTTCGTCGAGCGCGGCTACGACGACGTCACGGTGGCCGACATCGTTGAGCGCGCCGGTCTGGGCCGGCGGTCGTTCTACAACCACTTCGCCGACAAGCGCGAGGTCCTGTTCGCAGCCGCCGATGATTTCCAGACAGCGGTGCTGGGCGCACTCGCGGATGCCAATCTCGCACCTACCGCCCTCGACGCGGTCATCGAGGCGTTCGCACAGGCCGCTGAGCGGGCAATCGCCGGACACCGGGAGCTCGCGCACGCCCGTCAGAGGCTCATCGACTCCTCGCCGGAGTTGCGCGAGCGCGACCTTGTGAAGACCGCCGCGCTGAACGCGGCCGTCGCCGACTCACTCACGGCTCGCGGCGTCGCGACCCGAGAGGCGAACTATGTCGCGCAAGCGGCGGCGATGGCGTTCGCGGTTGGCGTCGACAACTGGGTAGTGCATCCCGATCTCGGCCTCACCACGTCGATTCGGTCCGCCGTACAGAGTCTGCGCGCCGCCCTTGACGCCGATCAGGGGTCGGCATCGATTGGATGATCCACACACGTAGGGTGATCGGGGATGCCGTTGATTACCTCGTTGCCGCGGTGTGTCAGGTGCCGGCGCGCATCGAAGAAGTCGAGCATGTTCGGGGGCTCGCTGGTGCAGCGTCCGGCCGAGCGCCCAACCTCAAGATGTGTGGGGCCGCCCCTGATTCCGGCGGCGGTGGCAGCGGGCCCACCGCAGACTGGGCAGCTCCTCGCGCCGGGACGCGCCCCGGCACCGTTGGAGCCGTCCACAACCTTATGCCGCGGCGGCGCGGAGTTCACCGAGCACCGTGACGGCGGGTTCGGCGAGGTCGGTGTCCTGCTCGGCGGTGACCCAGCGGGTGAAGGCGTGGTGGAAGGCGACGGTGCCGCGTTCTGCGGTGGGGCGGGCTGTCGCGTCAGTGACGCCGCGTGCGCGCAGCGCCTCCGTGATCGCCTCGGTTAGGTGCAGTCGCTTGATCTGCTCGCGTTCCTGCAGTGCGGGGTAGGCGTCGATGATCCGTTGGCGGATGCCGGCGTGGTGGTGCCGGTCGACGAAGAAGCCGCCAGCCGCCTCCAGCGCCGCCGGCCGCCTCCAGCGGCGTCGCCCCGCCGCGGCGGCCGCGGCGGCGTCGGTGAACACGCTGCTGTAGACCTCGGGGTCGCCGAAGTGCACCTCGCGTTTGTGGGCGAAGTGGCGGGAGAACGTTCGCTCAGTCACGCCGGCGCGCGCCGCGATGTCGGCAACCGTCGTCGCCACGGTGTGTGGCGCACCTGAGGACTGCGCGTCCTCCGCTATGCCGGGCCAGACCCGGCAAAGACCGGCAGGAGCACGGCACCGTTGTCATCAGGCCGGTCGATGAGCGTGCCGATCTCGTTCGAGGGCATAGGTTTGGCAAAATAGAAGCCCTGACAAGCGTCGCAATCGATCTCGGAGAGAAACTCGTGCTGCTCGACTGTCTCCACTCCTTCCGCTACCACCTGCATTCCGAGGGTCCGGCTGAGCGAGACAATCGAGGCGACGATGGCTTGGCTCGAACGCCCCTGGTCGAGCCGACCGATGAACGTCTGGTCGATCTTGAGGACGTCCGCTGGGAACTGGTCGAGGTAGTTGAGTGAGGAATATCCGGTGCCGAAGTCGTCCAGGGAGAGGTTCACGCCGAGCTGCTTGAGATCGCCCAGGACGAGTAGCGCCCGCGCGCTGTCGTGGATCAGCACGCTCTCGGTCACCTCCAAGGTGAGGAGTGCGGGTTCGGTCCCGGTTGTCGAATCCCCCAGAATCGCCTTGACGGAGTCGACGAAGCCCGGCTCCATGAGCTGGTAGGGCGAGACGTTGACCGATACCCCGAGCCCCACGGCCACATCGACATCCGACCAACGACGACGATCCGCGCACGCCTGAGCGAGGACCCACGCTCCGATGGCGCCGATCAGTCCGGCCTCTTCGGCCAGGGGAATAAGTACGGACGGTGAGATCGGACCGTAGGTCGGGTGAGTCCAGCGCAGAAGAGCCTCGAATCCGATGATGTGCCGATCCGTGGTGTTGACGATGGGCTGGTAGTGGACGTGAAGTTCCCGGTTCTTCACTGCGGTGTGCAGGTCGAACTTAAGTGCAGTGCGTCGGTCAGACGCCTCTTGCTCGTGTGCGTCGATGATTTGGTGATGTCCGCCGCCTTTGGCTTTGGCCTGGTACATCGCCATGTCGGCTCGGTGAAGGAGATCCTCGGCGCTCTCACCGTGATCGGCGAAGGCGATCCCCACACTGGCGGCCATGTCCACGGGACCGCACGACAGGTCGAACGGTGCCCCCAGCGCGCTCGAGATGCGCTCTGCGATCGCGTCCACCTGCGACGGATGATCGAGGTCCTCGCACACCATGACGAACTCGTCGCCGGACAGACGGCCCAGCACGTCACTCGGACGGAGCAGGTTTTCCAGACGTTCGGCCACCGCAATCAGCAGTTCGTCGCCGACGCGGTGACTATAAGTGTCATTGACCGCTTTGAATTGGTCGAGGTCGGCGAAGAGGACCGCCGGCAACCTTTTGGATCTGATAGCCCGCAGGAGGGCGAATTCGAGCAGCTCCACCAGAAGCACTCGGTTCGGCAATCCCGTGAGAGCATCGTGCAGCGAGCTGAAGTGAGAACGCGCAGAGATTTCTGACAGTTCGGACCGAGCCTGAGCATTGAGAAGGTAAGCGGCCGCGACATCCGCGAGTGTCTGGGCCGCCGCCATCGTCTCCTCCTCTAGCGGACCGTGCTCGCCGCGGTACAAGTCCAGTGCGCCGAGTCGGTCAGCCCCGCTGCGCAACGGGAAAGTGAACACCGCCCTCAGCCCTGCATCGAGTGCACGGCTCGCGAACGCCGGGAAGCGGGTCTCTTTGCAGAGGTCGGCCACGGAGACCGCATCTCCCGAGTTGTAAGCCAGGAGGCATGGACCCTCGCCCAATTCGGTCTGTAGCTTCTCGTATAGCAACGCCGACTCGTCCGATGCGGCGACGTAGCGGGGATCGGCACCGGGTGTGATGAGAGTCACCCCCGCGCCGGTGATCGGCAGAATCTCCACTATCCGCTCCACCAGCCGGTCCAGGATGCGCTGAATGGGAAATTCGGTCACCATCGTACGAGCGAACTCGCTCAGCACCTCTGAGAGTTGCTTTTCATTCGGCACAGGGCCTCCCACCACACACGTCGACGTCCGCGGGGTCCAGGCGGTGAACTGAAAGTGCCAGCCGTTCTGAGCATATCGGGATGTGGCTTCCACCTGTCACTGGCCGAGTCAAGGTCCCCACTGATGGTCGGAAGAGTCCCCTCTCCGACGCCAATGCGAATTCAAGCCGTGCCGGTTGCCAACGCCAGTGAGGTTGTCTGGTGCGTCGGGTCTACGAACGCAGCGGGTCACGGGGCGCCACTACGTTGGCGCCATGAATAGAACAACTCCGGTCCATGAGCCCAGCAAGCAAACGAGAGTGCTGGGGGTGTGCAGTCGGGTGTGCGCCAGGGTGTGCATGAACCCTCAAGAGGGAAGATGGGCACGACCTCGTTGCACGTGGGTCCTTCACTACAGTTCCCACGCCACCAACCACGAAGGCCCAGGCTGAGCCTGGGCCTTGGTGCTGTCCCGAGAGGAGTGCGTAGCGCAATCAACGGTCGAAAGAGTGACGAGGAGTGGCCAACACGCTGGGACCAATCTAAATCAGCCGACGTTGGCGAGGAATTCCAAGCCTTCCCGGACGAGCCGTCCTCCACCAGGATCCGCAGTCACTAGCTCGGGAATCAGGGCCTCAAGCCCAAGTTGCAGCGCCGCTCGAGGGACCTTTCGTGAACGCAGCACTTCGTCGATCCACGCGAGAAACTCCGTGAAGATCGTCAAATCTCCCATGTACTCAGCCGCCGCCATGAACTCGACGATGTAGCGAAGGTCCTCGAGCGTTCGGTCGCGCTGACGCGGGGTGTAGTGCTCCATGGGCGCGAAGGCTGCCGATAGTTTGAGAAATGCCCGCTGGGCGATGATCATGCTCCGCGACTCGAGTTCAGCGACGCGGGGATCTAACAATAGGGGCGGGTGCTCAACCGCAGGTGGCGTTTCGCGCCACTGTGCGAGCGTTGAAAGGACGTCCGCCAGATCCGCGGGGGCCGCGTCGGACCCTAGACGACGGGCGCGCTCGGGCGCTCCTTTGACGGCGCGCCCTCCCACGAGTACCGGAATCCCCAAGGCGTGGGCCACGTTGGCGAGCGACACCACCCCCGAGAAGAAGATCGCGAGATTGCACGTCACGATCAACGCGTCGGGGCGACGTCGTTGGATGTAGCGAGCTACTTCGTCGCTGGGAGTCGACGCGCCGAGGAAGGTGACGGCGAGCCCCGCACCTCGGAGTTGTTCGGAGAACATGTGACCGGCGATCGAGTGCCAGTCGCCCTCGGCGCACGCGACGACCACATTGCCCAGCGGTGGCTCGCTCTGTTGGTTCGAGGACACGGCGTAGAGAGCCGACTCGGTGACGCCCGTGGCGACGTGCTCGTCCGCCACCGAGATCTCATTTCGCTGCCACCGATCGCCGACGTGACGCTGCGACGTGGCGAACACGTCGGAGACGATCCGGGCATGTGAAGTACCCGAGTCGAGGAGGTCGACCGCGAATCGCACTGCTTCATTGGTTTTGCCGTTAATGGCCCGTTCGTAGAACCAGTTCTCATGGTCGTTGAAGTCAACGGTGCTCATCGCGACACTATCCGGAAGCGATGGAACTCGATCGGCTTGGGTCGATGGGATCCGGTAGGGATGCGATCATGCGAGAGTCGGTGGTCGCTTGACTTCATGTAGTCCCGGAACTCTTCGGCGCTCGTCCACCACGACACCATTGAGTACTGGGTCGGGTGTTGCGTGTCCGCCCATACCTCGAGGGCGACGAACCCGGGCCATGCATCGACCGCGCCCAGTCGGTCCCTGAAGGCCCGGTCGAATTGTTCCTGGTCACCCTCGGGGACCTCCAGTCGGCTGTAGGCGACGAATTCACTGGGCTCTCGATTCGCGCGTACCGAGCGACTCGCGGACGGCGTCACGAGTCGAGGATCCGTCGTCGCCCACGCCCACTGATCAGGTCCCGTGTTCTTCGCGTGGTACATCGCGGCGTCGGCGTCCGCGAGCGCCGTGGTGACGTCGTAGCCCACCAGTGCGATCCCCGCGCTGAAGGAGATGTCGTGCGGGCGAACTTGGGCCCACAACTCGCGCAGTCGCTCGAGGAAGGGCTCGGGATTGGAGTCCACCGGCAACACGACGACGAACTCATCGCCACCGTAGCGGCCGGCGAAGTCTCGTCCGCGCAGAGTCGCAAGTAGAGCGCGACCGAAGGTGCGAAGGACCTGGTCTCCGGCCGGGTGACCGAACGAGTCGTTGACGGCCTTGAAGTGGTCCAGATCAATCATCATGACGAACTCGCCGGGCCGTAGTCGGCCGAGGGCGCGACCCGTCATGCGGCGATTGCTGAGTTGGGTGAGACTGTCGAGCGACGCATCTTCCTGGTTCCTCTCGCCTTCGGCGTGAAGTTGGAGAATACGGCGAACGTCGATGACGAAGGAGGGTAGGTAACGCTCCAGCATCCTTCGCGCCACGCTGTGCTCGGGTGCGCACGGGAGAATGGGAGTCCCGGAGCCGAAGGAGAGATCGAGAGGAATCGCGGACGTCGTTGAATCACCGGAATCGACAATCGTGCCACCCAAATTCTCAACCAAGTTGCGAGTCACGGTGCGCGCATCGTCGGGTGAAATGATCCACAACAATGCTCTCATTGCCTCAAAGAGTGACTCAGGAATCACGTCCTTCCCAGGTTGGTCGCCCGAGCGCGCAATTTCGAGGCCACGCTCCATTCGATATCTCCGTCCAGGAAAATAGTCTCTTTGCTTGCGATGGTAGTCCCTTACCCTGTGAGTGAATCAGATCGAAGGTCCTCCCTGGTGGTGGGTACGGCAGTCTCGCGAGTGGCTCGAGGGTCTCGACGCGTACCGCAGAGACTGTCGCGGTGCGGGTCATCCAACCCACTTCGAGGAGATGCAGTGATCTTGGCGCATGCTGCGACGCGTTGGTACAAAGGTTCGCTCTCATTCGAAGATCTCGTGCGCGGTGTTCGATACGTGGACCTCGAGGTTATGACTGCGCGAGCAACTCAGACACCGCGGACGTCGCCCTCCACTGGGTGCGACGGGTATCGTTGATGGGTGAGGAGAGGTAGTGAGCAGGCTTGTGCGCGGCTGCGCTCCTTGCTCGAACTGGGTGACCCCGAGGGCGAGGTTGTCATTTCCTATCGGATCAAGAAACGCCTCCGCGACTTCTGACGAACCCATGATCCTCGAGAGACCAGGACACTGTTGAGAGAATTCCTCGAGCACTGCGCCTCGCGCGTAATGCCCCCCGAGATCCAGAAGTCGAGAGCAATCATCGAGCCCTGGTTCGACAAGATCTAACTTCCACGTCGCGCGGGTGTCCAACGGCCCCTCGCGGCCGCCCGAGCC
>JABBOA010000071.1 GCA_019352075.1 Acidobacteriota bacterium | reverse complement strand
GAGTTCACCCGCCCCGACCACGGCGGCCATCGCTTCACACCTGAGGGCGCCCGCCACCGCCCACGCCACCGCCCACGCCTTGACGCCGGCTTTCCTGACGCCCGCCGATGTCACCACGTCAGTTCCGGCGACGAGTGCGGTGACGTCGGCGGCCACCGCCCTCGACGCGGCGATCGCCCGCGGTGCGAGTAACAGCACAATCAGTGCTACGGCGGGTCGATCGCTCACTCTCGCGGTGAGTCCGCTCCTCGCGTCGGCTCCCTCGACACCGTCGCCCGCGCGAGCGCATCAGTTCCAGTGGGTGCTCCAGCTGTTCGGACGCGACGTCCACGGCGGTCAAATTGTCGGTGACGCGACCATCGGTTCGTTGACGACGTCGATCGGCAATCTCGCCCGGGCCTTGGGAACGAGTTGGTCGGTCTCGCCGCCGACGCACTCGCCTCCCCTCCTGGCGCCGAGTGGTCGCGGGCGCGCCAACGGCCACTGAGACGTCGGTGGGCCGAGGTCGCGTCGGCCCTAGTCCTCGGGCGCGGTCGGTGTCGGGACCGCCGACGGGACGGTCCTGTTAATGGCGTTGATCCAACGCACGCCGAGGGCACGCGTGGGTGGCGACGAGTACCCGAAGGGGGGTTTTGGCGGGCGTCACGCCTAGTCGCTGGGTGACGGGCCGCCGCGTGCGCCGCGTGCCCTCGGGCATGGAAGACAGATTCACGAAGGTGGTCAGCTCACAGACCCCCGCCCCCTCGCGTAGTTCACCGTCTTGGGTGAGTGAGGGTCGCCAGAGGTCGGGCACGTCGAACGTTTGATAGAGAGCGCCCGTGATCTGGGCATTCGACCGCGCCGCGACGAAGAACGCGACGTGTCGTGTCCGACAGGCACTGAGGAACTCTTTGGTGCAGCCCGCGCTATCGGCGCGAGCGATGACCCGGCGCGTGGATCTCGTCGGATGCTCACCCACGTGGTGTCCTCGGGTGACTGGCGAAGGAAGTTGCGCGAGCGCCGCGTCCAAGAGTTCGACGTGGTCACCCGCGTGGTTGGCCGCGGCGTTGCCGGCGCGCAGTTTGGCCGCCAAGGTCTCACCGGTCCGGTCCGCGAACACGAACAGGGGGTGGAACCCGAAGCCGCCCCTGTGGTTGGAGACCGTCTGCTCCGTGAGTTCGGCGGGCGCGTCCACCAGCGACGCGTCGAAGTCGAGGATCACGGGGTCACTGCGCTTCTGGTCCAACTTCTTCCAGACCTTGGCGCGCACCTCGGCCAGGGCCGAAAGAAGGTCTCTTCGCTTCGCCGCGTCGAACTCGTGCAGGGTGCGAAAGACCGTCGAGTCCGAGGGGACTGATCCGAACATCTCTTCTTGGGCTCGCAGGTGTTCGATGTCCGCGCAGCTCTCGCCACCCCCGGCGAGCACGAGGGCCAAGTGGGTGAGCACCTTGCCGCGATCATGCAATGGCGCTCGTTCACCGCGTTGAGCAATACGTGAGGAGAGCGACGTGCCCAGCCCCAACTGGTCCGCTAAAGCGCCCAGGGCGTGCAGTCCGACGTGGGCCGCGACGCCGTGACCACCGGACTGCACACTGACGCGATTCGCTGCAGTAGTGGGCATCTGAGAGGTGCCCTTCTTGTGAGGTCTCTGGCTGTCTAGGCAACTCCAGTTTCCCTTACACGGAGGGCACTTTCGCGAATGCGGTCAGTCGATCAGGCGAACTCGTGAAGTATCGGGGCTAGATGCACCCGGGACCAGTCACGTCCTGGTTGCTCGTCTCGTTGCGTCGAGCAGCCGGTCGGTCGAGCCCAGAGTTACGTCTGGGTCCGTCCTGTGGCCTGTGAGCTGATATTGCTCTTGGAGGCGGCCCAGGGGCGTCTCTGTCCGGACTTTCGTCAACAGATGAGATCACCTTCGTAAACACCCCGTGGCGGGGTGTTTACGAAACGCTTTCGCGTCTTGCCACCACTGGACGTTCAAAGTTGGGCGAAAGTGCCAACCACACGATTTCGGGCGTGATGACCACACTCTTCCGGTGTTCGTCCCTAGAGCAGGTATTGAGTCAGTGGAATGGAAGAGTTTCAGGGGGCTAAACGGTAGAGTTTGATGTCTAGAAATGGAAGAGTTTAGGAAGATGAATCCTGCTATTCTCTGCCTGTGGCTGACCTAACCACCTTCGGTGGCGACTATCGACGCCGGATTGTCGATGACGAACTTGACGAACTCCTTCCCCAACTCGCGGCGATCGTCCTGGACGGGCCGAAAGGGGTCGGCAAGACAACCACGGCGATCCAACGCTGCAAGACGGTGCGTCGCCTTAGCCGCAAGAGCGAGCGGACGATCATCGAAGCGGATCCAATGGTCATAGCCGATGACGAACCTCCACTGTTGATTGACGAGTGGCAACTCGTCCCCGAGGTATGGAACACGGTTCGTGATCTAGTCGATCAGGAACTCGTACCGGGTCGCTTCATCTTGACCGGGTCGGCACCCATCAAAGGGACTCACTCTGGGGCGGCACGGATGACGAACATTCGAGTTCGACCGCTGACGCTACCCGAACGGGGAATTTGTAGGCCGACGGTCTCACTTCGGACAATCCTCGCTGGACAGTCGCCGAAACTCACCGGCCGTTCAAGTCTGACACTCACCGACTACGTGGACGAGATCATCTCCGGAGGATTTCCTGGCATGCGGCATCTGGTTGGGCGCGCACACACGGCACAGATGAATGGGTTCCTTGAGCGGATCGTTGATCATGACCTCGCTGAAACTGGATTCACTGTTCGTCGACCGGCAGCAGTGAAGGCATGGATGGCCGCGTACGCGGCCGCTACGGGCTCTACCGCCTCCTGGGAGAAGATTCGCGACGCCGCGACTGCCGGATATGACACGAAACCGGCGAAGGAGACGACAGCCGGGTACGTCGAACTCCTCACTGCGCTTCGGATCATCGATCCGATTGAAGCGTGGATTCCGTCCTCCAATCATTTCAGTCGACTCGGTTCAGCCCCGAAGCACCACCTCGCCGATCCAGCGCTTGCAGTACGACTACTCAAGCGGACTAAGGATCACCTGCTGAAAGGGAACGAGGGCCCGATCAGGATTCCAGGTGACGGGACCCTACTCGGGGGGTTGTTTGAGTCACTCGCGGCCCTTTCGGTACGGACGTTCGCGCAAGCTGCCGGAGCTGAGGTCTTCCACCTGCGCGAACACGGAGGTGCTCATGAAGTTGACTTCATCGTTGAGAATCAGACGGGGATACTCGGCATCGAGGTCAAGTTGGCGGGTGCGGTTGACGACAAGGACGTTCGTCATCTCGCGTGGCTGAAAGAGCGAATTGGCAATCGTCTTGTCGACTCGATGATTATCACAACAGGTCCGCAGGCATATCGTCGGCCCGACGGAGTGGCGGTGGTTCCGTTGGCGCTCTTGGGCGCCTAACCGCACCCATTCACCGTTATCCGCCGCACCGTCGATGTTGTCGCCAGTGAATCAGAACGCTCCCACGAAGAGTGACCCTTCAGGCCCAGTGGATCTGCCCGGACAAGGCCGGCAAGTTGAAGTGCGAACTCTGCCCGCTATCAGAGCACTATCTGGCGGACCGACCGGTGGTTGAGAACCCTGGGCCGCTCGCCACGGCGCCCAAGTGCTGTCGACAGGCGATGATCGTCGTTCCGGGACCGGTGCTGGCGAAACTGCGGCAGCGAGACCCATGGCGATCGCCCAAGTGGATTAATTCCTACGCTCGGCGCAGCGCCATCGAAGGCATCTTCGGGAATCTGCGCAATCCGAGCACCCAGAACATCAAGCGCACGTTCTGCCGTGTCGTCGGTCTCGTCAAGACGAGCCTGATGCTCACGTTCGAAGCGGTGGCCGCCAATATCCGTCTAGCGCGCAAATGGGCCGAACGCGTCGCCCTCACGTCGGACCCCCTCTGTGCCCCGTTCCCCGAGGATCACGGCTTCGAGGAGCTCGACGAGAACGGTGAGATCTGCCTGGCCGAACCGTTCGATTTCGACGACCCACCGACGACCTCGCCACGTAGGCGAGGAGTCCACTCCAGTTAGCAGCCCGCGGGACGAGTCACGTCCCGCGGGCATTTCGTTCTGCGAAAATCGATGATCCGCCGTGCTGGCGGGACCTCTGGGTCATCGCACGACGGCCGACGTTGCGCGTTTCAGTGTTGAACCCCTTCTCGGGGTCCGCGACCCGGACTTTCGTAAGTAGTTGGGGTCTACTTTCCTAAACACCCCATGGCGGGATGTTTGGGAAACTCCGTGAGCCTTGCCGTGACTGGGGTCTGGCAACGGGGACCACCAACTCTTCACACGACATTGGCCATGTTGACCACATGGCTGTTGATCAGGAGGTTATTCGGCCGACCATTGGTGGATCTTCGGAGTCGAGCGGGGTCGAGTTGCGCAGCGTCGCCTGCCCTCTTGAGTAGTCGCATCTCGAACGGCACTTTTGGGTGCGTGGCCGCCGAGGTCTAGACGGGCTAAGGCTCCGGCTCTACTTCAATTCAGTCTCGCTGGGCTCGAGAACTGATTGCGGACGATGCAGTTTGGGTCGGGTGAGTAAGTAGGCGGCAGCCACGCTCATGACGACGGCCATCGCGACGAGCAGCGGTCGGTAGCCGGTCACAGCGATGAGTCCGGCGCCGAGCGCGATGGAGATTGTTTGGGGAACGGTGATGAGCATGTCGACCGCGGAGTAGGCACGACCTTGAAGTTCGCTCGGGGTGAGTCGCTGGACGAGACTGATGAGAGCGACCACCAGCCAGGGAATCGCCCCACCGAACAGAACAAATCCGGCGAACACCGTGGCGAAGGTCGGCGGCACTTCGAAGAGGGCGCCCGCGGCGGCGGTGCAGAGCGCGACGCCGATCAGCCGACTCTCGCCGATCCGCCGCACCAACGCTGCAGCGCTCAGTCCGCCGATTACGGCACCGACACCCTGAACGGCCACCAGGACGCCGACGAACGCGGGTCGTTCGTGCAATCCGTTGGCCGCGATAGCGAACGTGATCGTCTCAGCAAAGCCGAACACAGTCGTTGAGATGGCTCCGGCAATCACCACATGGCGGAGCTGCGGCGTTTGATAGACGTGGTGAAGACCCGCGAAGAGCTCGGTTCGCCAGCGCTGCGCCCTCGGTTGGGGCGCAAGCTCGACGATCCGCAACGTAAGAAGCGAGACGACGGGGACTGCGAAGGTGGCAGCGTCGATGATCGCGATCGTGTGGGCTCCGACGGCGACGAATAGAGCCGCCCCGGTGAGCGGCCCCACCAGACGGAGCGACTCTTGAGCGGTGCGCAACGCGCCGTTGGCGTCGGGGAGGAGATCTGTGGGCACCATGACCGTGAGCAGCGCGGATTGTGCCGGTCCGAGCACGGAATACGAGAGCCCGTACAGCGCCATGACGAGGTAGACGATCCAGACCTCGCCCGCACCATGGACTAACAGAAGCAAGAGGACCGCGCCGCCCGTTAAGGAGTTAGTAGCAACGAGAAGCGGCCTTCGGCGCAGTCGATCGGAGAGCAATCCCGAAGCTGGCGCAAGGAGCGATGGCGCCGTGAAGAAGAAGAAGGTGAGCCCCGCCGCGGCGTTGCTCCCCGTCAGGGTCTTCACCCAGATGCCCATGGCGAGCCACAGGCACGAATCGCCAAAGAGGGAGAAGAGCTGGCCGACAATGTAGATCCGGGCGTCGCGATGCTTTAGGAGACCGCGCACAGCGTCACCCAGGCCTGGTCGTGCTCGGTAGGAACAGCAGGCGAGATTTCCCCGATCGCGCGATCACTCGACCGACCTGTCCGCTGGCCCGTCCTTGCGGTCGGGCAATAACGCGTGGATGAACGTGACTTGGCGTGAACCTACCGGTCGGTCCTCGGGCCGCGTGCTGCGTTGGACATACGGCTCAACGAGTGTGTCAATTCTCTTCTCGAGTACCCGAAGCTCCTCGGCGGTGAGGTGCAGGGACAAGTCGCCGAGGCCGCTCACCGCGAGCCACTCGTCGTCTTCACTCGGACGTCGATCGAACCAGTCGCCGATCTGGTCGAGATACCCCTGCACCAAGACACGATCGAGCGCGATCCGAGCCTCTCCTCCCTCACCCCTCACGGGTGATTGCTGCCAATTGGTGAACTGGGCAGTCGCTCGCCAAGGACGCTCCCGACCCTTCCCGCCGCCTGCTTGCTCGACGAGCTCCCACCGCGCCAGTTGGCGAAGGTGAAACGAGCAGTTCGACGGGCTCTCGCCCACGTGTTCTGCCGCTTGCGTGGCGGTCAGTGGACCGATGTTCCGCAATAGGGCGATGAGGCGCATCCGGGCGGGATGGGCGAGAGCTCGAAGCGCCCGAGGGTCGGTCAACTCGATCGATCGTTTCGTCCTGCTATTCTCTGAGGCCATCTCGAAAGATTAGTTTCGAAAGTAATCTTTCGTCAAGTGTGTTTTGTCTTTTCTATAGGTGGCGGTCAGCCGAGCCGTGAAAGAACATGCCGTTCCATCAGGAATAGTCGATTGTGGTCTCACGTGGATGAGTTTCCGCTGCCTTCCCCCTTCCATGCTCCACGGCGATCACTGACCCTGACTCTTGACCTCGCGCATTTCCGATGCGTCGTGTTCGTAAAGTCGCTTGATTGCGTTTTGGCGAGGTGACCTCACCGGTCCAGGCATGTCCGCCAACGATGACTTCGATCGCCGCCATCGCTACTGCCCGCGAGGCCTGCCAGAGCGTCAGTGGAACCTCGCCCGGCAGGTGGCCATTGGTGCTGTCGTGGCGACCGGTGCGCCCACCGATGAGTCGGCCATGGTCCTGCTCGGTCACCTGGCACGGTTCGTCGTTTGGCACCCAGTCTGGGATCGCACCGCACCACCAGATCTCAAGGTCCTCCTGGCGGCCCCGTACGTCGAGGCCTTCGTTGCGGCTTCGCCCCAGCATCGCGTAGCGCGCCCGTACCTGCGTCGCGTCGCTCGAGCCATCGGGGCGGTCCCGACCACCGCCACGGTG
Organism: Acidobacteriota bacterium; assembly: GCA_019352075.1. GTDB lineage: Bacteria > Actinomycetota > Acidimicrobiia > Acidimicrobiales > RAAP-2 > RAAP-2. Next base: position 3,439 of record JABBOA010000071.1, on the reverse strand, counting down.
AGGAGAGTCAAGAACCGGCCGGCGGCCCGGCGCTTTTGGACTACGGTCACCGACCTCGGACCCTTCGCGGCGTTGGCCGAGGCCCACCGACGTCGCGGCTACGCGGTGATGGCGACGATCTTCGAGGGCCTCGTCCCCGAACTCGCCACGGCTGACTGGGACCACGGCCCACTCATCGCCGAAGCGGCGAGTGCGCGGGACGAAGCGCGAAGCACTATCGAGTCAGTCGTCCGTGCGGCACAGGAACTACGGGTCGCACGTGACGTCGAGCCCATGGGGGTCCGTGTCGTTCATCCAACGAGAGCCACGTCGGTGAAGCCCACGGCGACCAAGCCGTTGTCGCGCTCCGCGGCGGTTCGGGCGGCGAAGGAAAGCACGCGCAACGCGAGGCGGCGCGGGCGAGCGCATCGTACGAGCACGTCGAGGTGGGTGTGTTACCCGAGATCGACGCCGCGATCGCTGACGTCGTCGCGGCCTTTCGCCCCTACCGGTTCAGCGACGCGGACTGGGCACTCGTGGACGTCGCCACGCGTCACCTCGCGACCGCCTACGAGCCGCCAAGCGTCGAGTGGGTCCGCACCCAGATGGGAGTCCTCGCGCGCTTCTGCCTGTGGGTGGCGACACGACCGTCACGACCGTCGTCGACCGAAGTGCTTCGACCCGCGGAACTCCTTGAGAGCGGCCTGGTCGAGGCGTACCTCGCTGGACCGGTCGCTGGGTCACCTGACGCGACCCGTGCTACCGTTCGCTCGGCGCTGCGTCGTGCGGTGAAGCGCCTCGCTCCCGGGTCCGCCCCTCAGGTCATCTTCTATCAACCGGTGCAGCCTCCCTATACGCCCTTCGAGTGCGCGTCACTGGTGCGACTGGCGCGCAACCAGCCGACCGCGACGCTGCGTCGCGGACTCTCGGCCATCGTCGCCCTGGGTCTCGGGGCGGGACTCTCCTCGACCGAGCAGCGTGGCGTCACGCCGGAGTCGATCGTCGAGGGTGAGCTGAGCGCTGGCGTGACCGCGCTCTTCGTGAAGGTCGGTGGCGCCATGTCTCGAACCGTCGTCGTGCGCGTTCAGTACGAGGAGTTGTTGCGCGAAGCGCTGGAACTGCACCGAACGGCCGGCCGCAAGTCCTCCGATCCTCTCTACGGACTGTCGGTGACCCGTCACAACGTCACGGGTCCGGTCACGGCACGGGCCATGACTGCGCTCACCACGGGCGTCGACGTGGACCCGGCGCGACTGCGTTCGACGTGGCTCATGGCCGCCATGAGCGCCCCCGTGCCGCTTGGAGCGTTGCTACGGGCGTCGGGCCTGCGCTCGGCGCGCACGCTCGTTGATCTCCTCGCGTACTGCCCATCGCCCGACGACGCGCCGGTCGCAGCCGTTCTGCGAACGGTTGAACTGCGCGAGAGCCCGGTGGCCTCGTGATCCGGCGTTGTGAGGTCGACTTGGTGGTGAGGGCCATTCGTCGCAGTGGGGTAGCCGACGACGTCGAGAAGATCCTCGTGCCCCATCACACCGGCCGCCCGCGCGAACTCTCGGTCGAGGTCTTCTTCGTCGGGGCGATACTCGTGGCCTCGCGAGGTCTCACCCTCACCCTTGACAACGTGCACAAGGCGTTGACGAAGTGGATCGCCCCCTCGGTGCAGAACGCCCTGGGGACCCGAGTGAAGTCCGAGTCCGGTGTGCAGAGCGAGCCCATCACCGTTCGTCAGGTCCGCTATCTGCTCAGTGCCATCGAGCAGCGTCTGGAGTTCTCGATGGGGTACGCCCCGGATCTCACCGACGTCGAGCGCGAGATTCGCAGTGAGGCCCTCCAAGCAATCATCGACAAACTGATCCGGGCGTCGCACCCTCAGATGATGCCGAAGAGTATCTCGATCGCCTGGGACAGCTCGGGAGTGGAGTCATTCGGCAAGCCAAGGTGGGCGGCCACCGCAACGAGCGACGCGGTTGACGCCGATCTCGATGAAGTAGAGGCGGCGATGGCCGAGGTGCGAGAGGTCATCGAGAAGGAGAAGACGAAGAAGGGCAAAGCGAAGACTGGGAAGAAGGAGGTCCGCGAAGTCACGTCCAGCGACCGCGACGCTCACCTCGGCTACCGGACCAAGACCCACGACAACAAGTCGACGAAGCTCTTCGGCTACGACCTCTTCGTGGGCGTGGGAGTGCTGCCGGTCGGGGCCGATCCCGACGAGATGCCCAAGCTCCTGCTCTCGATGACGCTGCGCCCCGCGGCCGGTGACACGTCGGACCCCACGCTGGGTGCACTCGACCGGCTGGTCGAGGAGGGCTACCGGATCGACGAACTGCTCGTCGACCGCGGTTTCTCCTACAAACGCCCCGAGGACTGGGCGATGGAACTCCATCGGCGCGCCATCAGCCAAGTACAAGACATCCACCCGCTCGACCGTGGCGTCAAGGACTACGAGGGCATCCGGATCGTGCGTGGCGTGCCCTACTGCGTCGCGACCGACGATGAGCTGTTCGACAACCCTCCGCCGCCGCACTTCAAGGTCGGCCCGCTGAAGAAGAGGGCCACCAACGAAGAACGGCTGAGTCACGAGCGCAACACCAACGCGCTCGACGAGTTCCTCGCCCGCAACGCGAAGCTCCAGCAGCACGCGTTCGTGTTCAATCAGAACGCCCCCACGAAGGCCGACCCGTTCCAGACCCAGTGGATCTGCCCGGGTAAGGCGGGCAAGCTCAAGTGCCAAGTGCGAACTCTGCCCACTGTCAGAGCACTACCCGGTGGACCGCCCGGTGGTTGAAAATCCCGGACCGCTCGCCACCGCCCCCAAGTGCTGTCGGCAGGCGACGATCGTCATCCCCGGACCCGTGCTGGCGAAGCTTCGTCAGCGAGACCCGTGGGGATCGCCAAAATGGATCGACTCCTTCGCTCGACGCAGCGCCATCGAGGGGATCTTCGGGAACCTGCGCAGTCAGAGTACCCAGAACATCAAGCGCGGCTTCTGCCGCGTGGTCGGTCTCGCGAAGACGAGTCTGATGCTCACCTTCGAGGTGGTGGCGGCCAACATCCGCCTGGTGCGCAAGTGGGCCAAACGCATTGACCTGACCACCGACCCCCTGTGTGTAGAGTTTCCGCCCGACCACGGATTCGAGGAACTCGACGAGAACGGTGAGATCTGCCTCGCCGAGCCGTTCTGCTTCGACGACCCACCGGACGATCTCGCCGCGTAGGCGAGCAGTCTCCTCCAGTTAGTAACCCGCGGGACGAGTCACGTCTCGCGGGCCCTTTTCGTTCGGTTGATCCGTGTGAATGCCTGGTCTCGCCAGGTTGGAGTCGCCCAATGTTGCCCCGCTGGCCGAAATGGACCGTGGCGCCCGCTCGGGGGGCTCGATACCCGGACTTTCGTAAGCAGATGGGGGTTACTTTCGTAAACACCCCGTGGCGGAGGAGGTGGGATTTGAACCCACGGAAGGTT
>JABBOA010000070.1 GCA_019352075.1 Acidobacteriota bacterium | reverse complement strand
CGTGGGGGTGGTCGTGGGGGTGGTTGACGTGGTGGTGACCGGTGCCACCTGGCTCTTCACGGTGAGGACCACGGGCTTGATCGGGTGCCGGTAGAGATAATTGAAGGCTTGGGCCACCACCGGCGCCGCAGCGGCGGAACCGTACCCCGCTTGAGCGATGGCGCAGATCACGACGTACTCGGGCTTGTTGGCCGGAGCGAAGCCGACGAACAAGGAATTGGGTTCAAGGGGGTGTCCGTTGGGGAGGTAGCCGGTGGACGCAGTGCCCGTCTTGCCCGCTACGGGGAAGGCCGACTGGGGGAACGTGGCGTACTGTTGGAAAGTCCCGTACGCCGTGCCCCGAGGATTCTGGACGACGCCCTCGAGACCTTGAAGGATCGGGTCCCTCACGGATGCCGGCAGACTGACGTGACCGAGGACCCGCGGCCCGTATCGCACGACCACCTTGCCCGTCGGACTCACCACCGCGGCGGCGACCTCGGGCTCGTAGCGGGTGCCGCCGTTGGCGAAGGTGGCGTAGGCGTCCGCCAGGGCGATGGGGGTGATCGCCGTCGACCCTTGACCGAAAGCCATCTCGATGTTGTCACCCGTGTACCAGGTATCGGTCGGGAAAGCCCGGGGCGCGGCCTTGTGCAGGGCGATGCGCACGAGCGGCGAGTCCACGCGCCCCTGTACCTCGTTGGGTAGGTCGATGTTGGTGTACTGATCGAGTCCGTAGAGATGGGCCACGTTCTGAATGGGGGTCTCGCCATACTTGGCCTGCTGGGACCAGAAGAGGTATCCGAGTTGGTAGAAGTAGTAGTCCGACGAGACCGTCAGGGCCATCGGCAAACTCACCAGTCCCGCACCCTGTCCGAGGTCGTCGTGGAAGACGCAGCCGTGCGCGCCCTGCAAACAACCCGGCACCGTGTAATAGCCCGTGTCGTTCACCAACTGCGTGGCCGGGAAGACGCCCGTCTGCAATTGTGTCGTGGCGGTGATCATCTTGAAGGTACTACCCGGCGTGTAGAGGCCCTGGATGGCGTAATTCGTGAAGGCGCCCTCGTTGAGCAGGGTCTTGAAGGTCGACTGGGGCAACCCGTTCACGAAGGAATTGAGGTTGAACGACGGGTAGCTCGACATGGCCAGGACCGCTCCGTTGTTCACGTCCATCACGATCGCCGCGCCGTTGAGCGCCGGCGGGATCACCCCGGTCGTGGGGTCCACCGTGTGGCGCACGGTCATGATGTTGTTCGCGAGATCACTGTCGAGGGCCTTCTGCAATCCCGCGTCGATGTTCAGGACCACCGAATCACCTTGGCGCGGTGGCGTCTTTTGCACCGAACCCAGGATGTTTCCCTGTGCGCTGACCTCGATCGTGGTGGTACCCGACACGCCGCGCAGATACTGCTGGTAATAATTCTCGATGCCGGTCTTGCCGAAGATCGAGTTCGTGGTGTAGCCCGCAGTGGGGTTGGCCGCGATCTCCGCACCGGTGATCGGCCCGACGTAACCCAGGAGTTGCGACGCCGTCTGTCCGCCGAAGGGGTAGTTACGTTGGGACACCCCCTGCACGCTGACGCCGGGGAACTCCCCCGGGTGCAGTTTGATGAACTGCACCACCGACGAGGGCGCGTTGGTCATCACCGGGGCGGGCTGGTACGGGTCGTACTGCTGGTTGGTCAGGTCGCTCTGGATGGTCTTGATGCTCTGGTTAGTGACGGTCGCCAGGGCGCCGATGACCGACGGGTTGAGGTAGGCCTGTTGGCGCGAGAGCAACACCTCGGTGGTGGTGACGTTCGTCACCAACGGCGCCCCCGTTCGGTCGACGATCAGGCCCCGCGAGGCCGGAATGGTGGCGACGTGCAGTGAGTTGGAGTTCACCGTCGCGACGGAGGCGCTGTGCTCGAGGACCTGGAGCATGAAGAGCCGAACGATCAGAAGAATCAGGAGCAACGAGAAGAAGGTGCCGATGATGCGCCACCGGCGCTCGGGTCGAGCGCGGACCTCCTCGGGAGATGCCACGAGGTCGCGAATGCCGACGGGGCGTGGCTCGTTGATGTGTCGGCCGCGCCCACGAAACGGGTTGAGCGAGACCCAGGGACGCCACAGCCGTTGAAACCACGACGCGGCAGGACGGTCGCGCCACGACCCCTTCATCGACGCGCCCGCATCGCCGTGGAACTCATCGCGAAGGCGACACGGGTCACCGGACGCGCGAGGACGAAGAAGGCGGCGGCGTTGATGAGCATGGAGTTCAGCAGGCTACCGCGCCAGAGGGAGAAGTCGAGAGCGAACACTCCGCTGACGACGAACAGGAGGGGAGCCACGAATCCGGCCGCGGCGGCCAGCACCGGCGTCACCCACCGCGCAGCCGAGTCCAGGTCGCCGACCCCTTCGCGGCCCAACCTCGACGCTGCGTACGCCAACGTCAGGCCCACCAAGGCACTCAAACCGAAGGGCGTCGCACTCTGCGCATCGAACAACACGCCCGCGAGTAGACCCGCGAAGAGGGCGAGGGAGGTCAACCCGGTGAGGCCCACCGCGACGGGCCACAGCCACACCAGCATCACGACGACGCCAGCGAAACGCCACTGCGTGAAGATCGCGAACTGCACCCCCACCACCATGAGCGTGACGATCGTGATGAGACCCCGGGCTTGCGTCACGTCGACGGCTCCCACAAGACGACGTCGACGTAGGCGAGATTGTTGAGGTTGGCCGTGGGTGCGAGACTCACCCCGTACGTGGACGCGCCCGGATTCACCAGGATTTTGGTGACCCGTCCCACGGGCAGTCCTGGCGGGAACAGTCCGCCCTGGAGTCCGTCGGTGGAGAGCAGACTACCCACGCCCACCGGGGCCGTGTCCGGGATCCCGGTCACGCTGAGGGGATTGTTGATTCCCTGTCCCGAGATCAGCACCGACGCCTGGGCGTTGCTGAACGTCGCCCCAACCACCGATCCGACGTCGGAGAGCAGCCGCAGCGTCGAGGTGTGGGCGGACGTCGCGATGATGCGTCCCACCAGACCGCCGTCGGCGACGACCGGCATGCCGTCCATGACGCCTTCGTCCTGTCCCTTGTCGATAGTGACGGTGGCCGAGAAGTTCGTCGGTGAGATTGCGGTGACCTGCGCCATCAACGTCCCGAGCGTGGCCGCCACGGGTACGTGCAGCGCCTGGGAGAGTTGACGAAGTTGTTGAGCGGCAAGGGCGTTCTGATCGGCTCGCAGGGTCTCACGGCCGAGGAGGTAGCGCAGTTGCTTGTTCTGTTCTTCGACGTCGGAGTAGTTGACCATGCCGGCCACCAGGTGACCGACGGGACGGGCCACGAAATCCGCCGCCCAGCTGAACGGAAAGACGACGGCGTGCGCAGCGCTTCTGGCGCCCGCCACCACACCACCCGAGAGGTAGACGGTGACGATAATGAGCGTCCCGACCACTCCGGTGAAGAAGAGGCGGCGCCGTGAACGGTCCGAAGCCACGGTTTAGCGCGAAGGTGACGTCTTGAGCATACGAGCGAAGACGTCGAGCTCTTCGAGGCACATGCCGCTCCCCAACGCTACGCAGTTGAGCGGATCATTGGCCACGATGATGGGCATGTTGGTCTCGACCTCGAGGCGGGTGGCCAAACCGTTCAAAAGAGCCCCTCCACCGGTCAGCACGATCCCCTGCTCCATGAGGTCCGATGACAACTCAGGCGGGGTCCGGTCGAGGGTCACCTTCACGGCGTCGACGATGGCCTGCACGGGAACCTCGATCGCCTGACGCACTTGCTCGGTCGAGATGACGACCGTCTTGGGAAGACCGGTCACCAGGTCTCGACCACGAATCTGGGCCTGCATCTCCTGCTCCAACGGATATGCCGAACCCATCTGGATCTTGATCTCCTCCGCGGTGCGCTCACCAAGGGCGAGCTGGAACTCCTTCTTCACGAAGTCCACGATGGCGTCGTCGAGTTCGTCGCCCCCGACGCGGATCGATTGACTCGTGACGATGCCGCCCAGGGAGATCACGGCCACTTCCGTGGTGCCACCGCCGATATCGACGACCATGTTGCCGGTGGGCTCGTGAATGGGCAGACCGGCGCCGATGGCTGCGGCCATCGGTTCCTCGATGATGTAGGCCTTGCGCGCGCCGGCGAACTCCGCCGCCTCCATGACGGCGCGCTGCTCCACGCCGGTGATGCCCGAGGGTACGCAGATGACCATGCGCGGCTTAGCGAATCGACGCTGGTGAACGCGATGGATGAAGTAGCGCAGCATCTTCTCGCAAATCTCGAAGTCGGCGATGACGCCGTCCTTCAAGGGACGGATCGCCTGGATATTGCTCGGCGTACGACCGATCATCAGTTTGGCCTGGGCACCCACCGCGAGGGGCTTGCCGTCCTTGATGTCCACGGCCACCACCGATGGTTCGTTGAGGACGATGCCGCGACCGCGGACGTAGACCAACGTATTGGCGGTACCGAGGTCCACCGCCATATCGCGGCCCAGTAGTGAAAAACGAGAATCAACCATGAGAACCCTTAATGAGAGCCCGACTCGTACTCTCCTACCCCCACAAGGCTACGGCACGGAGGCGCCGGATACCAAACAAGTACCCTCAGCCTAGGGACGGAAAGAAAATCGCAATCTCTCGGCGCGCGGATTCCGCGGAATCCGAGCCGTGGATGAGGTTCTGTTGGGTCCCCAGACCCAAGTCGCCGCGAATGGTGCCCGGTGCGGCCAGCGCCGGGTTCGTCGGGCCCATCATGGTGCGCACGACCTGCCACGTGTCGGCGGGTCCCTCCACGACCATCGCCATAACCGGACCCCCAGTGATGAACGCCACCAGGCCCTCGTAGAAGGGCTTACCGGCGTGTTCAACGTAATGATGCTCGGCCGTCACGCGATCAAGCGTTCGCAATTGGGCCGCGACCAAGCGCAGTCCGCGCCGCTCCAAACGACTCACGATTTCTCCGACTAGACCGCGTTCGACGCCGTCGGGTTTGACCAGGACCAGGGTTCTTTCCACGACGAAGGAATCTACCAGTGCTGGTGCGGGTGACGGGTGACGACGTGCAGCACATCGGCGCGAACCTGCGCCACGAGGTACAGGCTGCCCACCGCCACGATCAGATCGTCGTCGCCGGAGTGCTCGCGGGCGTACGCCAACGCCGTCGAAACGCTCGCGTGTTCGAAGGCGACTCCCCCAGCTCGCCGGACGGCTTCGGCGACGAGACGCGCCTCCATCGCTCGGGGCGAGTGCGGCGCGCAACAGTGGAACTCCGTGAAACCGAGCGACACCAGGGGCGCCGCCATGTCATCGACGTCGCGTCCGGTCAGCATCCCCAGCACGCAGCGACGTTCCCCGAGGACGTGAAAAGCGCCGTCGAGTGCCGCGCAGAACGCCCGCATCCCCGCCGGATTGTGGGCTCCGTCGACCACGATGGTCGGATGACGACTGAGTAGTTCCATGCGCCCCGGCATCCTCGCGCTCGCGAACGTGCCGCGCACGACGTCCTCGCCCAGGGCACGACCGAGGAACGCCTCCGCAGCCACGATCGCGGTGGTGGCGTTGACCCCTTGGTGGATGCCGTGCAGCGTCACCAGGACGTCGTCGTAACTGGCGTAGGGCGATCTCACGGTGATCGCCCGCCCCCCCACGGCCAGTTCGTTACGCTCCAGGGCGAACGAGTCCTCGATCGTCCAGAGGGTCGCGCCCAACTCACGGGCGCGCGACGTCGCGATCTCGACGACGATGGCGTTGGTAGTGGACACGACGGCGACCGCCTGCGGGCGGAATATCCCCACCTTGTCCCGCGCGATCTCACCCACGCTGTCACCCAGAACGGCCGTGTGGTCGAGATCGACGTTCGTCAATACCGTGACGACACCATCGACCACGTTGGTGGAGTCCCAGGTGCCCCCCAGCCCCACTTCGATGACGGCCACGTCGACCCCCTCGTCGGAGAAATTCAACAGCGCTCCGACCGTCAACAACTCGAAACGCGTCAAGACGATGCCGCTGACTTTCTCCGCGTCGTAGAGACGCCCCATCAGCGAGGTGAAATCGTCGTCGTCGATCGCTTGGCCGTTGAGCGCGATGCGTTCATTGATCGCGTGGAGGTCAGGGCTCGTGAAGGTCCCCACCCGTAGACCCGTGGCACTCAAGAGAGCGCTCGTCAAGGTCGTGGTCGTACCCTTGCCGTTGGTGCCGGTGACGTGCACGATGGGGTAGTCACGGTGCGGATCGGCGAACAGCGCCAGGGTGTCAGCGATGGGTTGGAGCGTCGGGCTCTCTCGACGCCCCGGAGCCAAACGCTCATAATCGACGTGGGACTCGAGCCACATCAACGCGTCGTCGTACGCGGCGGGTCGCACCACTAACTGGCGCGGCGAGTGCGCGTCTTACGGACGTCGTAGGTGGGTTCGGCGCCGTGACGCACGGTCTCGGCGCTGATCACGCATCGTTCGACGTCGCCGCGAGACGGCACATCGTACATCGGTTCGAGTAACACGTTCTCGAGGATCGAGCGGAGTCCGCGAGCGCCCGTCTGTCGCTCCATCGCCAACTCGGCGATGGCTTCGAGAGCCTCGGGCTCGATCACGAGCTCCACGCCGTCGAGCGCCAGCACCTGCTGGAACTGTCGCACCAAGGAGTTCTTGGGTTCGGTCAGCACCCGAATCAGCATGTCACGGTCGAGCTGTTGGACCGCCCCCACGATGGGCAGGCGTCCGATGAACTCGGGAATTAGGCCGAACTTGACGAGGTCTTCGGGCAGTGCGTGGCGGAACAGCTCGACGTCGCCGTGACGCTTCGCTTCGACCGGCTGGTTGAATCCCATCGACTTCTTGCCCAGTCGACGTTCGATGATCTGTTCGAGGCCCGCGAACGCCCCCCCGCAGATGAAGAGGATGTTGGCGGTATCGATTGTGATGAATTCCTGGTGGGGGTGTTTGCGCCCACCCTGGGGCGGAACACTCGCGACGGTGCCCTCGAGAATCTTGAGGAGGGCCTGCTGCACCCCTTCGCCCGACACGTCGCGCGTAATCGAGGGGTTCTCCGCCTTGCGCGCGATCTTGTCGATCTCGTCGATATAGATGATGCCGCGCTCCGCGCGCTTGACGTCGAAGTCGGCGGCCGTGAGCAACTTCAACAGGATGTTCTCGACGTCCTCGCCGACGTAGCCGGCTTCGGTCAACGCCGTCGCATCAGCGATGGCGAAGGGCACGTTGAGCATGCGCGCCAACGTCTGGGCGAGGAACGTCTTGCCGCAACCGGTGGGGCCCAGCAGCAAGACGTTCGACTTGCCCACCTCCACGTCGTCCTCGTGTAGCGGCCCGGCTTGGATGCGCTTGTAGTGGTTGTAGACCGCCACGGCGAGGATCTTCTTCGCGTCCACTTGGCCGATCACGAACTCGTCGAGGAACGAAGTGATCTCGCGCGGGGTTGGCAAGTCCTCGAGGACGAATTCGGGACGGTCCCCGAACTCGTCGGCAATGATGTCATTGCACAGGTCGATGCACTCGTCACAGATGTACACGCTCGGACCTGCGATGAGTTTCTTCACCTGTTTTTGACCCTTGGCGCAGAAACTGCACTTAATCAGGTCGTTGCTTTCGCCGAACTTCGCCATCGTTCACCTCCCTCGCTCCCACCATCCTACGGGGCGCGAGCCCCGAACGAGGGTACCTAGGGGCGAGCTAGCAGTACTTCGTCAATGAGGCCGTACTGCACCGCTTCGTCGGCACCGATAATGTAGTCGCGGTCCGTGTCCTTGGCGATACGTTCGACGCTCTGGCCGGTGTCCGCGGCCAGCATCGCGTTCAGCATGTCCTTCATGCGCAGGATTTCACGAGCCTGGATCTCGATGTCGGAGGCCTGGCCCCCCACCCCACCCCAGGGCTGATGCATCAGCACCCGCGCGTGGGGTAACGCGAAGCGCTTGCCCTTGGTCCCGGCGGCCAACAACACCGCGGCGGCCGACGCCGCTTGACCGAAGCAGAACGTGGACACGTCGGGCTTGATGTACTTGAGCGTGTCGTAGATGGCCAGGAGACCCGTAATGTCACCACCGGGTGAGTTGATGTAGAGGCTGATGTCCTTGTCGGGATCCTCCGATTCCAAGAAGAGCATCTGGGCGCAGATGAGGTTCGCGATGGTGTCGTCGATCGGCGTGCCCAAGAAGATGATGCGCTCGCGCAACAGCCGACTGTAGAGGTCGTAGGCTCGTTCGCCCCGACTCGAGGATTCGACCACGGTGGGTACGAGGTAGTTCTGGGCGTTGAAATGTTCGTTCACGTTGTTACCTTATTCGTCAATCTCGACCGACTGGTCCTCACGGAGCAGTTCGCGGTCAATCACGATGCCGAGATGGTCGACGAACGTGACGTTCTCGCCCAACCACTTGTTCGCCTTGATCTTGGCGACCTCGGCGTCGAACGACTTCACCCGACCCGACTTGTAGAGGTTCTCACGCAAGACGTCCGGCGTGAGGTCCATGGCCTCGGCCGTCTTGGTCAGTTCCTCCTCCACCTCCTCCGCAGTCGCTTCGAGTCCCAGCGCCGTGACGAGCGCGCGCAGCGCGAGGTCGATCTTGACGGCCCGTTGGGCGTCGACGCGAATCGCGGCCAGCAATTGGTCGGGCGTCTGGCCGGTCGCCTGGAGGAACTGCTCGAAGTCCATCTTCTGCTGGGCGAGGCGATGGCCGAGATCGTGCATCCGGTCGTTGGCTTCAGCCTCCACCAGGACCTCGGGCACCACGTCGTCGCCCACTAGATCGCCCAGCGCCACCAACGTGGCGTCGCGCTGGGACATTTGCGCTTCGACGACCTTCATCTTGCTCATCTGCGCCAACACCGCGTCGCGCATCTCGTCGACCGTGGGCCAGTCCGTGTTCTCCTCCACCCATTCATCGGTTAGCTCCGGAAGAATTCGTTCCTTCACCTGTTTGAGCTGCATCGTGTAGAGCACGCTCTGTCCGACGCCCGCGCTCGCCGTGACCACCAGCTCCTCGCCGGCCCGCAGACCCAGGATCAGCTCGTCGACCTCAGGAGCGATGGAACCCGACCCGACGGTGTACATGAAATCGCTCATCTCCAGAGGTTCCGCGTCCGAACCGGGCTGCTCTGCCCGGATGTCCATGTTGACCAGGTCGCCGTTGACGATGGGCCGGTCCACGTCTTCGAGCACCGCGTCGGTCTCGCGGAAGCGATTGATCTGCGATTCGATCTCGTCGTCGCCCACGACCGGCGACGGGATGGTCACGCGCAGTGCGTCGTATCCGGTGATGGTGACGACGGGTCGCACCTCGACGTCGGCCTCGAAGACCAGAACGCCCTCCTCCTCGCCGCCCGTGATGGTCACCTCGGGTTGGCCGATGGGGTCGATCAACGTCTCTGAGACGGCGCGCGCGTAGAAGTCGGGCAACGATTCACGAATCGCCTCCGAACGCAGCACCGCCGTACCGCCGATATTGGCGATCAGTACCTGCTTGGGGACCTTGCCCTTACGAAACCCCTTGACGTTGACCTGCTGCGCCAGGGTCTTGGCGGCGGCGTCGAGCGCCACCTCCATCTCAGTCTCGTCGACCTCGACGACGAGTTTGATGCGGTTGTTGTCCAGGGTAGAAGAAGTGGCATGCATAAGAAGTGCAAGCCTACCGCTACTGGCCTGCCCCGGTCTCGTCTACTCAAGCACGCAAAGTGCCTCCGCCAGACGACCGCCGAGGATGCGGTCGCCGCGAATGTCCGTCGCCGACGCCCGCAACAGCGCCTCGGCGTTGATGCGTCCGGCCATGCGCCGCCAGAACAGGGCCACCGCAGTGGTCATCTCGACCGTGGGGACCTCGTCGGAGGAGGCCACCGCCACCCCGCGGCCGTCACGGACCCTCAACTGCACACTCCGCGCGAGGCGACCGACCAAATTAATCCGCAACAGCGCCGCCTCCGGCGCGGCGACACGTCTCGCCCAGATGAAAGGTATCAGGCCCTCGAAGTAGTTGATCACGATGTCCTCGCCCAGACCGTGGTCATCCGTCGGTTCGAGCAACGCGTCGCGGATGTCTTGGAGGTGGATCCAGCTATCGATGACCCTCATCTCCAGAACCTGGTGCAGTGGCCGCCACCCGGACGCGCCGCGCGTCGGCGCTTCCCACGTCGCGAGGTCGAGGCGACCCAATCGCGACAACGTCATCGTGGTCGCGTAGCGGAAATCGTTGAGAACCTCACCCGCACTGTAGTGACGACGACTGGCCACCATGGCCTCGTTCTCCTCGCCCCGGCGATTCCTGACGTACGGGGGCGGGGGCGACGTGAGCACGGGCACGGGCGCACCCGCCAAGATGAATTCGCTGCCGGTGACGTGATTGACGACATCACGAACGCTCCAACCCGGACACGACGTCAACGCGTCGAAGTCGCGCTCGACACGCCCCGTCAGGGCGCGTTCCGTCTTGGACCAGGTGTCGTCGAGGGCGTCGATGATCCAGTCGTAGGCCACGGTCCTCCGATCGTCACTTCGAAATTGAAAGCTCCGGTGCGCGAAGAATAGTCGACGCCTGCTTCGGCAAACTCGGGACATGATGGGGCGCGGTAAATGTGACACCCAGGTC
>JABBOA010000069.1 GCA_019352075.1 Acidobacteriota bacterium | reverse complement strand
CCCGCCCCACCGGCGGCCACCGGCCAGGCGCTCAATTTTGAATCCTTGAACGATGATCGTGCGTAGGACGAGCCCGGGCTGGTAGGGTCGGCGCGCTGGTTCACAATGACCAAGGAGTCGTTCATGCCGTCAACCGCCCGCGTTTCGACGAAGAGTGCCGTGACCAAGAAGGGCGCGGCCGCGAAGAAGTCGGCTCCCGTGAAGAAGGCCACGCCCTCCACCCCCGCGGCCAAGAGGTCTGCACCCGTGGCGAAGAAATCAACCCCCCAGGCCTCGGCCAAGAAAGCAGTTGTCAAGAAGACCGTGAAGAACGTTGCACCCCCCAAGAAGACGGCCGTGTCGCCCGCTGCGAGCAAGGCCTCGACGGCGAAGGTCCCGGCCAAGCCCGCCGTCGCCGCCAAGGAGCGCGAGGCCAAGGCCAAGGCCGCGGAACGAGAGAAGGCCGCCGCCGCCAAGGCCAAGGCCGCCGCCGCCGCCAAGGCCGCCAAGGAGCGCGAGGCCAAGGCCAAGGCCGCCGCCAAGGAGCGCGAGATCCAGCGCAAGGCGCGTGAGAAGGCCGCGATCGAGGCCAAGAAGCAGCGCGAGGTGGAAGCCAAGCGCAAGGCGATCGAGGCCGAGAAGCAGCGGAAGTTGCGCGAGATCGAGCGCCGTAACCAGGAGGAGCTCAAGCGCCAGGAGCGCCGCGAGGCCGAGGAGCGTCGCCGCCAAGAGACCCTCGAGCGCAAGATGCACTCCAAGCCCTACGCCGACGACCCCGAGTTCCTGGCGGAGTTGCGCGGCTTGCTGCTCGAAGCCCGCGCGTCGACCCTCGAACAGATCGCGATCAGCGACGACGAGGCCAACGAGATGCTCGTGGACCGTGAACGGCTCGAGTACGACGACGAGGACGGCTCGAGCGTCGCCTCGGACATCCAGCGCGACCAACTCAAGGACTTCGCGACCGCTCTTCGACTGAAGGTCGACGAGATCGACGTCGCCCTGGCGCGCGTCGACGACGCCAGCTACGGACGCTGTGACGAGTGCTTCGAACCCATCTCCAAAGCCCGTTTGCAGTTCCAGTTGCCGGTCTTCACCTGCGTGACGTGCCGCGCCATCGTCTAAGGGGTCGCATCAACGCCGCCGTCGTAGGGTGGGCCCTGGTGGTGGTCCTCCTGGATTCATTGAGCAAGTGGTGGGCACGCCACGCCCTGAACGGGCGCGCACAGCACGTGTGGGGGCCCGTGTGGTTTCGATTGACCTACAACAGCGGTATCTCCTTCTCCCTCAATCGCTCCGGTCCCGTCGCCACGGTGCTGGTGGCTCTGGTGATCCTCGTCGCGGTGATGGTGGTGGCCTTGCGCGCCACCGCGGGCCTCGCGACGGTGGGCTTTGGTCTGTTGCTGGGTGGGGGGGTCGCCAATGAGGTCGACCGACTAGTCCGCATGCCCCACCAGGTCACCGATTTCGTCGCCGTGGGCTGGTTCCCCGTCTTCAACGTGGCCGACGCCGCCGTCACCGTGGGCTTGGTGATCCTGGTGGTCGCCATGATGCGCGGCTCGACACTGGTGCAACGATGAGCGACCAGTTCGACGCCTTCGACGGCGAGGTGCTCGACCTCATCGTGCCCGCCACCCTCGGCGCCGTTCGCGTGGACCGCGTCATCGCCATGTTGACCGGTCTGTCGCGCTCAGAGGCCACGAACATGGTCAACGAGGGATCGGTGCGGGTGAACGACCAGGTGGTGCGCAAGGGGTCCTACGTCCTCGAGGAGGGACAGCACGTGGTGGCCGTCCTTCCCACGCCCGACGTGGGCTTCGTCGAACCCGATGCGGCGGTGCGTGTGGACGTGGTGCTCGACGACGAGGACTTCGCGGTGGTCGACAAGGCCGCGGGTCAGGTCGTTCATCCCGGAGCGGGGCAGCGCACCGGCACCCTGGTGGCCGGACTGCTCGCGCGCTTCCCTCAACTGAAGACTCTCAGTGACGAAGGATTGTGCGATCCGTTTCGCCCGGGCATCGTGCATCGACTCGACAAGGGCACCTCCGGTGTCCTCGTGGTGGCTAAGACGCCCGAAGGACTCGTCAGCCTGCGCGATCAACTGGCGACGCGGACGATGGGCCGCACCTATCTGGGACTCGTGGAGGGCCACGTCGCCGAAGAGCGCGGCGTGGTCGACGCGCCCATCGGACGGTCCACTCGCACGCCCACCCTGATGGCGGTGCGGGCCGATGGGCGCCCCGCCCGCACCGGCTACGAGGTCCTCGCGCGCCTGGACAAGCCCCACGCCGTGACGCTACTGCGCCTGAGCCTCGATACGGGCCGCACGCACCAGATCCGCGTGCACATGTCGACCATCGGCCATCCGGTGGTGAACGACCCCCGCTACGGCCATCGCCGCGATCGGCGACTCCCCGAGGAGCGGTTCTGGTTGCATTCTCGCAGTCTGGCGTTTCGCCACCCGCGAACCGACGAACCCGTCATGGCCGGCGCGGCACTGCCGGACGACTTGACGTCGTTGGTCGACGGGTGGCGCGAATCCTAGGCGTTGACGTGAGCCGCCAGGACGGTGGCGTCGTGACGGAGAATCTCCAACGCCTCCTCCTCCGCGCGACGCACGCGACGCACGCCGATGTCCATCTTCGTGGCGGTCGCCTGCAGGGACAGCGGCGTCGCGCCCCCGAGTCCGAAGCGTAGGGTCACGACCTCGCGTTGCAGATCGGTCAATTGGTCGAGGGCGTCGAGCAACTGGCGGTCCATCATGCTCTGCTCGATGTCACCCACCCAGTCCTGCTGGCTCGGTGCGACCAGGTCGCCCAACGTGGTCGCGGAATCCGACGAGGCCGGCTGATCGAGACTGGCGGTCACCCCGGCGAGGCCCCGCAGGCCCTCGCGGACCTCGCGGCTCATACCGGTCGCCTCTTCGAGCTCGTCGTCGGTGGGCTTGCGGCCAAAGAGTGACGTCAACTCGGCCGCGGTGGCCTCGAGGCGCTGGAGCTGCTCACCGACCTCCAGGGGGATGCGGATCGTGCGTCCGTGTTGCTGGACGGCACGCTGTAGCGCCTGGCGGATCCACCACGTGGCGTACGTCGAGAATTTGAAGCCGCGCTCCCAGTCGAACTTCTCCACCGCGCGCAGCAGGCCGAACGTACCTTCTTGGACCAGATCGACCATCTCCACACCACGGTCCTGGTAGCGGCGCGCCCAGTGCAACACGAGGCGCAGGTTCGCCGCGACCATCTGCTTCTTCGCTTCCTCGTCGCCGGCGGTCACGCGCTTGGCCAGTTCGACCTGCTCGTCGTAGTTGGGCATCGGGTAGCGGTCCAGGTCCCGCATCAGCAGGCCCAGCATGTCATTGGTATTCACTGTCGATCGGCGGGGTGTGTTCATGGCAACTCCTTCGGGGGTGAAGTGCGCTAAACCCAGGGGTATTTCTCCTATGGACGCATCACTAATTTATCACGTGGTAATTGAACCGAGGGCTGAATTTAGTCAGGTTTTAAGAATCGCCACGTCGTCGGCCTCGTGGGGCCGACGCGGGGGCTGCAACCCCCGGGCCTGTAAGACCATGTCCGCCAAGGTGAAGCTACTGAGGTGCTCGCGCATGTGGTTGCCGACGTCGGCCCAGACCGCCAGGAGCACGCACTGGCCCTCGTGGTCACAGGCGCCGTCACGGTGTGGCTCGCCGAAGTCGCCCGCGACGATGGGCCCGTCCACCGCGGCCACGATCTCGGCCAACGTGATGTCGGCCGCGTCCTTGGCCAGCACGTAGCCACCGCCCACGCCTCGCTTCGAGCGCACCAGCCCGACGCCCTTGAGGATCAGCAGGATCTGCTCCAGGTACGGTTGGGGCAAACCGGTACGTTCGGCCAGGTCACGCACCGACGTGGGGAGCGAGAGGTCGTGGCCCAGGGCCAGGCTCAGTAGTGCGCGACTGGCGTAATCTCCCCTCGTCGACACCTTCACGCTGGCAGTCTACCGGCGAGGGGGCGCGGCGCCAGTGCCGACCGACGGTCGGAATTTCTGGCACACTCGATGGTGTGCAACCTGAACCCAACGCCAACGCCAACGTCACCGTGAACCCCGACCAGGTGCTGTCGCCGGGCGCGGACGACACGACCGCCGACTCGACGGCCGACCCCGACCCCGACACCGATTTCATCTCCCAGCCCGCCAAGGTCATGCGCATCGGCGCCATGGTGAAGAACCTGCTGGACGAGGCGCGGTCCTCGCCCCTGGACGAAGCGGGCCGCGCGCGTCTGCGAGAGATCTACGAGTTGTCCATTCACGAACTCTCCGGCGCCCTGTCGCCGGACCTGGGCACCGAACTGGGCCGCATGGTCCTGCCCTTCAGCGCGGAGATCCCCACCGAGTCCGAGTTGCGCATCGCTCAGGCGCAGTTGGTCGGATGGCTCGAAGGTCTCTTCCACGGCATCCAGGCGTCACTCTTCGCCCAGCAGGCCGCCGCGGCGGCGCAACTCGAGAAGATGCGTGAGCGCTCGCTCAATCCTGGCGGCGGCGGTGAGCCCCGTGCCGGGACCTACCTATAGAGCGGTGCGGCGTCACACCCTATTTCTAGAGTTGGCCCGTCACGAGCGCTCGTGGCCGACCCCGGAAGGTCACTAGTCCATGGCCGACAGCTTCGTCCACCTGCACAATCACACCGAGTACTCGATGCTCGACGGCGCGGCACGCGTGGAGGAGTTGGTGCTGGCGGCCAAGGCGGACGGTCAGAGTGCCCTGGGCATCACCGACCACGGCAACATGTACGGCGTCATCGACTTCTACGAGACGTGTCGCAAGAACGGCGTCACGCCCGTCATCGGCCTCGAGGCCTACATGGCGGCCAATTCACGCTTCGACCGCCCGCCGCGTCGCGGCAAGATCGACGACACCGGCGGCGACACCGAGGGGGGCCAGAAGCTCTATCACCACCTGACGTTGCTGTCGACCTCCAACGAGGGTTACCGCAATCTGCGCGAGCTGTCCTCGCGGGCCTTCCTCGAGGGCTACTACTACAAGCCCCGTCTGGACTGGGAGCTGTTGGAGGAGCATGCGGCGGGCCTGGTCGCGACGTCGGGGTGCCTGGGTGGCGTCGTCTTGCAAGCGCTCCTGCACGACGACTACGCCAAGGCGCGTGAACTCGCCGGTCGACTCCAGACGATCTTCGGCGCGGAGAATTTCTTCATCGAGATGCAGGATCACGGCATCCCCGAGCAGGTGCGCACCAATCCCCAACTCCTGCAGATCGCGCGGGACCTGAACGCGCCACTGCTCGCCACCAACGACCTGCACTACGTGAACCACGGTGACGCCGCGATGCACGACGCCTTGTTGTGCATCGGGACCGGCTCGCTGGTGGCCGATCCCCAGCGCTTTCGCTTCGCGAGCGACCAGCATTACCTCAAGTCCGCCGCCGAGATGCGCTACCTGTTCCGCGATATCCCCGAGGCCTGCGACAACACGCTGGCCATCGCCGAGCGCGTGGACCTGAGCATCGAGTTCGACAATAACGCTCTACCGGAGTTCCCGATCCCCGCGGAGTTGGCCGGCGCCACGCACAAGGAGGGGGCCGACCGACTCCTGCGCCACCTGAGCTTGGAAGGGGCGCGCGAGCGTTACGGTGACGCGCTCAGCAGCGAAGTCCGCGAACGACTGGACTACGAGTTGCGGGTGGTGGCCGAGATGGGCTTCTCGGACTACTTCTTGGTGGTCTGGGACCTCATCCGTCACGCCCGCGAGCAGGGTATCCGCGTCGGTCCGGGTCGAGGGTCGGCGGCGGGTTGCTGCGTGGCGTACTGCCTCAAGATCGTCGACCTCGACCCAATCCGTTACGGGCTCATCTTCGAGCGCTTCCTCAACCCCGGGCGAAAGCAGATGCCCGACATCGACATGGACTTCGACGAGCGGTACCGCGGCGACATGATCCGCTACGCCGGCGAACGTTACGGGGCGGATCACGTCGCGCAGATCGTCACGTTCTCGACCATCAAGGCCCGCGCTGCGGTGCGCGACGCCGCCCGGGTGCTCGGCTATCCGCCCCAGTTGGGCGATCAGATCGCCAAGGCCATGCCGCCCCTCGTGATGGGCCAAGACTTGCCCCTGCAAGCCTGCTTCGAACCGATGCCGGGCTTCGAGAGCCGCTACGTCGAGGCCGCGGACCTGCGGAGCCTCTACGAGACCAACCCCGAGGTGACCCACGTCATCGACACCGCCAAGGGCTTCGTCGACAAACGCCGCCAGGACGGCATCCACGCGGCCGCCGTCGTGATCACGCGTGGTCCCGTGCTCGACTACGTCCCGGTCCAGCGCAAGGCCAGCCCGAACGCGGCGGCCGACGACGCGCCCATCGTCACCCAATACGAAGCGACGGCGATCGAGAAGCTCGGTCTGTTGAAGATGGACTTCCTGGGCCTGCGCAACCTCGCGATCATCGAACGCACGCTCGATCACATCCGACGCGGCCACGGACTCGACATCGACATCGACCACGTCCCCCTCGACGACCACAAGGTCTTCGAGATGCTCCAGCAGGGGAACTCCATCGGTATCTTCCAACTCGAGGGTGACAAGATGCGCCAGCTCATGCGTCGGCTCGCCCCCACGACGTTCGACGACATCGCCGCCCTCAACGCCCTCTACCGGCCGGGCCCGCTGAGCGAGAACGTGCACAACGACTACGCGGACCGCAAGAACCACCGCCAGGAGGTGCGCTACGACCACCCGGACCTCCAGGAGATCCTGGGCGAGACCTACGGACTGATGATCTACCAGGAGAACATCATGCGCGTCGCGACCAAGATCGCCGGGTTCTCCATGACCGAGGCCGACGACTTGCGCAAAGCCTGTTCCAAGAAGATCCGCGAGATGATCCAGGCCCAGCGCGCCAAGTTCGTCGAGGGCGCCGAACGCGAGGGGTACGGACGCGAACTCGGTGAGACGATCTTCAACAAGATCGAGCCCTTCGCCGACTACGCGTTCAACAAGAGCCACGCCTACGGCTACGCGCTGATCGGCTACCAGAACGCCTGGCTGAAGGCGAACTATCCCGTCGAGTACATGTCGGCGCTGTTGACGTCGTTTCGCGACGACAAGGACAAGGCGGCGCTGTATCTCAACGAGGCCCGCCAGATGGGCATCACCGTCGGTGTGCCCGACGTCAACGAGTCCTTCGCCGACTACGCGCCGAGCCTCACCGCTCCCCAGACCATCCTCTTCGGCATGGCCGCGGTACGCAACGTCGGTGAGGCGTTGGTGGAGAAGATCGTGGCCGAGCGCGAGGCCGGGGGGGTGTTCAGCTCCATCTACGACTTCGTGCGCCGGGTGGACCCGTCGGTGCTGAATCGGCGCACGGTGGAATCGCTCATCAAAGCCGGCGCGTTCGACTCGCTCGGGGTCTCGCGTCGGGGGCTGCTGCTCACGTTCGACGAGCTCATCGAGGTCACCCTCTCGCGGCGAAAGGACCTGTCACTGGGCATCTCCACGCTGTTCGCCTCCCTCGACGCCGACGGGGCGAACGACTGGGAGGGGACCGATGTGCCGATCTCGTCCGTCGAGTTCGACCAGTCGGTGAAGCTCGACTTCGAACGCGAGATGCTCGGCACCTACGTCTCGGACCATCCGCTCTACGCCGTGGAGCACCTACTCGCCACGAAGACCGACGGCAGTCTGGTGAGTCTGCGCGAGCAGGCCGAGGATCTCGCGAGGGCCAATCGCCCCTTCAAGATCGGCGGCATCTTCTCCGAGGTCCAGTTGCGCACCACCAAGGACGGACGCGCCTACGCGCGTACGGTGGTCGAGGACCTCGGCGGCTCGGTCGAAGTGAACTTCTCCTCCAAGGTGTTCGAGAAGTGCAGCGGCTACTTGGCCAAGGACAACATCGTGGTGGTCAAGGTCCGCGTGGACGTCCGCGACGAGGAGCCCCGTTTCGGGGCCATGGACGTCGAGGTGGTGCACGTCGAGCAGGGCGAGGGCGAGTTGCGTCTCAGCTTTGGTCCCGAGGACTTCACGACGTCCGCGATCGCCCGGCTCAAGGAGATCCTCCAGCGCTATCCGGGCTCCTCGCCCGTCGTGCTCGAGACGGGCGTGGACGGGCGCGCCTTCCGGCTCGGGCCGGACTTCACGGTCGCCATCTCCTCGGTCGTCGGTGATTTGCGCAGCGAATTCGGCCGAAACGTCATCAAAGCCTGAACATTTTCGTCGGGGGCGCGCGCACCGTAGAATGGATGTCTATGGCAATGACTGTCTCCACGAAGGATTCCACCGCACTCTCCGACGCCGAGTTGGCGGAGATGGCTGATCTGTGTGTTGATCGCGAGCCCAATTTCGACATCGGGTTCCTGTCCAAGCAGCGCGAGGAATGGGTGCTGGTGACCCACGCGCGCGAAGGCGCCCGGTTGCGCGGCTATTCGTTCTGCACGCTCGAGCGCATCGGGGGCACCCCGTCGCTGTTGATCGGACTGTTGTTGGTGGAGCGTAACGCCAAGTCCGACCAGACGCTCAAGACCATCCTGCACGATCAGTTTCGTCGCGCCCTGCTGGCGTTCCCCGACGAAGACGTGCTGCTGGGCTCGCGCTTGACCTCGCCCGACGGGTACCGGGCGTTCCTGGGTCTCGAAGACGTGGTGCCGCGTCTGGGGTACCGTCCCACGGGCGAGGACCGCGCGTGGGGACGTCGCCTCGCCAAACGATTCGGCTCGGAGAAGGCCATCGACGACAAGACCTTCGTCATGACGGTGGCGCCGGGATCCGTCGGGGGCCTCGATTACGTGGCCTCCAGGGGCCCGATCCCCGAAGGGGCCGAGGCGATCTTCGATTCCGTGGACACCGAGAGCGGCCAACGTCTGGTCGTCTTCGGCTGGGCGATGGCCGAGGCGTTGGCGTCGGGCAAGTTGCTCAAGTAGCCGCGCTAGCCGCGCGGTAGCAGGCCGGTGCAGCTCTTGTAGCAATGGCCGTCGATGGGCTGGGAGAGCGTGGTCAAGATGTAGGTGGGGCGAAAGCCCAACGACGTCGCCAGGTCCTTGCCCGCGAGCGAGGTCCGACGCGTCGCCTCGATCGTGCGGATGGCGTGGTTGTCCTCGCACAACAGCCAGATGTCGTCACCGTACCAACCGAAGCGGACCCAGGTCGTCCCGTCATCGGTCCGGCGCATGAGCTGGGGCCCGCGGTCGGCCGCCACCAGCGCCACGCTCGGTCGCTCGCCGCGAAATTCCCAGTACGGCGCACTCGGACCACGGAAGCCGAACAAGGGCCCGTCGGCCGGACTGGCCAGTTGTTCGAGCCACTTGCGAACTTGGCGACCCGAGTAATTGCCCAGTCGCCGCGGGAGTTCCGCGATGGTCACCGCTTCGGGTTGGGCGAGGTCGGTCCTTTCCAGGTCGCCGGCCAGTACCCCTTCGACCACGTCGAAGGCGGCGAGGTCGGTCTCGAAGTCTTGGGGCCACGGGATGCGCCAACGCACGATCGTGTGCGACGAGAGGTCGATGACGGTGGTGGTCTCGTTGGTCGAGCCCAACACCAGTCCGTAGACGGTGGAGCCCGGGGTGAGGTCGACGACGCCCGACTGCGGAGTCTGTTCGACCATCCTCTTGATCGCTCGTGCGGCCGGGTCGCGGCGCCACCACACCATGGCTAGTACGACCCCCGCAGGAGTTGATCGAGTTCCGCGACGTTCGCCACCGGTCGCTCGCACGATCCCGCGTGGCAGACGTAGGCCAGACCCTCCTGGCGATCGGCGAGCAGTGGCGAGGTACCCGCTCCCGTGATCAAGACGCCGCGCAACATAGGTAACGATCGTACGTGGTCGCGCAAGGGGTTGGGTCCGCCAGGGATCACCACCTCGACCCCGGTCACGTAACCCGCGGCGTCCACCAGGTCGACCACGGCGCGCGGGTGCGTCGTGATCAGCTCGGCCCCGAGTTGCACCAGGCGTTCGGCCACGCTCAAGAGGTCCTGGTCGCCGCGACACAGGGCCAGTCGCGCGAGTGAGCGCGTGGCCACGGCGTGGCTCGAGGGCGTGGCGCCGTCGAAGACCTCCTTGGGACGAACGAAGAGGTCGGTGCACTGATCCGAGGTGCTGAAGAAGCCGCCGCCCTCGTGGGGAGCCCGCACGGTGGGCACCGCCCCGTCCCAGAAGTGTTCGATCAGGTACCCGGCGATGTCGTAGGCCGCGGTCAGCCAGCGGTCGTCACCACCGTCTTCGAACGCGTCGACGTGGGCGTCGATCATCCAGGCCAGGTCGGCGGCGGTGGCGTGTTCGCGCGCGCTCTCCGTGCGCCACCAGTGGCCGCGTTGGCGGTGAGAGGTGGCGAGCGATTCGAGCAGTTGCGTGGCGCTCGCGACCATGGTCGCGTCGCGAGACGAGAAGAGGGCGCGCGCGAACATCGCGTTCCACTCGAGCACCACCTTGTCGTCACGACGGGGTTGGGGCCGCGAACGACGGACGTCGAGCAGGACCCGAAGCGCGGCCCGCAGGGCGGCGGGGGCCGTGAAGTCCGCCGTCGCGCTCAGGTGCGGCACGCTACGCCCGTCGAGGTCACCCGGTGCGGCGATGCTCAGGTACGAGAGCACGGCGCCGGCGGAATCCTCGAGGCCGGCGTCGCGCAACGCGTGCGTCACCTCGTCGACGGTCCAGGTGATGTGCGAGCCCTCGCGGGCGTCGGCGTCGGCGTCGAGGGACGACGCGAAGCCGAGGGCGACGCGCAACTCGTCGAGGACGAAGGCCACCGTGCGCCGCGCGACCTGTTCGTACTCGCCCG
>JABBOA010000068.1 GCA_019352075.1 Acidobacteriota bacterium | reverse complement strand
AGCTAACGAAAATCGAGGGGGTCTTTCGACCCCCTCGACATCCACGCTCCCGAAGGAGCGACGATACGGTGACGCTACTTCTTGGCCGGAGCCTTCTTGGCGGCGGCCCTCTTGGCCGGAGCCTTCTTGGCGGCTACCCTCTTGGCCGGAGCCTTCTTGGCGACTGCCTTCTTGGCCGGAGCCTTCTTGGCGGCGGCCTTCTTGGCCGGAGCCTTCTTGGCCACTGCCTTCTTGGCCGGAGCCTTCTTCACGGCGGCCTTCTTGGCCGGAGCCTTCTTGGCGACTGCCTTCTTGGCCGGAGCCTTCTTGGCGACTGCCTTCTTGGCCGGAGCCTTCTTCGCGGCGGCCTTCTTCGCGGGGGCCTTCTTGGCCACTGCCTTCTTCGCGGCTGGTGCCACTTTCCCTCCTTGGGTTTCAACGTTGAATCAACTTGGGACCTCGTCATCACCACCATGGTGACCACGTTGTCGGTACCGCCTTGATCGACGTGTACTCGATCATGTGCCATCCAGCTTCCCAGCTGTACGACGACTGCTCGCAGTGCACGGTCTCTCGCGAAGAGCACCACCGAGTTATTCGAAGATAACTTCCGTGTTGGCGTCCCCTCCGCTAAGGACACTTAAAGTCCACTCGGTTTGTTTAGCAATGTCAAGCATCCTCGTCATTATTTCCAACCGATGGTGATGGTGACTCTCGATCACGGCATCTATCTCGGACGCGCGAATCATCACGACGTGTCGAGTGGCGAACAACACTCGACCCTCGTCCTCGGTCCGAGTCGTAGTGGCAAGACGACCTCACTCATCATTCCCAACCTGCTCATGACGTCGCGCTCATCGATCGTCACGTCGACGAAGGATGACGTCATCCGTGCCATGACCGGTGCACGACGCGATGGCGCGACGCTGCTCTTCGATCCCTCGGGCACCGTGACCACGCCCCCGGGTGTTCGACGCGTCGGTTACTCACCTCTTCGTCAGGCACTGACCTGGGATGGCGCGGTCCTCGCGGCGCGGTCCCTCGTCGACGTGAGTCGTCGGCGCCACCTCGACGAGGGCGAGTCGCACTGGAACGAACGAGCCGGCGCGTTGGTCGCGCCGCTCCTGCACGGCGCCGCCCTGCGCGGTGAGTCACTCGGGCAGTTGGCGTCACGCGTCGACGCCCGGCGCGCCGACGACGTCGCCGCCGATCTCGCCGGGCGCTACGGGGACGCGCACGCCAGCATCGCTCTGATCAGGGGGATCCTCGCCACCGACGAGCGAGAACGATCGGGCATCTGGTCGACGGCCTCCGGGTTGTTCGCGGGCGTGCGCACCGATGCGGCACGAGCTGCGGCGCGCGAATCCCCGCTGGACGTCGACGAGTTCTTGAGCGGACCGCATCAGCTGCACGTGGTAGCGCCCAGTCGACACCAGGCCGTCACGGTCCCCCTCGTGGTGGGCTTGATCGAAGAAGTGGTCCACGCGACCTACGAGCATCACCACGACGGGGCGCGGTTGTTGTTGGCCCTCGACGAACTGGCCAACGTGGCGCCGCTGCCGCGCCTCGCGAATGTCGTCTCCGAAGGAGGCGGCCAAGGGGTGGTGACGCTGGCGTGTCTCCAAGACCTCAGCCAGGCGCGTAGTCGATGGGGTGCCAACGCCGACGGCTTCTTGTCGCTCTTTGCGACCACCGTCATCCTGCCCGGCATCGCCGACCGCACCACGTTGGAGATGATCCACCATCTCGCCGGCCGCTCTCTCGTCGCGACTCACAACGTCCAGGTGTCGCGGCGCGGACGCACCGAGGGCTACTCGCGCTCGTGGACCGAGCGCGACAACGCCACGATGCGAGACGTCGCACAAGGACGTCCGGGGTACGCCATGGGGCTCAACCAGCGCAAGGAGCTCGGGTGGATCGAACTCACCGCGTCCTACCGCGACCCGCGCTTTCGCCGCTACCTCGAGCGCTCCGGCGAATCGCGCGAACGCGTCAGCGAGCGCTGACGCCACTGATCGAGGTCACCCACGTCGAGGGGGCGGGGTCCGCGCTCTCTCGTCACCTCGATCATGCGGGCCTCCCGCACGCCCAGCAGCGTCTCACGGATGCCGCGGGAGTCGCGAAGTTGGGGATACCAGTGATCGACGCTCGCCGCGACGCTGGCCACATCGCGACCGAACGTGGCGGCGTTCGCCCACGCGGCGACGACGTGACGACGGGCTACCTGGTCGCGGCCCTCGAAGGCCGCCGCGAAGGCGTGTTCGCTCAACACGTCCGCGCCGCGCGAGGGTGCCAGCCGCGCGCCGTAGGTCTCGAAGCGCGCGAGATCACTGGCCCACGCCGAGAGCGCGTCGTGGCGACTCCAGCGCCGCTTCTCGCCCCGATCAGCGTGATGACCGCCCCAGAGGACGCGGTAGCCCTCGTCGAGCCCGTCAACGTGCTCGACTCCTTCGAACGAACGCCAGGGCACGAAGGGGGTCGTGCGCCGCACCTCGGCGCGCAGGGCGCAACGATATAGCGCGTCGGCCGCACCCGCGTGGGCGAAGAGCGCGCGCGAGTCCAAGACGTTGAGCGCACCGACGGGACGAGCGCCCACCAAGACGTGATCGTGCAGGTGGGGTTCGCCGTGGCGGTTCACGCCGTGAGTGAAGCCCACGACGTGCGACCAGCGACCCGCGAGGTCGAGGTCGTCACCGCCTCGGCGGTCGCGCACCACGACGGCTCGCTCCTCGAGGTACTCGAGCGACCCGGCGACGGCACGCCGATGAGCGGCCACGATGGCGCCGGCGTGTTCGGGCTCGATCGCCACCAGGACTGAGATCGGTCGGGGGGCGGCCACGATCACGTCGTAGCCCACGACCGCGGAGCGGTGACTGGTGCTCAGGACCCTCGCCACGTCGTCGGGTCGTTGGGGGTCGCCGACGCCGCGCAACCACCACGAGGCGGGGCCGTCACGCACGTCGTCGAGCTCCTCCGCCCGATCACCACTCAGGTAGGAGACGTCACGCGAACGTCGTATGAGTATCCGTAGCACCGCCGCCCCCCCTCTCGGGGACCCAACGGTCGGCTACAGCTGGCTCAACATCCGTTGCGCCAGGGCGTGTCCCGCCGAGGCGTGGTTCTCGGTGGCCACCACCGCCGCCGGGCCCGCCAGGATCATGAGGTGGTCCAAGAACGCGGGATCCGACGAACGAAAACGCACGGCGTGGCGCCCGTCGGCCAAGGACACCCATTGGGCGCCCGGCAGGGGCTCGAAGAGATAGCGCGCGTAGCTCTCGGTCACCACCACCACCTCGTCGCCCTCGTCCCCGACCGCGGTCAGCCAATTGACCAACGAGTCCGCGGGTCGCTCCTGGGTGACCGGAGATTTGGCGAGAATCGCCCCGATCCGGTCCACCCGGAAGGTGCGCCAGTCGTCGCGCGTCAGGCAATAGGCCCGCACGTAGCTGTGGCCGTTGAGCACCTTCACCTCCGAGGGTTCGACGCAGCGTTCCTCCGCCGTTTCCGAGGTGCCCGACACGTAGGTGATCTTGAGTTGCTCCGCGCGGGTCACCGCTGCGTAGACCGTGGCCAGCAGCTGCTCGTTATGAGGATGTTCGATGCGCATGAAGCGGCTGGTCACCTCCTCGATCTTCTCGATCGCCGAGAAGATCGCGGGATCCTCGAAGAGGCGCGACGCCTCGCGCAGGGCCACGTTGAGCTCGAAGAGGTCGCGCCACATGAAGGGGGACGGTTCGTCGGCGTCGGACACGAACTCGGCCCGGTACGTCGAATCGTCGGTGTCCTCGTGATCCCAGTCGTCGCAGTCCTTGATCACCCGAGCGGTGAATGTCGTGGCGCCGTCGTAGGCGCCCACCATGGGCTCCATCGTCACCAGACGACCCATGATGGAACGCACCAGGTCCGGTGCGAGGTCGAATCGATTGGCCAACTCCGACACGCGCAGGCCATCTTCGGAGTTATAGACGGCGTGCAGTAGTTGCAGGGTCTGACCCAAGACGTCGCCGGCGGCGGCGCTCGGGAACCTGATGTCCTCGGCTCGCGGTGACTTACCACGGTTCACTCGACCCAGCCACTGCTTCAATTCCTTGGCCAGTGACTTCGGGCTGACCAGGCGGACCCGATCCGCCCCTTCGAGGATGAAGCGGAGGGCCCCGTGGGGGCTGTCGAAGGTGATTCCCACCTCGACGCGACCATCCTTCTTCGTAGCCGTCACCGCGCCGTCGTACTGACGAACCAGCAGTTCGGCGTAATCACGATTGGTCGACACGACGACGTCGATGGGCGTCGGGCGCCGTTGGTACTGAGGGCGCCACGACGACGCCAGTGCGCGCGTGGCGTCGTCGACGTCGAACTTCTCGTCCAGTACCACCGGCATCGACGTCATGCGCGAGAATCGGTATCCCTTGATGATGCCGCCACCCACTTCACGGCCCACCAGATACGACGTGCCGCCCTGGTGCAGGATCTCGAGAGGCTCCACGACGCGGTCCTTGCGCACTGACGACTGATACTCGAAACGCAGGGCGCGACGAACCTTGATGGCTCGGATGGCCGGGGTGAGATACGCGGAGAACTCGAGGCCCCCATCACCGGCGGGCCCCTCATTGAAGACGCTGAAGGCGCCCGACTTACCGAAGCCGCAGAAACCCAAGGCCGTCGCCACCACGCGACTCTCGTCGCGACTGAAGTGCAGGGGCGGCGCGTACCCACTACTGGGATCGATCTGATAACCCGTGAGGTCGTCGGACCGGATGACGGTCTCGATCTGAAAGCCGAGATCGCGGATTCGCGCCTTGTCGCGCTCGAATTTCTGGCGAACGGCGGCCTCGTGGCCCACGTAGGCCGGAACCTTGCGAGGCGACTTCGACGTCGCGGGATACTCATCGACCCTGAGGTCGCGAACGATCTCCTCCTGGGTCAACGCGTGGTGATCGGTCCAGGCACGCTGCAGCAGCAGCACCAGGGCGACGACGCGCTCGCGACTGGGCTCGGCCGCCGCGCGGCTAGTACTCACGGTTCACACTCATCACCGAGAAGGGTAGCGGCTGGAGCCCATCAGCCGTCGCGTCACCCTCCGGCGCCGTCACCCTCGTGGGGTGCGCGGCGCCAGGGTCCCGAGCGCCCACCGGACTTCTCCCACAGGGCCACCCGTTCGATCGTCATGGTACGGTCCAGGGACTTACACATGTCGTAGACGGTGAGCGCCGCCACCGTGACCGCTACCAACGCTTCCATTTCCACGCCGGTGCGGTCCACCGTGTCCACGCCTGCCTCCACCTCGATGTACACGTCGCCGATGGTGAAGTTGACGTACACGTTGCCCACCAGCACTTGGTGGGCCATCGGCAACAACGTGGCGGCGGACTTGGCCGCTTGAATCCCGGCCACTCGCGCCGTCGCCAGGACGTCGCCCTTGGCCGTGGCGTTGGCGGCGATGGCCGCCGTGGTCGCCGGCGACATCATCACCCGGCAGCGCGCGAGGGCGCGCCGGGCCGTGACCTCGGTGAGTCCGCGGTCGCGTGGGAAGGTGCCGCCGAGCGGCGAGGGACGTAGTTGGTGGAATTCGTCCACCTCGTCATGCTACCGACGCGGCGAACGACCAGGGCGAGTCGGCGGGTAAACTAGTACAAAAGCACGGGAAAGTGAAGGTTGATGCCGACCTACGAATACGAATGCCAGAGTTGCCACCTGCGGGTCGAAGCCGTGCAGAAGTTCTCCGACGCGCCCTTGAGCGTGTGCGAATCGTGTGGCGGACAGTTGCGCAAGGTGTTCTCAGGCGTCGGCATCGTCTTCAAGGGTTCGGGCTTCTACAAGACCGATTCGCGGGGATCGACGTCGTCCTCCACCCCGCCGGCGTCGTCGTCGTCGAGCGCCGCCGCCCCGCCCCCCGCAGCGGCCACCACTAGCACGTCGACTTCGGGCGACTGACTAGCGACCCGACAGGGCCAGTCCGTCGATGGCCAGGGTCTGCGCCGCGGCCGTACCGGGTAACCACTGCACGTCGTTGCCCACCATCACCACGTCGAGCAGCATTCGCTGCAGGGTCGAGGCGAGGGTGACCTCACGCACGGGCTCGGCGAGGACGCCGTCGCGGATCATCAGACCCGTGATGCCGACCGAGAAGTCACCCGAGATGGGATTGACCCCCGAATGCACGCCGGTCAGCGATTCGACGAAGACCCCATTGCCGACTCGTCGCAGGACCTCGTCCTGGTCGTAGTCGCCCGCCACCAGTTGCAGGGCCCGACAGCCCGCCGACGGGGAACCCGACACGCCCGCGCGTACCGCGTTGCCCGTGGATGAGGTGCCGGCACGTCGACCCGCGACCGTGTCGTAGACGAACTGGCGTAACCGACCCTCGGTGATGAGCTCATTGCGACGTGACGACAGACCCTCGGCGTCGAAGGGACTGGCCGCGAAATGACGCGCGTCCGTGGGGTCGTCGATCAGGGTGACCTCCGAGGACGCCACCACCTCGCCCAGACGACCCGCGAAGAAGGAGCGACCGCGGACCACGGCGTCACCACTGAGGGCGCTACCCATGATCGACCAGAGCGTCGCCGCGGTGCGGGGATCGAAGACCGCCACGCCCTTGAACGACGGCGGCTTGACCGCACCGAGCATTCGCGTGGCCCGGCGGATGGCGTCACCCGCGGCGCTGGCGAGCGACAGGTCCTCCGGCGACCGACCAACCGAGAGACCCCAACCGGTCTGGTCTTGCTCGCCATCGGTGGCGATGGCCTCGACCGAGACGAAGGCCCCCGAACGTTCGAGGCTCGCCGAGATGCCGGTGGTCGAGACGATCGCGGCGTCGGACAGGTAGTCCGAATAGTTGGCCGCGTCGACCTGGCGGATTCGCGCGTCGCCCCCGCGCACCATCGCTTCGAGTTCGAGGGCCAGGTTGACCTTGCGCTCCATCGACGTTCCCGCCACACCCGGATCGCTCAGCGACAAGGACACCGGGGCCACGCCGTCGGGGCGGGCGAAGGCGACGAATTCGTCTTCGGTGGCGAATCGGGCGTTGTCACGGGCGTTGGACATCGCTTCGGCGATGGCTTCGTCGTCCAGCGACCCGGCGTAGGCCGTGCCGACGCGCGCGCCGCGGGGCCCGTCGATCAGGATGCGGATGCCGATCTCGGCCGACGACGAGCTCGACAGGTTCTCGATCTCGCCCTGGTAGGCCTGCACCTCGGTCTCCACGCCACGTGACAAAAAGACCTCCATCTCTTCGCCGCCGCCCACTCGTTCGAGCAGTTTCGTCGCGCGCTCGAGTAGTTCACTCACGTCGCCGTCCCCCCAATCGTGATACCCGTCAGACGCATCGTGGCTTGACCACACCCCACGGCGACCTGTTGCCCGTCCTTGCCGCAGGTGCCCGGCGTCATCGAGAAGTCCGTCGCCACCGCGTCCACGCGTTGGAGGATCTCGGGACCGTTGCCGATCAGATTGCAGTCACGCAGGGGCGTCGTGATGCGGCCGTTCTCGATCAGGAACGCCGCCGTCGCGCCGAACACGAAGTCCCCGGTGGCCGTGTTGACCTGGCCACCACCGAGTTGAGCGACGTACACGCCGCGCGGCGTCTGCGCCACAATCTCGTCGGCGTCGGCGTCGCCCGCCAGAAGATACGTGTTGGTCATGCGCACCATGGGTAGGTGAGCGTAGCTCTGGCGACGTCCATTGCCCGAGGAGGCGCGCCCCTCCTTGCGCGCGCGCAAGTGGTCCCACATGTAGTCGGTCAAGACGCCGTTTTCGATCAGCACGTTGCGTCGCGCGGGCCGACCCTCGTCGTCCACGGCGAAGTAGCCCCACTCGCCCCCCATGGTCCCGTCGTCCACCAACGTCACGAGGGGACTGGCGACCCGCTGTCCGACTTTGCCCGCGTACACCGAGGCCTGCTTGAGGACGGCGTCCGCCTCGAGGCCGTGTCCACACGCCTCGTGGAACAAGATGCCGCCCGACCCTCCCGCCAGCACCACGGGCAAGTCACCCGAGGGCGCGGGACGCGCCGACAACTTCGTCAGGGCCTGTTGAGCGGCGCCACGCGCGGCGTCCTCGACGGCGTCGGCTGACAGGATCTCGAAGCCTCGGGTGGCCGCCAAGGGACGGTAGCCGGTCTGCATCCCCCCGTCACCCTGGGCCACGCAGGACACCGCGAAGCGCGTGCGCACCTGGTCATCACCGGCGAACACACCCTCGGAATTGGCCACGATGAACCGGCGCCTCGAGTCCGCCAGCGCCACCTGCACCTGACTGATGGCGCCGGCGCTCGCGCGCGCCACCTCGTCCGCGCGCATCATGATTTCGATCTTGCTGGCCTTGGCCACGCTCGACGGCGAGATCTCGGCCCGCGACGAATGATCGCGCAACGTCTCGAGCGCGGCGTGTCGCACTCCCCCCCGACCCTCGCGGGCCACCGCGGCCGCCGCGCGCGCCGCCGCGAGCAGCCCAGGTTCCGAGAGGTCCGCGGTGTGGGCGAACCCGGTGGTCTCACCCACCACCACGCGCACCCCCGCGCCGCGCGAGCGGCCAGAATTGAGTTCCTGGATGCGGCGCTGATCGAGCGAGGCCGAGGAATTCGAACGATCCTCGACGAAAACCTCGGCGAAATCAGCGCCGCGACCCATCGATTCATTCAATACGCGCTGCACCGTCTCGCGCGGCACCAGGGTGTCAGACATGTCCTCTAGGTTACCGGTGCTCTGGCCATGTACACTCCGCCTTGAAGCACCGCCGCGTGCAAGGCGCCGGCGGTGCAGAGCGGAAGTGGGTGTCGCCGTGCAACTGGTCCTCTTGAGTATCGCGATCATCGTGGTGTTGGGGGTCATCGTCCTCCTGACCAAGGCGGTGCGGATCGTCCAGCAGGGCTTCGTCGGAGTGGTCACGAGGTTCGGCGAGTTCAAGGCCATCCGCAACCCTGGTTTGACCTTCATTGTCCCCTTCATCGAGGTCATGAAGATCATCGACGTCCGTGAGACCCCTCGCACTGGTGATCGTCAGCAGGTCATCACGCGCGACAACGTCGCCGTCATCGTCAACGCCACGATCTTCTCCCAGGTCGTCGACGTACGCCTCGCCCTCTTCACCAACTCGGACTACCTCGTCAGCACCGACAACCTCGCGCGCACCTCGGTGCGAGCAGTCTTCGGCTCGATCACGCTCGACGAGGCGTTCTCCCAGCGCGAACGCATCGGCACCCTGCTCCAAACCCAGATGGAGGAGGCCACCGACAAGTGGGGCGTGCGCATCAATCGTGTCGAGGTCCTCGAAATCACGCCCCCCGAGCAGATCCTGCAGGCCATGGCCTTGCAGAAGCAGGCCGACCAGGAGAAGCGCGCTCGTATCCTCGAGTCCGAAGGCACCCAGATGTCCGCGGTCAACGTGGCCGACGGCGAACGTCAAGCCGCGATCAAGGAGGCCGAGGGCGCCCAGCAGTCGGCGATCCTGCGGGCCGAAGGGCTCCGTCAGGCCACCATCCTCGAGGCCGAAGGTCGCGCCCAAGCCGTCTCGCTGGTCTACGCCGCGATCAAAGACCAGCACCCCGATCCCACCCTCGTGGCCATCTTGCAACTCGACACGCTGGCGAAGTTCGCGGCCTCGGAGAACACCAAGTTGATCATCCCGGCCGAGAGCGCCGCCCTCCTCGGCGCCGCCCAGGCGCTACGCAGTGTCATGTCCGAGGTCCCCAGCGCGGCGGTCGCGCCCCCGGGGTCGTGAACCGGCGGCGCGACGCGTCAGGTCGCGGAGCCGTCGCGGGGCTCCACCCACAGCGTGGTGCCGTACGCCTTGGTGACCACGACGGGCGTCGCCACCGCGATGACGACGCCGAGTTCGTTCACGGCCCGCCACGATTCTCCGTGGATCTTGATGCGCCCCGGGTGCACCTCGTCGCCGACGGCGTCTTGCACGACGCCGAACTGGCCGGTGAGCGCGGTGGTCATGGGTTTGGCGAGGTCCCCCGCCGCGGGGCGTAGTTTGCGCAGTGCGATCGGTCGCAACAACGACATCGTGGCCACGGTGACCACGAGCCACACCAGGGCCTGGACGGGGAACGAGGCGCCGCCTAAGGCGACCACGAAGGCCACGCCCGCGCCGACGCCCACGAAGAGCGCGGCCAGCGCGTTGGTGTGCAGTTCCGCCAGACCGCTCACCACGATGATCACCACCCAGAAGAACACCGCCATATCGCGCAGTATATGACCGGGCCAGCACGGCGGCGGGGGTCGGCGGGCGCGCGTTGTTTGGCCGACGAGGCGCTCCGCGCCCCGTGACCCAGCGAAGGCCCCTTGGACCACGAGGGGGCGCGCGGCCGGCCGCGGACGACGCTCGCGGCCGCCAAAAGTCCTCGATGACCTTCGACTCTGGCCGCGACGGCGCCCCGGGCGAAAGGGTGTGACGTGGGAGCCAACGAATGGGAACTCCGAGGATCGTGAGTCGATCGCACGTCGGTCGCGGGCCCAGCGGACCACCCGGGTCGTCAACGACGGCCGTCTCGGCGTCGACGCGTCCGCGCGGCGACGCGATGACGGTACTGACGCTCGACGCGCAGAGCGCCCTAGAGGCACTCGCGAGTTCGCGTCGCGGTCTCGACGAGAGTGACGTGGCCCATCGCCGAGCCTCCGTCGGCGCCAACTCGCTGCCTCGTCCCCATCGACGATCGATGGCGATGGAGTTCGCCGCGCAGTTCACGAACATGTTCGCCGTCATCTTGACCGTGGCGGCGGGCTTGACGTTCATGACGTACTTCGCCTCCTCGCCGCACAACGTCGCCGACCTCGAACTCGCCGTTGGTATCCTCGCCGTCGTCGTGCTCAACGCGGTCATCGGCTTCGCGCAGGAATACTCCGCCGAGCGAACCGCAGAGGCCCTCCAGGACATGGTGCCACACCAGTCCAAGGTCGTGCGACACGGTGAGCTCTGCGAGGTGAGGACCGAGGCGCTGGTCCCCGGTGACGTCGTGGTGCTCGAAGCGGGCGACGCGGTGGCCGCCGACTGCCGCCTCATCGAATCGCACCACCTCATGGTCGAGATGGCCGCGCTCACCGGCGAGAGTCAGCCGGTGGCGAGGACGACCGACCCGATCCCCCCTGCGGTCTCCCTCGTCGATGCGTCGAACGCCGTCATCATGGGTGCCACCATCACCAGCGGCACCGGCCTGGGCGTGGTCTTCGCCACCGGTCTGTCCACCGAGTTCGGCCGTATCTACCAACTCACCGAAAGCCAACCTCGCGAGCCCAGTCCGCTCCAGGGACAAGTCACCCTGATGGCGCGGCGCGTGGCTGCGGTGGCGATCAGCATCGGCGCCGTGATCTTCCTGCTACGCCTCGCCACGGGAAGTCCGGCCGCGCTGTCGTTCATCTTCGCCCTCGGCGTCATGGTGGCACTGGTCCCCGAGGGGCTGCCCGCGACCCTCTCGGTCTCGCTGGCCATCGGCGTGCGGCGCATGGCCCGACACCAGGCACTGATTCGTCGCCTCGCCGCCGTCGAGGCGCTGGGG
>JABBOA010000067.1 GCA_019352075.1 Acidobacteriota bacterium | reverse complement strand
GCGAGTGCCCATGACCAGCGCGTCGTAGATCTCGGACACGTCCGCGGCGGGCTCGGCGATCCGATTGACGTGCGGCGACAGCACCACGCGTTCGTCGCGGGCGTACAAGGTGTCCACGACCACGCCGGCGGTGGATTCGCGCGCCTCGACCTCGACCACGAGTAGCTCTTCCTGGAAAGCCGCGGCGCGCGCGATCACGCACCCGTCCGCGTCGACCACCACGCTCTGCCCGTCGAAGACGAGCTCGTCCTGACCCCCGACCAGGTTGACGAAGGCAATGGGGCAGCCGGTCTCGAAGGCACGTTCGCGCAACATCACTTCGCGGTCGTCACGACGACCCCGCGCGAAGGGCGACGCGTTCGCCACCACGAGCAGCGTCGCGCCCTGCGCGGCCAATTCGGCCGCCGGACCCGCGAAGGTCCAGACGTCCTCGCAGATCAGCATCCCCACACCCACGCCCTCGACGTTGATGATCGTCCCGGGCCCGACGCCGGGGTGGAAGTAGCGCTGCTCGTCGAAGACGTCGTAGTTGGGCAGGAGTCGCTTGGTCGCGATGGGCCCAATCCCGCGTGAGGACACGGTCGCCAACGCGTTGGCGATGTGGGGCAACGTGGGGCGCCCCTCATTGACCAGACGCGTGACGTCGCGCCCGTCCATCGAGGGTGCGAGGACGACGTCATCGCTCTCGAGGACGACGGTGCCCACCAGGAGTGGGGGCAGATTGGCCGCCCGGGCCAATTCCGCCAGTGCGACGCGCGCGGACTCGCAGAAACCCTCTTTGAGCAGTAAATCCTCCGGGGGATACCCCGAAAGGGCGAGCTCGGGCGACACCACCAGCGACGCGCCGACGGCGGCGGCCTGAGTACGCAGACGCCGCAGGGTCTCCACGTTCTGTCGCAGTCCCCCGACCACGGAATTCATCTGAGCCAGGGCGATGCGAACGGTGGGCACGTCTCGAGCCTATCGGCGGGGTTGCGCGTTTCCGTGGGCGAAGGTTTACACGGGGTTAACAGAACGGGGGGTCGACCCATGTTGTCCTCCGACAGACTGGAGAGTCGCGTGCACCACGCGCCGATTTCGTAAGGAGCGATTATGTCGTATCAGGCCGAGTACATCTGGATCGACGGGACCGAACCGACTCACGGGCTGCGATCGAAGACCCGCATCATCGCCGACGGCAAGAAGCCGGTCATCTGGGGCTTCGACGGCTCCTCCACCAACCAGGCGACCGGGCACTTCTCGGACTGCGTCCTGGCCCCGGTGTGGACCTGCAAGGACCCGTTGCGTGGCCCCAAGGACATCCTCGTCCTTTGCGAGGTCCTGAACGCCGACATGACCCCGCACCCGACGAACAATCGTCACGCGGCGGCCATCGCCGCCAAGGAGTACGCCAGCTTCGAACCCCTGTTCGGCATTGAGCAGGAGTACACCTTCTTCCAGGACGGCCGACCCTACGGTTGGCCCGAAGTGGGCTTCCCGGCCCCCCAGGGCCCCTACTACTGCGGCGTCGGCGGCTCGAAGATGCCCGGTCGCGACATCGTCGAGGCCCACACGCTCGCCTGCCTCGAGGCCGGTATCGGCATCGAGGGCACCAACGCCGAGGTCATGATGGGTCAGTGGGAGTTCCAGCTCGGCGTCTTGGACACGCTGGCGATCTCGGACCAGCTCTGGGTGGCTCGCTGGTTGCTGCAGCGCATCGCCGAGGACTTCGACGTCGAGGTGTCCTTCGACGCGAAGCCGGTCAAGGGCGACTGGAACGGCGCGGGGGCGCACACGAACTTCTCAACCAAGCAGATGCGCGCCGACGGCGGCTGGGACGCCATCATCGCGGGGTGCGAGGCGATCGGCACCCGCGTCGACGAGCACATCGCTGGCTACGGCGACGGCATCGAGGAGCGCCTGACCGGCGCCCACGAGACCGCGCACTACACCAAGTTCTCCTACGGCGTCTCGGACCGCGGCTCCTCCATCCGGATCCCCGGGGGGGTGGCTCGCGAGAAGAAGGGCTACCTCGAGGACCGTCGCCCCAACGCCAACATGGACCCTTACGTGGTGACTCGCCTGATGGTCGAGACCGTCTGTGGTGTCGCCGCCGCCAAGGCCCCGGCCAAGAAGGCGACCGCCAAGAAGACCGTGGCCAAGAAGACCGTGGCCAAGAAGACCGTGGCCAAGAAGGCGACCGCCAAGAAGTCCGTGGCCCAGCGAGCCGTCGCGAAGCGGGCACCCGCCAAGAGAGTCGCCGCCGCCAAGTAGTCCCCCCCCAGGAAACCGGAGAGACCCCGCCGCCCATGAGGTGGCGGGGTCTCTCCCTCCCCGAGGGCGTCACGCCCAGAAGGTGCGAGAATGACACCTATGCAAAGTCAGGCCCAGTACGTGCTGCGCACGGTGGAAGAGCGCGGCGTCCGTTTCGTGCAGCTATGGTTCACCGACGTGCTCGGGCGTCACAAGGCCTTCCACGTCACCCCCGCCGAACTCGAGGACGCCTTGGACCAGGGCATGACCTTCGACGGTTCCTCGATCGATGGGTTCTCGCGCACGTCGGAGTCCGACGTCCTGGCGCGCCCCGACCTCACCACGTTTCAACTACTGCCCTGGTACGAGGAGGGCACCGGTATCGCCCGGGTCTTCTGCGACATCGTGAACATCGACGGCACGCCGTTCGACGGTTGCCCACGTCAACAGTTGCGACGAGTCCTCGACGGCGCCCGCGCTCAGGGCTACAACTTCTACGTGGCGCCCGAGATCGAGTTCTTCTACTTCGCCTCGACCTCGACGTGGGACCGACCGGAGCCGATCGATCGAGGTAGTTATTTCGACCTGACCACCGACGACGTGTCCAGTCAATTGCGCCGACGCACCGTGTTGACCCTGGAGGAGATGGGAATCGGCGTCGAGCACGCCCAGCACGAGGACGCGCCCGGTCAACACGAGATCGACCTCCGTTACACCGACGCGCTGACCATGGCCGACACGGTGATGTCGGTGCGTCACGTCGTCAAGGAGCTCGCTCGCCAAGTCGGCGTCTCGGCCAGTTTCATGCCCAAGCCGCTCGCTGGCGTGCAGGGGTCGGGGATGCACACGCACCTCTCACTGTGGCGTGACGACAAGAACGCGTTCATCGGGGCGGGCCCCTACGGCCTGAGCGAGGTCGCGACGACGTTCATGGCGGGTCTGTTGCACCACGCGCCCGAGATCACCGCCATCACCAATCAGTGGGTCAACTCCTACAAGCGCCTCATGCCCGGCGCCGAGGCGCCCGTCGGCGTGGAATGGGCGCGGCACAACGCGGCCGCCCTGGTGCGCGTCCCTTCGGTCAAGACCTCGCGGATCGACTCGACGCGACTCGAATATCGTTCACCGGACCCGGCGGCCAACCCGTATCTCGCCTTCGCGGTCATCCTGGCCGCCGGCCTGCGCGGCGTCAACGGCGGCTACGAGCTTCCCCGCGAGGGCGAGCGGGTCGCGGCCCTGCCCCAGTCCTTGGGCGAAGCAGTCGACTTGATGGCCACCTCGGATCTTCTCCTCGAGACCATCGGTGAACACCAGGTCGAGTGGTTCTTGCGCAACAAACGCGCCGAGTGGGACGCGTACCGCGCCCAGGTGACGCCCTTCGAACTCGAAAGGTACCTCCCCCTCCTGTGACCGACGTCGTCTTGTGCGTACCTTCGTGTGAGGGACCGATTCGCAAAGCCTGTGACGTCACCGGCGTCACTCCGGTGGTCTCGGAAACCGGGCGTCTCAACGAGATCTCGACCCTCGAACCCGACGAGGGCTTCGCCGGCGCCGTGATCAACGCCTCGGTATTCCCCTTCGCCGAGGCGATGAACCTCTGTCGCCAACTGCGTGGTCGCGAACGCGCGAGCGGTCCGCTGATCCTTCTCCTGGACCACTACCAACTCGACGATCTGACCTTCCGCGAGGATCTCTTCGATGACTTCGTGGTGGGCCCCTTCGACGTCAGTGAACTCGCAACCCGACTACGACACCGTTTGCGCCGCTCGGGCAACGACACCGTCGCGCCGCGCATCGACCACGGGGGACTCTCGATGAACCTCGAGACCTACCAGGCCACCATCGCGGGCCGGATCATGGACCTGACCTACATGGAGTACGAACTCCTGCGCTTCCTCGCCACCAACCCCAATCGGGTCTTCACGCGTGAGACGTTGCTCAGTCGGGTCTGGGGCTACGAGTACTACGGCGGTGCCCGCACGGTGGACGTCCACGTGCGACGCCTGCGCGCCAAGTTGGGCGAGGAACACGCGCACCTGATCCAGACGGTGCGTTCCGTGGGCTACAAGTTCGGAACGTCCAACGAGTTCGACGTCAGCTGAGCGGGGCGAAGGCCCAGAGCTCGACCTCGGCGCGGGCCCCCGCCATGGGAAGGCCGGCGACCTGGATCGTCGAGCGTGTCGGGCGCGGTGCGTCGAAGGCGGCCGTCCACACGTCGTTGCACTCAGCGAAATCGGCGACGTCCATCAAGAACAACGTGCCCTTGACGACCTGTTGCATCGTGGCGCCGTTCTCCTTCAACAGCGATTCGGCGTTGACCAGGGCCTGACGTAACTGGTCCGCGGCACCAGCGGCCACCAGGGTCGGCGTCGCCGCGCCGGGCACGGTGCCCAACTGGCCCGAGAGGATGACGAAATCGCCAGCGCGGCGCGCGGGGGAATAGGGTCCGAGAGGGGCCGACATCGACGACTCAGCTGAAGGAGTTACCACAACCGCAGGTGCGGGTGGCGTTCGGGTTGGTGATGTGGAAACCCGCGCCCTGCAGGCCGTCAGCGAAGTCCAGCGTCGAGCCCACCAGCAGGTCGGCGCTGGCGGCGTCGATGGCGACCTTGACGCCCGAGAATTCGCTCACGACGTCGTCGTCGGCGAACTCGGAGTCGAAGTACATGTCGTAGTTGAATCCCGAGCAGCCGCCGGGCTTCACGGCCACGCGCAGGGCCAGGACTTCGTCGGTCCCCTCACTGGCGATCAACTCCGCGACCTTCGCGATGGCCGCGTCGGTGAGCGAGATCGGCTCGACGTTCTTCTTGGAGAGTGAGATAGTGGTGGTCGCGTCGGACATGCAACTCCTTTGGCAGGTTCTGGGCTCCAGCGTAGCGGCGAACGGCGGCCGCGTCGACACGAAATTGGACCGGTAACGTCACCCCGTGGACCCCCAACGAGCGATTATGGAACGTCTGGCCTCGGTGCGCGACCCCGAGCTCGGGGCGACCATCACCGAACTGGGCATGGTCGGCGACGTCCGGGTGGAGGGCGGCGTGGCGCACGTCGAGATCGCCCTCACCATCGCCAGTTGTCCGCTGCGCAGCCACATCGAGCGTGACGTGCGTGAGGCGGTCCTCGTCGTCGAGGGGATCGACGACGTCATCCTCAGCATCGGGGTGCTCGACCCGGCCGCCAAGGCCGCGCTGATGCGCACCGCCCGCGCGTTGGCCCAAGCGCGTGCGCCCCAGACCAGCATCCCTCGCCGCGCCCCGGTCGTGATGATCGCGTCGGGCAAGGGAGGGGTGGGTAAGTCGTCGATCACGGCCAACCTGGCCATTGCCCTGGCCTCGACCGGTCGACGCGTCGGCGTCCTCGACGCCGACATCTGGGGCTTCTCACTGGCCCGGTTGCTCGACATCACCGGCGAGGTCGAAGTCCGCGGCGCCAAGATGGTGCCCCTGGAGCGCCCCTACGGACGCGGGTCGGTGTCGCTCCTCTCCATGGGTCACCTGGCCGACGAGAAGCAAGCGCTGCTCTGGCGGGGACTCGTCGTGCAAAAGGCGGTCGCCCAGTTCATCGAGGACGCCGATTGGTCGGGCATCGACGTGATGGTGATCGACACCCCGCCCGGAACCGGCGACATCGTCATGACCTTGGCGCGACTTCTTCCCCACATGGGCGTAGTGGTGGTGACCACTCCCTCGCGCGCCGCTCAGCACGTCGCGGCCCGGGCGGCCGACTTCGCAAACAAGTCGCACATCCGACTCCTCGGCGTGATCGAGAACATGAGTGGGTTCGCCTGCGAGTGCGGAAAGGTGCACGCGCCCCTCGGGGTCGGCGGCGGACGTGAATTGGCGCACGAACTCGGGGCGGAACTGCTCGCGCAGATCCCCCTGCGCGACGATGTCGCCGACGGGGGGGACGAGGGCGTGCCGGTCGCGTTGCACGAAGGCGATGACGGCTACTTCCACGTCCTGGCCCAGCGCCTGTGGACCCTCGCCCAGGACCTGGTTCCGGCGGGTTGCACGGCCCGACTCCTCGACGCGATTGAGTACGCCGTCGATCAACCCTCGTCGTCGTAGCCCGCCTCGCCGGGCACGACGACGACGACGCGTCCCTCTCGAAGGATCTCGCGCGGTTGGGTGCGCGTGACGTGCGACGTGTCGGCGTGTCGGACGACTTCCTCGCAACGCCGCATCGGGGCCAGCACCGTGAGCGTGTGCACCGTCGGCACCAGCAGGGTCCACTCCTCCGTCGCGAATCGGCGCAGGGCGGCACTCGCCGAGGTCCAGACGTGCGCGGTGACCTCGGCGCCGTCGACGCGGACGGATTGACCAGTGGGGGCCCGCGCCACGAAGAACCGCGTGTCGAAGCGCCGCGGTCGAGTGTCGGGAGTCACCCAGTGCGCCAAGTAGTGCATCTCGCCGAGCGCCAGGCGCAGCCCCTCACGAGCGAGGAGGTCGGCCCACCCCACCCGCCGATCATGTAGTTCCGCGCGCCACGCGAGGAGTTGCGCGCCATCGAACGAGAGGGGCCGACCCCGCGCGTCGACCGCGAGCAGGATGCCCGCCTCCTCGAAGAGCTCGCGCAGCGCCGCGCAGTAATAGTCCAGCGCACCGTGCGCGAGCTCGAGGCGACCGTCCGCCGTCGCGGGGTCGAGTCCGTGGACCAGTCGACGCGCGACGACGTCGGCGTCGGCGGCGTCGACCCCACCACCGGGAAAGACGTACGCCCCCGAGGCCGCAACCGCGTCGACGCTGCGGCGCAACATAAGAATTTCCAACAACTCGTTCCGCTCGCGAATCACGACCGTTGTGGCCGCCGGACGGGCCGAAATTTGTGCCATACCAGAACCTACATAAGAAGCGCGCGTAAGGTTCTGGGCCCGGTGTCCACTAAGTTTGGAGGAAAGCCAGTATCAAGGAGCATCGTGGCCAAGACTGTTTCTGCCCCCAAGTCAACTTCGTCGAAGGCGGCTGCCACTGCGGGTGGTCGGCCCGCCGGTCTCTTCACCTGGGTGGCCGTCGGCGTCGTCGTGGTCATCGTCGCGACCCTCGTGATCGTCAAAGTCGTGAGTGGGGGGCCGACCTCCACCAACTCCGGCGTGTGGGTCGCCACTGACGCCACCACCGCGGGACAGGTGACCGGCATCCCCGCGTCGGTCTACAACGCCGTCGGCGTCTCGGAGAACAGTTCGGTCACCGCACCCCTCGCCCTCAAGGGCCAGCCGGCGCTGAGTGCCAAATTGGCCGACGGCACGACGGTTCCCGAGGTGCTCTACGTCGGCGCCGAGTACTGCCCGTTCTGCGCCGCGGAACGATGGGCCACCATCGCGGCGCTGAGCAGGTTCGGGACGTGGACCGGACTAGGCAACACGCAGAGTTCCTCGGTCGACGTCTACGCCAACACCCCCAGCTTCACGTTCTTGAAGGCGAAGTTCACCTCGAAGTACCTCGCCTTTCGCGGCATCGAGGAATACAACAACGTCTACAACGCGGCGAGCAATCCCCCCTACGGGCCACTCATGACGCCCACCAAGGCGGAGCAGGCGATCTTCGCCAAGTACGACACCTCGAAGTACATCAACATGAGCGCGAGCAACGATGGCGCCATCCCCTTCATCTCGATGGGTAACAAGTTCCTCGTCTCGGGCGCCAGTTACAAC
This sequence comes from Acidobacteriota bacterium, assembly GCA_019352075.1. Lineage (GTDB taxonomy): Bacteria > Actinomycetota > Acidimicrobiia > Acidimicrobiales > RAAP-2 > RAAP-2. The sequence continues at coordinate 3,621 of JABBOA010000067.1, read as the reverse complement.
CCGGGACTCCTGACCGGACTCACCCGCACCCAGATCGCCTCGAACCTGTCGGCCACGACGAGTCCGATCACCAAGGCCATCATCACTGCGGCCAACGAGCAGACGGCCGCGATCTGCACGCTGACCAATCAGCGACCCGCCAACGTGTGCAGCTCGCCCGGCGTACAAGCCGCCAAGACCTTTATGAAGCTCTAGATGCCGCGCGCGCTCCAGCCCGTGCCGCGCTGGGCGATCTACACATCGTGGTTGCTCAGCCTCGTCGGACTCGGTCTCGCGTCGTATCTCACCTACGAGCACTTCGCGGTCAAGGTCTTCCAGGGATGTTCCCTCGGGGGGATCTTTGACTGCCAGAAGGTGACGACGTCGCCGCAGTCGCGGGTGCTGGGCGTGCCCGTGGCGGTCCTGGGACTCGTCAACTTTCTGGTCTTCTCCGTGATTAATTCACCCTTAGCCTGGAGAATCCGCAACTACTGGCTGCACGTCGCACGTTTCGTCTTGTCCCTCGGGGGCATGATCTTCGTGCTGTGGCTGGTCTACGCCGAATTGCTCATCATCGACAACGTCTGCATCTACTGCACGGGCGTGCACATCGTGACGTTCGCCCTCTTCGTGGTCCTGGTGCGCGTGGCGCCCGCGCAACTCGGATGGTCGGAGTCAGCGGCGCAGTAGCGAGCGGCGTTCGACCTCGGTGAGGCCGCCCCAGATCCCGTAGGACTCGCGTTGCGTGAGGGCGCTACTGAGGCACTCCTCGCGCACGTGACAATCGGCACACACCTGCTTGGCCTGGCGCTCTCGACGCGAGCGCACCTCCCTGGATTCCATGGCGTCGGGCGGGAAGAACAGGTGGCTCTCAATACCCCGACATGCGGCGACATCCGTCCATTCGGCTCGTTGTAACGCCATCACCAACCCCTTGCCTCGACCCTCACACGCAGACTACCCACGTCGACCCGTCAAGGCAAAACCGGCGCCGCCGGGCCATTTGGCGCCTTGCTACGCTGACAGCGTGGCTAACGTTCTTCTCGCCAGTGATGTGCCTTCGCTCCGCCAGGAACTTCGATCCATGCTCGAAGGACCCGACCTCGTCATCGAGGAGGCCTCCACGGGGCCCGACGTCTTGCGCCGGGTGCGCCAGGGAGGGATTGACCTCGTGGTGGCGGACCTGCAAATCGGGGCCATGGGGGGGATCGCCATCTGCATGGAGTTGCGCCACGACGAGTCCTACCTTCCGGGTGACCCGACCGCGGTGCTGATGTTGCTCGATCGCCGCGCCGACGTCTTCCTGGCGCGGCGGGCGGGCGCGGACGGGTTCGTCGTCAAGCCGCTCGACCCCCAACGCGTGCGCGCGGCCGTGCGCACGGTGCTCCGTGGCGACGAGTACGACGATGATTTCCTTCGTCCCGCCACGGTGCGCGCTACCGGATGAAGGACCAGCCTCCTACGCCCGGCCTCGCGCGGTTCCGCGCGCGCGTCGGAGTCCGACAAAAAACGTCGAGTATCTCGCCCGAGGCGGCAGCGATTCACGCGCGCGTCGACCAACTCAGTTCGCTCGAGTTACGCGACGTGATGACCCCACGGGTGGACGTCGTCTTCCTCACCATCCCCGTGACGCCCGAGGCAGTGGCCGAGGCGGTGCGCGACACCGGACACTCCTGCTTCCCCGTGGTCGAAGGTGATCTCGACGACGTGGAGGGCGTGCTCTTCGTCAACGACCTCTTTCGCTCCACCACCGCCAAACGCGCCATCGGCGTCTCACTACCCTCGACCAACGAGATCGCTCGCAAGATCCGTCGCCCACTCATGCTGCCCGAGACCCTGGACCTGCTCGAGAGCCTCCGCGAGATGCGCGAGCAGCGTCGCACTTTCGCCCTGGTACTCGACGAGCACGGCGGCGTGGCGGGCGTGATCTCGATTCGCGACATCCTCGAAGAACTCGTGGGGGACCTGAGCGACGAGTTCGACGAAGACGACGAGCCCACCATCGTCAAGATTCGACCCGGGCGCTGGCTGGTCGACGGTCAGACCCACGTCGACAAGGTGGAAGAGGCCCTGGGCGTCGAGATCCCCGAAGGGCAATACGTCACTTTCGCGGGCTACATCTTGGACCTGGCCGGCGAGATCCCCGCCGCCGGCTCGGTCTACGTCGAGGGGGACTGGAGCTTTCGGGTGCAGTCCGTCTCCAAGCGCCGCATCAGTGAGATCGTGGCCGAATACCACGAGCCAACGTTGCTCCTGGACGGCGGCGAGTAGCACTCCTGACGGGTGCCGCCCCCTACGTCGCACCCCTCGAGACACCGGTGTTTCAGTGCGCACCGGTCGCTGCCCCCGTGCCATGTATCGCTCATTTGGTGGCAACCTTCCAGACCTATTAGGATTATCGGGCTGCGGGGTAACTCGCCGCGGGCTGTAGCGCAGCTTGGTAGCGCGCTGCGTTCGGGACGCAGAGGTCCCGGGTTCAAATCCCGGCAGCCCGACCACGTAGTTCCTGAAGTACGGAGAAGTTCTGGCCCCCATCGTCTAGCGGCCTAGGACACCACCCTTTCAAGGTGGCGGCACGGGTTCGAATCCCGTTGGGGGTGCTCAGTAGCCTTAGCCCCGTTGATTAGTCCAAGGGTTGATGATGGTCACGCCCACTCCAACAAAATCCTTCTCGTTTCGGGTGGCAAGTTGCGACTCGTGACAACGGCAAATCGCCGCAATCTGAGCGTCGAAACCGCTAATCGGATTTCCTTGTTCTTCGCAACTGGTCACAATCTTTGAATAGTGAGTAGCCGCCACGGCGTCGAACGAAAGAATTTGTTCGGCGAAGCCGCCAAAGATTCCTAGCGCAACGTCGCGTAACTCCTCCCGCCTCTTCCCAGAAGCAAGTCGTTCGATACCGTACAGAATCTCGGCGACGGTGATCGAAGTGATTCGAATTTCTCGCGAGTCCTGCTGGAGAAACCACTTCTTGACTATTTCTGAGGGACTGATCTTCATCAGCTCCGAGACGACGTTGGTGTCGACGACAATCACGATCCGAAGTCAGCTGCGCGTGTTGGATCGGACCGGGGTGGAAGATTTAGATCGACCCCGCCCAGCGCGACGAATCCGTAAACGAGGGATTCGACAACATTCGTGTTGTCCCCCGGCTCTTCCACTGCCGCCATAAGAATTGCGCGCATCTCTGCTTCCATGGATCGCCCGTGCGCCGCAGCACGTAAACGCAAACGTTCGCGAACCGTCTCGTCCAGATTGCGAATACTGACAGCTGCCATCTCATTGACCTCCGGAAATAATGCTAGCATTGCTAGCGATTCCCGCGCAAGTGGTGCCTGTCGCGAACCAAAAAATATTCAAAACACTTGAGTCTCAGATCGCAATCGTGCCATCGAGGACCACTTCGCCACAACAACCAAAAAGCTTCGAAACTTGGGGAAACCAGAACGCGAGATGGTTCCACGAGAAAACTGTTGGGGGTGCTCGGTGAACCGTGTCCCATTTGACAAGAATTTCAACGGGGTTGGCCACTCTCTTCAATTTGCGATTCATCTGACCTAGGCAGTTCAATGTTGAGTTCTGATTCTCTAGGTGCGTGGGTCAGAATCCACCACTGACCTGACGCCCGATGCGAGAATTGTC
>JABBOA010000066.1 GCA_019352075.1 Acidobacteriota bacterium | reverse complement strand
GGTCTCCCTTTCTAGTAGGGCGCGAACGGCGTGGCCGGTGCGAATCAGACCATGGGTCGCGGATGCGGTGGCTCCGGGGATCAACCGAGGCCACCACCGTGCGAGGATGACTTTCCAGGGTTCTGAGATCACTTGGCGGTCGAAGAGTGCCAGCCAGTCGCCCAGGCGGGACGGATCACCGAGGTATTCTTGCCACTCGGCTTCCTCGAAGCGCCAGCGTTCGCGAGGCCGCTCGTCAAGTCGAACCATATACCCGTCAATCCAGGATTCGAGATCGTCCTCGTGGCCAATGCGGATGAGAGCGTCGGCGGCCATTGGTCCATGGTTCGAGAGCCACCCTTCGAATTCCGGGCCGGTGTTCCTCAGTCGTTCGTACGCCTCGTCGAGGGACTCACTGGTCACCGTCACTCTGCCCTCGCTGTTTGAGTTCATAGACGTTGCCGTCTGGACCACGGAAGTGCTGCCAGCTGGGCCCGGGATCCCCAAGCAGTTCGACCCCGTTGCGTTTCAGTTCCTCGATTGATGCGGCGAGGTCGTTGACGAGGAATCCGACGACGGGGCCAGTCGTGAGGTGTTCATTGCCGGGGAAAGCTTCTGCGAAGACCTCGATCTGACTACCGTCCTTCAGGTTGAAAACCCAGAACCCATCTTCGCTGTGGGCGATCTCAAGGGAGAGCACGTTCTGGAAGAATCGCACCAATTCCTCGGCCTTGGCACTTCGAACGCCCATCCAGCCGATCCCGCTCAAATCCATCAAGACCCCCTCTTCATACCCACAATGACGATAGCCCCGGCCTCATTCGATGACGGGAGAGGACCGTCGGGGGAATTGTCTTCTCGTCACCCAGCCGCAGCTCAAACCCCTCACCATCAGCCCCTCGAAATTGAATAGCGACTTGACCTTGAAACGAGCCCGCGTCTAGCCAACTGTCTAGCCACGAATTCAAACGTGAGAGGACGTCGGTGGACGTTCCACTTTGTCCGACCAGCGAATCTGGACGCTGAGAAACGTCCCTGGACATTCTGGAACACTCTCAAGGTGCCGGGATCGTTCCTAGATAGTTGTTGATCATGCTGGAGAGTACAAGTTAGGACAGGTTCTAACTTGGCTTCCAGGTTGAAGCGGGATTCAGAATCAGAACTGAATTGGCCGGGTATCCCCCGTTAACGAGGAGGCATTGCCGCATCCAGCCTTCGCCAGAGTGCCTCCACGGCATCGGGTGTCAGAGGTCCGGACGCGTTGATGAGTTCGATGAAGTGGTGCCCACCAGAGATGAGGACGCCCTCGTGCTCATAGGGCCCTTTACCTCTCTTGAAGTGCAGGCCTTCCTTGATGCCCCACATGGCCTCAACGAACGCCAGAACCGGGTGCACCGTAACGTTGCCATCCTCGATCACCTGAGCCACGGGGATCACGAGTCGGTAGATCTTGGGGATTTCCGAGGTCCGGTCCTTCCCGTCCACCGTGAGATACCTGCGAGGGTCGGTGCTCGGGAACCCGGGGCTGCGGTACCTGATCTCCCCGGTCCATTTCTTCGAGTCGATTATCCATACCCCAGTGGATGCGACGACGACGTGATCGATGTTCGCCTCGGAGTCGCCGGGCACCTTACGGTCGGTGAGGACGTGGGCTCCCGGGGCGAGGTGCGCGGCCAGGTACGTGCCCATGAGGTACTCCCCTTGGGCACCCTTCAAGTTATTGTCGCCGCGGCGGCGCTTGTCTTGACGTAACGCCGAGGAGCCCGCTACTGGATCCGTTGTTGGCGTGGGTATGACCGTCTCTGCGGGCCCGCACGCTAAACAGCGCACACGCTGTCCCCTGAGCTGGGATGCGTCCGTCCAGCCCTCCGCACCCTTCTGCACCATTCCCCCGCAACCACTGCACGGGGCGCCGTTACGCGAGAACGTCGTCTTGGACCAGGCCATCGTGGTTTCTCCTGCGCTCGACTGTGAAGTGAACTTCCCCTTCTTCGCCAAGATTAAGCGAAGCGCGTGGCGTTATTACCACCCACGGGACGACACTGATGATATGACGGCTCCTTCTAGCCAGCCCGCACCACGTTCACGTGACCAATGTCGTTGAGCGGGATGGATGTAAACGGCAGCAATATCAACGGTGCGGCCGTTCAAAAATCGTGTCCGAAAACGAGTGCACAAACTTGCATCTGGTTAGCACCACTGTTCTGCACGTCAACGATTCCGCAATCACCCTACGTGGCCGATCCAAATGAAATGACCGTTAGAGAGTTCCAAACTCTAAAGCGGGGTAAGTAACAAGACGGCAAGGTCAAAATTCCATTGTGACAACAGACACTCTTGCGACAATCTTGAACTTCAACTTTCGTCATCCTCTAATACCAACTCCATCAATTCTCTGAGTGTCCGCGCAGGAAAGTCTTCTCGCATCCAAGATTCGGTGTACCCGCTAAACCTTCCCGCAATCCGCTCAGGTCCAAGGTTGACTCCCATGTCGCGTAGCGCCGACAAAATATCTTGCTCCCATCTTTTTGTAGTAATTGCTGGGTGGCTTCAGCACAACTTGTCACGCCACTGGGCGGTGGCGGTTATAGGGGGTGTAGCTCTGATTGTGTCTATCACCACGGGAGTGATAGATCTCGTTACGAGGAAACGGAAGTCATCCAAAACTCGCCCTATTGGCGATCACGAATCTGACTCTCACGACTGAAGAGGGGGAGTATATAGTGACCCAAATTGGCGAGAACCTCTCAAGATTGGATAGAGCAGTGTTGTGTGTTGATGGGCTCGGATCGAGAAGCATTTGGTCGGTCAAACTTCGCGCAAGAGCGGACGGCGCTGGGAGTCCGGTCCAAATTTCAGGCATACCACGGGCATACCACGGGCATATATAGGCATGTAACACTGGGTAATAGCGGTCAACGACGGTCGCTACTGGTTAACTGAAAACTCTTGTAATCATTGGGTTGTAGACGAAAAGCATTGGAGCGGGCGACGAGAATCGAACTCGCGTTCTCAGCTTGGGAAGCTGATGTTCTGCCGCTGAACTACGCCCGCGTGGGAACTATAGTAGTGGGCCGCGAGCCGTCCGATCGACGGTGCGGTCCAGAGCAACGTTTGGATGGCACTAGCCTTTGTTCCACTATGGTGCTCTCGGACCGTTCCATTAAAGAAGCGATCGATGCCGGCCGCATCATCATCGATCCACTGGGCGACGAGTGCATCCAGCCCTCGTCGGTGGATCTCCACATCGACCAATTGTTCCGGGTCTTTCGCAATCACTCGCAGCGCTTGATTGACGTGAAACTACCCCAAGAAGACCTCACGGAGCTCATCGACGTGGGTCCGGAGAGCCCGATGATCCTGCACCCGGGGGAGTTCATGCTGGGTTCGACCCAGGAGCGGGTCGCCATTCCTGACGACTTGGTGGCTCGTCTCGAGGGCAAGAGTTCCTTGGGTCGTCTCGGACTGGTCATCCATTCGACGGCGGGCTTCATCGATGCCGGGTGGGACGGACACATCACCTTGGAGTTGGCGAACCTGGCGAACCTCCCCATCACGTTGTATCCGGGGATGAAGATCGGTCAGATCAGTTTCTTCGAGATGACGACCCCCGCCGATCGCCCCTACGGAGCGAGCGGACTCGGTTCGAAGTATCGGGGACAACTCGGTCCGACGCCCAGCCGCTATTTCGAGAACTTCAAGAAATAAGAGCCCAGGCGTCGCGGCGCCTCTGAGGAGGGTGAGATGCTGTTGCGCGTCATCGTAGGACTCGCCCTGACCCTCGGTTGCTTCGTCGTCGCCGGGCGGCGTTTCTGGTGGCTGTCGCGACTCATCAGGAGCGGTCAGGGGGCACCTCGTCGCTGGCGCGGTCTTCGACGCGTGGCCGACGCCGAGATCGTCGAAGTCGCGGGGCAGAGGAAGCTCCTTCGCTGGACCGTGCCCGGGCTCGCCCATTTCTTCACCATGTGGGGCTTCTTCGTCCTCCTCACGACGATCATCGAGGCCTACGGCGCGCTCTTCAACCGCGACTTCCACATCCCCTTGATCGGGCGCAGCAACTGGCTGGCCTTCGTCGAGGACTTCTTCGCGACGGCGGTCCTGGTGTCGTTGGTGGTCTTCGCGGTCATCCGACTGGTCCAGGCCCCCTCGCGACGCAGTCGTCAGAGCCGCTTCTACGGCTCGCACACGGGAGCGGCCTGGGCGGTACTCGGCATGATCGCCCTGGTGATTCTCACCCTGCTCGGCTATCGCGCGGCGCAGGTCAACACCGGTCACTTCCCCTTCGCTCAGTCCCAGTGGGCCTTCTCCTCGCATCTCCTGGCCACGTGGATGGCCCCGCTCGGCAGTGGCGTGAACTCGGTGCTCGAGGCGGTGCTGCTGCTCGCCAACATCGGCGTCATCGCGGGATTCCTCGTCTTCGTCGCGTATTCGAAGCATTTGCACATCTTCCTGGCGCCCATCAACATCGGCGCCTCGCGACGGCCTCGCGCCCTGGGTGCCCTCGACAAGACGCCCGACATGGACATGGAGAACGTCACCGAGGACACCGTGTTCGGGGCCGGACACGTCGAGGACTTCACCTGGAAGCAGATGCTCGACTTCGCCACCTGCACCGAGTGCGGGCGGTGCCAGTCGGTGTGTCCCGCGTGGACGACCGGCAAGCCGCTCAGCCCCAAACTGCTGATCATGGGACTGAGGGAGAACATGTTCGCCTCGGCGGACCGGTTGTTGAGCGCAACTCGCGACGGCGATGTCGCGACGCTCGTGCCCACGGTCATCGACCCCGACGTGCTGTGGAGCTGCACGACCTGCGGCGCGTGCGTGCAGGAATGCCCGGTCGATATCGAGCACATCGACGCCATCATTGACATGCGCCGCTACGAGGTATTGATGGAGAGTCGCTTCCCCAGCGAAGCCGCGCTACTGCTGCGCAACCTGGAGAACCAGGGGGACCCGTGGGGCATGGGTTCCTCCAAGCGCCTGGACTGGACGACGTCGCTCGACTTCGAGGTGCCCGTCATCGAGGGAATCATCCCCGACGACGTCGACTACCTCTACTGGGTGGGCTGCACCGGGGCGCTCGACGAGCGCGCCCGCAAGACCGTCGAGTCGACCGCGCGCGTCCTGCACCGCGCCGGCGTGAACTTCGCGGTCCTGGGTCCGCGCGAGTCCTGCAGTGGCGACCCCGCGCGGCGCATGGGCAATGAGTACTTGTTCCAGGAGATGGCCAAGGCCAACATCGCCACCTTGGACGCTGTGGGTGCGCGCAAGATCGTGGCCAGTTGTCCGCACTGCTTCAACACCATCAAGAACGAGTATCCCGAACTGGGCGGGAACTACGAGGTCATCCACCACTCGGAGTTGTTGAGTCATCTCGTGGCCAGTGGTCGGCTCACCCCCGGGGCGTCGTTCTCGGGCACCGTCACCTACCACGACCCGTGTTACCTGGGGCGCCACAACCGGGTCTTCGACGAGCCGCGTTCGGTGATCGACGCGGTGCCCGGGGCGACGTCGGTCGAGATGACGCGTCACCGCGAGAAGGGCTTCTGCTGCGGGGCCGGGGGAGCGCGCATGTGGATGGAGGAGACCATCGGCAAGCGCGTCAACGTCGAGCGCACCGAGGAGGCGCTCGCGACCGGGGCGGACGTGGTGGGCACCGCCTGCCCCTTCTGCCTGATCATGCTCGACGACGCCGTCAAGGGCGAAGGGCGGGGGGATGACGTGAGCGTCTTGGACATCTCGCAACTGATCGAGCGGTCCTTCCTCTGAGCGACTGACGTTGCGACGACGTCGAGTTCACACGCACGAAACACGGCGCTAACGAAACAGAAATCCTCACTGGTCACACTGAAGTGAACAACTTGAGGTCAGCGTCGCCCTCTCCGACCAGAAGGAGTGGATGTGCTGTTTGCGGCCACCAACATTCCCTATCCCCATTGGCTCAATCCGGCCGACAACACCTGGCAACTCATCTCGGCGACCCTGGTGGGGCTCATGAGCCTCCCGGGTCTCGCCGTGCTGTACGGCGGTCTGGTGCGAAAGAAGTGGATCGTCAACACCATGATGATGTGCTTCACCGGTTTCGCCCTCACCCTCGTCGTGTGGATGCTCTGGGGTTACAACATGGCCTTCGGCCCCCAAGCCCACTTCGGACCCACGGGTTCGTTCTGGAGCGGGTTCATCGGTCACTTCCACCCGATCGTCTCGGCGTTCGCCGAACAGGGTCAGGCGATCTCCGGCGCGAACACGCTGATCCCCTTCCACTTCCCCACGGCGACCCTGGTGTACTTCCAGTTCGTGTTCGCCGCGATCACGCCGCTGCTCTTCCTCGGCGGCCTGGTGGGGCGACTCAAGTTCAAGGCGTGGCTGTTGATCGTGCCGCTGTGGATCACCATGGTCTACTGCGTCAACGCGGCACTGCTGTGGGGTGGGGGCTTCTTCGCCCAGAAGGGTGCCGTCGACTTCTCGGGTGGTTACGTCATCCACCTGAGCGCCGGTTGCGCCGCGTTCGTCGGCGCGGCCATCGTGGGACCGCGGCGCTGGCAGGACCGTGAGAACGCCTTTCCGAGCAACCTGATGATGGTGGCGGTCGGCATCGGCATCGTCTGGCTCGGCTGGAACGGCTTCAACGGTGGTGACCCGTTCTACGCGGGGGCCGACGCGGCCTCGGCGGTGCTCAACACCAACGTCGCCACCGCCGTGGGTCTGCTGGTGTGGATGTCCATGGACATGCTCTTCACCAAGCAGAAGAAGGCCACGTTCCTCGGCGCGCTCAACGGGATGCTCTGTGGCCTGGTGGCCATCACCCCCTCGGCCGGCTGGGTCAACGGCACGGGCGCCATGCTGGTCGGTCTGATCGCGACCGTCATCGTGTGGTTCGCCTGGAACTACCTCTCCAAGGTCCGCCCCTTCTCCAAGGTCGACGACGCCATGGGCGTGGTCTACACCCACGGCATCGCGGGCCTCACCGGCGGCTTGCTGGTCGGGATCCTGGCCGACCCGCACATGATCGAGTACGGTGTCGTCGGCAAGGTCTACGACGCGGCGGGTAGCTTCTCGGTGGCGGGTTGGTTCTACGGGCACTCCTTCCACCAGCTCTGGGAGCAGTTCCTGGCGGCCGTGTGGGTCATCGGCTGGACGTCGGCGATGACCGCGCTGATCTTCTTCGTGGTGAAGAAGACCGTGGGCCTACGTGAATCCGACGAGGTCCTCGCCATCGGTGACATCGCCATCCACGAGGAGGAGGCCTTCCCCGAGCCCACCTTCGGTGAGCCCGTCATGACCCCCAGCCATTCTCACTCGGACAACATCTAAGGAGCGACATGAAGTTAATCAGCGCAGTGATCAAGCCGTTCAAGTTGGATGAGGTCAAAGTCGCGGCCCGCGAGTGCGGCGTCTCGGGCATGACGGTCAGTCAGGTCCGGGGCTTCGGGCGCACCGGCGGTCACATCGAGATCTACCGGGGCAAGGAGTACGAGTTCGACTTCGTCGACAAGCTCCAGGTGGAGATCGTGACGACCGACGAGCTCGCCGACGCCGTGGTCGACGCCGTGGCCAACGCCGCGCGCACCGACACCGTGGGTGACGGCATGCTCTGGGTCACCGACATCGAGCACGTCGTGCGCGTGCGCACGGGCGAACGCGGACCCGAGGCGGTCTAGGCGATTTTCGTAGGGACGCCGGCCCCCCCCGGCGTCCCTGCGTGACCTCGTAATTTTGTGGATCGGTTGGTAAGTCTCGGGGGGTTGGCGCCATAATGTTGCGTGACCAACCGATACTTCCCCACTTCTCGCCTCATTCCCCGCCGATCGAGTGGTCGCCGTGGGGCACTCGGTCGCCGATACGCCGGTCGCCTCTCGTCGTTGAGCGCGCTCGCCCTGAGCCTCGTCGTCGTCGCGGGTGCGCTGCCCGCGTCGGCCGCCACCTACCGGGCGTCGCTGGGTCCGGTGGCGGCGACGCTCACCTACCGCGGGAGCGACACGAATCCCCACGGCACGACCATCACGGTCACCAACGCGCGACGAGTGGTGTACCGGGGTCCGGTCATCACGAAGTTCTGCGGGCGCCTCTGTTGGCCCCAAGCCACCTACTACCCCAGTAACGGCAACCCCTTACAAGTCGTGCGACTCGAGCCGGGACTGCCCGACGTGGTCCTGGGCCTCTACAGCGGCGGCGCGCACTGCTGCTACATCGATCTGATCGTCGAGCACCGGACGCCGACGAAGTTCGCGACCGTGGAACTGTATCTGGGCGATCCGGGCGCTCGGATCGAGAGGCTGCCCGGCAGCCCCTACGGCGCCTTCGTGACCGCCGATGACGCCTTCGCCTACGAGTTCACCGACTACGCGGCCTCGGGTCTGCCCCTCGAGATCGAACGGCTGTCGCACGGACACGTCCGCAACGTGACGCGTCAGTATCCGGCATTGATCAAGAAGGACGCGAAGGTCTTCCTCACGGCGTTTTACGCCCAGGCGTCCACGCACTACCAGGACTCCGTCGGCGTGATCGCTGCGTGGGCCGCCGACGAGTACTTGCTCGGTCGGGCCGCGGCGGCGAATCGGTTCTTGCACCAACAGGCCGTGGCGGGGCACCTCAACGGCCAAATGGAGCCGTCGGTGAAGGGCGAGGCCTTCATCGCTCAACTGCACGCGTTCTTGAAGAAACAGGGATACTGAGTGCGTTCGTGGCGACGAGCACCACGGCGCGAATCGCGCCCCGCTCGACGCCCCCGCACTACTCGCGTCAGGAGGGGATGAGGGCGCGAGCGGTCAGGGATATTCCCTGGCCCCACGAGGTGATCTGGCCGCCCGGCAGGAAGGACGCGCCCGCGCTGGTGTGATCGACGACGGGGTTGGCCAAGAATCGTTCGTGGCCGCTCGGGTCGATGAAGTAGATGCTCGAGGTGTGCACCACGTCCGCGTTCGGACCGCGCGAGATGACTTCGATGCCGTAGTTGTGCCATACCGCCTGCAGCGCGGCGGTCGATCCCGTCAAGAAGAGCCACGACGAGATGGTGTTGAGCTGGTGCTCCCGCGAGAACGCCGCGACGTCGGCCACGCGCTCGTGGTACTGGTTGACGTTCACCGCGACGAAGACGACGTGCTGGGCCTTGGCGCCGAGGTCGTGGTAGGCGTCCACGAATTCCTGCGAGACGATCGGACAGATGTCCGTGCACTTGGGGTCCATGAACTCGAGCACCACCGCTTTGCCGCGCAGGCTGGCCAGTGACGTGGTGCGGCCCTTCTGGTTGACGAGGGTGAAATCAGGTGCGACCTTGGAGGGCAGGGGCGAGAGTGCCATCAAGTCGGCGATCGATGTTGAGACGCTCGCGGGGACACCGGTGAGGCGCGGCGGCTGGTTCTGCTGGTTGCGGTAGTGGTTCGCCGCTACCGCGACGAAGCCCGCGATGACCACCACGAACGCGAGGGCGCCGATGACGACGTAGCCCGGACCGCGGCGCAACCACGAGACGTTCTCACGGTCGTGATCACTCGACGCGGCGCCCGGTGTGTCGCCCGATGTGTCGCGCGGTGTGGCGTTCGGTGTCGGTCGATCGTTGGTGTCCATCGGTGAAATCCCTCATTCCTCGCCCGCGTAGGAAAATCTACCCGCTCGGGTGATGACGCCATCCGGGTGCGCACGAAGGTCGACACCATCGACGGCGACAACGTAGCGGGCGAAAGCGTCGCGGGCGAAAACGCGGCCGGCGACGGATGCGACACCGCGTCGGTGCTAACCCGCCTGTCGTGCGACGTCCGCCGCGGCGGCCGCCGCGGCGGCGGGGTCCCCGAGGTAATCGGCCTCGACGACCTCGAGGGACTCGTCGAGCTTCATGAGGTAGGGGATGCCCGTGGGGATCTCGAGCTCGGCGATGTCGTCGTCGTCGATGTTCTGGAGAACCTTGCGCAGGGCGCGGATCGAGTTGCCGTGGGCGACGACCAGGACGGCTCCGCCGCGCACGCCCTCACCGCGCAGGTCCTCGGCGATCACGTCACTCAGGTAGGGCGTGACGCGCGCGACCACGTCCTTGAGGCATTCGGTCATCGGGATCTTGTGGGGGTCGACGTCGCGGTAGCGCGGGTCGAGGCGGTTGGACCTCGGGTCGCCCTCGGGCATCGGTGGCGGCGGCACGTCGTAGGAACGGCGCCAGAGTTTGAGCTGGTCCATGCCGAAGGTCTCGGCGGTCTCCTTCTTGTCCTTGCCGGTCAGGTCGCCGTAGTGGCGTTCGTTGAGGCGCCAACTGCGACGAACGGGCAGCCAGGAGCGGCCCGCCACGTAGAGCGCGATCTCCGCGGTGCGGATGGCGCGCGTCAGCAGTGACGTGTGCAGCACGCGCAGGTCGAGGCCCGCGGCCTCGAGGAGTTCGCCCGCCGTGCGGGCCTCGGCTTCGCCCTGCGCGGTGAGGTCGACGTCGTGCCACCCGGTGAAGAGGTTGAGTTCGTTCCATTCGGACTGACCGTGACGCAAGAGGATGAGATCGGGCACGTCATCATCGTAGTGAGACGGGCTCGACCACCCCAATTCGAGTTCGGCGCGCGCGGCGACCCAGTAATCGCCATATCTTCAGTGTTTTGATCAAGAATTAATACCTCACGTGTACGTTTTCTTGACAAGAAGAGACTCAAGTATGTAGAATGGTCTACGAAGTCTGGCGCTCGGAAGGTCCGGGTTCAGGGCACACGATCAAGATATTGAAGGAGCAGTTCATGGCTAAGGCAGTCGGTATCGACCTCGGTACCACCAACTCGGTGGTGTCAGTGTTGGAGGCGGGCGAACCCGTCGTCATTCCGAACGCCGAGGGTGGTCGTACGACGCCGTCGGTGGTCGGGTTCTCCAAGACCGGCGAGGTACTCGTCGGCGAGGTGGCCAAGCGACAGGCCATCACCAATCCCGAGCGGACCATTCGCTCCGTCAAGCGCCACATGGGCGAGAACTGGAACGTCGACATCGACGGCACCAAGTACACGGCCCAGGAGATCTCGGCGCGCATCCTTCAGAAGCTCAAGCGCGACGCCGAGGCCTACCTGGGCGACACGGTGACCCAGGCGGTCATCACGGTGCCGGCTTACTTCAACGACGCCCAGCGCACCGCCACCAAGGAGGCCGGACAGATCGCGGGCCTCGAGGTGCTGCGCATCGTCAATGAGCCCACCGCGGCGGCGCTGGCCTACGGCCTCGACAAGGGCAGCCAGGAGCAGACGGTGCTGGTCTTCGACCTGGGTGGGGGCACCTTCGACGTGTCGGTCCTCGACATCGCCGACGGCGTCTTCGAGGTGAAGTCGACTCACGGTGACACCCACCTCGGTGGCGACGACTGGGACGACGCGGTCATGCAGTGGCTGGTCAAGACCTTCAAGGACACCGAGGGGGTCGACCTGTCGGCCGACAAGATGGCCGTGCAGCGACTGAAGGAGGCGGCCGAGAAGGCCAAGATCGAGTTGTCCTCGGTCCAAGAGACCACCGTGAACCTGCCCTTCATCACCGCGACCGCCGAGGGCCCCAAGCACCTCGACATCAAGTTGTCGCGCGCCAAGTTCAACGAACTGACCGCCTCGCTGGTCGAGCGCTGTCGCACGCCCTTCGACCAGGCCATCAAGGACGCCGGACTCACCCTGGACAAGATCGATCACGTGATCATGGTGGGGGGCTCGACGCGGATCCCCGCGGTCCAGGAGCTCGTGGCCAAGGTGACGGGCAAGGAGCCCAACAAGAGCGTGAACCCCGACGAGGTGGTCGCCATCGGCGCCGCGGTCCAGGCCGGTGTCTTGAAGGGTGACGTCAAGGACATCTTGCTCCTCGACGTGACGCCGCTGTCGCTGGGCATCGAGACCAAGGGCGGCGTGATGACCAAGATCATCGAGCGCAACACCACCATCCCGACCAAGAAGTCCC
>JABBOA010000065.1 GCA_019352075.1 Acidobacteriota bacterium | reverse complement strand
CGAGCGCACCCGCGACGCTCCCGCGCACCCTCGCCTCGTTGCGGGGGCTCGAGCCCGACCAGCGCACGCCGATGATCATGACCGACGACGAGGGCGGCGGCGTCATCCGCTTCCCCAACCTGGTGGGCTCGTGGCCCTGGGCCCAGGACATGGGGGCTCACATGTCGCCGGCGCGCATCAACTTTCAGGGGCGCCACGTGGGGGAGGCCATGACGCGCGCCGGACTCAACGTCGACCTCGCTCCCGTGGCCGACGTCGACGGTCGCGCCGTGTGGCCGGGGGCCAGCAACCCCGACGGCTTGCGGTCCTTCGGCGCCTCGCCC
The DNA here is from genome assembly GCA_019352075.1 of Acidobacteriota bacterium. Classification (GTDB taxonomy): domain Bacteria; phylum Actinomycetota; class Acidimicrobiia; order Acidimicrobiales; family RAAP-2; genus RAAP-2. Next base: position 11,777 of record JABBOA010000065.1, on the reverse strand, counting down.
ACCCGCGACGGCGTCGACGTCGCCGCCTTCGCTACCGGGTTGATGGCGGCCCACGTGGTGGCCGTCGTCAAGCACTTTCCCGGCCTCGGCTACGCGTCGGGCAACACCGACAACGGCCCCGCCACCACCCAACCGTGGTCGGTGCTGCAGCGCACCGGGCTCGTGCCGTTTCGACGGGCCATCGCCAGCGGCGTCGGGGCCGTGATGATGTCCAACGCGACCGTCCCGGGACTGACGACGGTCCCGGCGAGCCTCTCGAGCGTCGCGGTGAGCCAACTGCGTCGCGGCCTGGGCTTCACTGGACTGATCATGACCGACGCCCTCAGCGCCGGCGCGATCTCGGCGCGTCACCTCAGTGTGCCCCAGGCGTCGGTCCTGGCCCTGAGCGCCGGCGTCGACCAGGTCCTCAACGGAAATCCGGCTTCGCCCGGCCTCGCCCTGCAGACGGCGTCGCTGACCACCGCGGCCATCGTCGCGGCGGTCGCGCACGGGTCGCTCACGCGCGCGGCGCTGGTCCAGGCGGCCGCGCAGGTGCTGTCGGCGACGAATACCGTCACCTGTCGCATCCCCGCCGCGACCTAGAGATAGTGCGGGGGCACCTCGTGGTGGTCGCGACGGGCGCGACGCAGCTCCTCGCGGAGCCGGGCCACTTCCTCGCGCAGCGCGTCGACGAGCTCTCGCAGCTCCTCGACGGTGGGTTCCTCCTTGGTCACGTCGCCTCCGCGAGGCTCACGGGAAGAGCCCCCGCAGTCGCGTCGCTTCGGCGATCCGTTCCACCCCCACGGCCAGCGCGGTCTCTCGCAGGTTGACGCCGAGCTCACCGTGTCGTATCCAGATGGCGTCGAAGGCCGCGTGCATCGTCTTCTCGAGTCGCTGTTGGAAGAGTTCCTTCTCCCACATGTAACCCTGGAGGTCCTGGGCCCACTCGAAGTAGGACGCCACGACGCCACCGGCGTTGGCCAGCACGTCGGGGACCACGGGGATGTTGCGGTCGTGCAACACGGCGGCCCCCTCGCCCGTGGTGGGGCCGTTGGCGGCCTCCACGACGATGGACGCGGTGATCGTCTCGGCGATCTTCTCGGTGACCACACCACCCAGGGCCGCCGGAATGGCGACGTCGGCGGGGAGGGCCCAGAACTCGTCGGTGCCGACCGCGTCGGAGCCTTCGAAACCCACGACCGTGCCGGCCTCGGCGTAGTGGCGCGCGAGGGCCGCGGGGTCGATCCCGTCGGGCACGTGAATCGTCCCCCTGACGTCGGCCACGCCAACGACCTTCATCCCACGATCGCTCAACATCTGCACCAGGGGTGCGCCCACCTTGCCGTAACCCTGGACGATGACCCGCTCGTTCTCGGGGGAACGGGCCAGGTTCTTCAACAACGCCAGCGTGCAGATGGTCACACCGAGCGACGTCGCCCCCGCGTGCCCCATGGTCCCCCCGATGGCCAGGGGCTTACCGGTGACCACGCCGGGGGCGGAGTAGCCGCGCAGCATCGTGATGGTGTCCATGATCCAACTCATGACTTGGGGGTCGGTGTTGACGTCGGGGGCCGGGATGTCGGTCTCGGGTCCGATCACCGGTGCGATCGAGAAGGCGTAGCGTCGAGTGAGCCGTTCGAGCTCGCCGCGCGAGAGTTGGGTCGGGTCCACCCGGACGCCACCCTTGGCACCGCCGTAGGGGATGTTGACGACGGCGCACTTGATGGACATGTCGGCGCTCAACGCGGCGATCTCGTCGACGTTGACGCTCTGGTGGAACCGGATGCCCCCCTTGCCCGGACCGCGCGACGTGTCGTGCTGGATCCGCCAGCCGGTGTACATCTCGACGTCACCCGAATCGAGGCGCACGGGAACGGCCACCTCCAAGATCCTCTCGGGGGTGATGATGCGTTTGATCATCCCGTCGTCGAGTTGGAGCAGGTGTCCCGCTCGTTCAATCAATGACGAGACGTGGGTCCAGGGGTTGAAATCCTCTGGTCCGGTCTCATGGGGACGCGTGACCACGTTGTCACCAGCCTTTGAACGGGAGGACCTTGTCGTCCTCGAGACCAGCGTAGGGGAGTTGGTGGCACCCGTGGGGAATCGAAGGTCCCATCGGCCGACGACCCCGTCTCAGCGGGTGGCGTCACGTCCCCCGGAGGCCAGCCAGGCGTGGTACATGGCGGCGTAGGCGCCCGAACGCGCCACCAGTTCGGCGGGAGTGCCGACTTCTCGGATGCCCCCGTCGTCGATGACCACGATGCGATCGGCGCGCTGGGCGGTGGTGAGTCGGTGCGCGATCAAGATGGCGGAACGACCCTCGAGCAGTCGGTCGAGGGCGTGCTCGATGATCGTCTCACTTCGCAGGTCCAGTGAGGACGTGGCCTCGTCGAGGATGAGCACCCGGGGCCGGGCGAGGAACGCGCGCGCCAGCGCGAGCAACTGGCGCTCACCCGAGGAGAGCGTCTGGCCGCGCTCGTGGACCACCGTGTCGAGTCCGTCGGGCAGGCGCGCGATGAGTTCGCCCAGACCCACGACCTCCACGGCCTCGTCGATCTCGGCGTCGGTGATGCCCGCTCGTCCGAAGCGCAGGTTGTGACGGATGGAACCGGCGAAGAGGAAGGGCTCCTGGGGCACCACGCCGAGTTGGGATCGCAGCGATCGTAGGGTCACCGTGCGCACGTCGACGCCATCGACCAGTACCCGTCCCGCGGTGGGGTCGTAGAAACGGTTGGCCAGTTTGGCCAGCGTCGACTTGCCCGCCCCCGTCGGTCCGACGAAGGCCACCGATTCACCCGGGGCGATCTCGAGATTGACGTCCTCGAGCACCGGGCGCTGGGGGTCGTAGCCGAAGCTCACGTGCTCGAAGGTGAGGCGCCCCTCGATCGTCGCGAGCTCGAGAGCGTCGTCGGACTCGTCGACGCTCGGCGTCGTCGCCAGGAGTTCACGTAGGCGGATGACCGACGATCGGCCCTGCTGGAGCGAGCTGTATTGCTGCACCAGGAGCTGGATCGGCTGGAAGAAGCGGTTGAGGTACAAGAAGAAGGCGACCAGCGCGCCCAGGCTGAGCTGGTGTCGCACCACCATGTCGCCGCCGATGCCGAGTAGTAACGCCTGGCCCAGGACGCCGATCATGATGGTGGCCGGCCCGTAGACGGCGTTGACGCGTCCGGTGAAGAAGTTCGCGTCGCGATACGCCCCCACGACGTGGCGGTGGTTGGTGATGTTGCGCCGTTGACGGTTGTGGGCGGTGACCACCCGGATGCCGTAGAGCGACTCGGACAGGTCCGCGAGCACGTTGGCGATGCGGTCACGGCTGAGCAGGTAGCCGGCCTCGGAGGCCCGGTGGAACCAGATCGAGAAGATCACCAGTAGCGGCACGACCAGCAATACGGTCCACGTGGCCAGGGTGACGTCGAGACTGAACAGCACCGCCGTGATGACGATCATCGTGAGCCCCTGGAGGGCGAAGGAGCTGATGCCGTCCTGGATGAGTTGCTGGAGGTTCTCGATGTCGCTCGTCATACGGCTCATCAAGACGCCGGCCTTCTCGTCGCTGAAGAAGTCCAGGCTGAGCCGTTGGAAGTGGGTGAAGACGCGAATGCGCAAGTCGTGCATGATGCGCGACGCCAGGGTGCCGGTCACCGTCGCCTGGACGCGCTGTCCGTAGGCCGAGAGCACCGCGAGGACCAGATAGAGGGTCGCGCACGCCATGACCACGCTCACCGAATGGTGTCCCGCCAGCATGCCGTTGTTGATGGCGTACTCGGTGAGCAACGGACCGGTCTGGAGCAACAGGCTGGTCCCGATGACCAGGAGCGAACCGTAGACGACGAGGCGCGGGTGCTCGCGCAACATCCGCACGAGCGTCAGGCTCTGAGCTTCGCTCTCGCGGGGACGCTGGTGGAAGCGGATCGACGACGGCTCGCGAGCCGGCTCGCTCGCGAGCAGCTTCGCCGCCTCGTCGGCGAGCTCGCTCGGAATGCCGCCGAAGGGCAGCCCCGACCCGGAGCCTCGTCCCGCGAACATCGCCCCGCCGCCCCATCCGCCGCCCCAGGCCATCAGTGACCCTCCACCATGGTCTGGGCCAGGATCTCGGCGTACAGGCGCGAGCCGGCCAACAATTCGTCGTGGGTGCCGTCGGCGACGACGCGTCCCTCGTCGAGCACGACGACGCGTCGCGCCAGGGCGATGGTGGAGATCCGGTGCGCGATCACCAGGGTCGTACGCGACGACATCAGGGTGCCCAGGGCCTCGTGGATCATCGACTCGACGTGCACGTCGATCGCGCTCGTGGCGTCGTCGAGGATCAGGACCGGCGGATTGACCAGGAGCGTGCGCGCGATGGCGATCCGTTGACGCTGTCCTCCCGACAGCGTGTACCCGCGCTCGCCGACCACCGTGTCGTAGCCGTCGGGCAGCGTCGTGATGAAGTCGTGGGCGGCCGCGGCGCGCGCGGCGGCCTCGATCTCGTCGAGCGAGGCGTGGGGCACGCCGTAGGCGATGTTCTCGCCCACGGTGACCGAGAAGAGGAACGGCTCGTCCAACACGACCCCGACGTTCTGGCGAAGCGACCACATGGTCACGTCGCGCACGTCATGCCCGTCGACGCGCACGGCGCCCTCGGTGACGTCGTAGAAGCGCGTGGCCAGGCGCGCGACCGTCGACTTGCCCGAGCCGGTGCGCCCCACGAGAGCGACGGTCTCACCGGCGTCGATGTGCAGGTCGAAGTCCTTCAAGACCTCGAGGTCGGGCCCGTAGCCGAAACTCACGTGCTCGAAGTCGAGCGCGCCCCTCACGTCGACGAGGTCGTACGCCCCGGGGCGTTCGACCACCTCGGGGTGCTCGTCGAGGATCTCGAAGATCCGTTCGGCACTGGCCTTGGCGCGTTGGCCCATCATCACCAGCTGTCCCAGCATCATGAAGGGGGCTTGGAGCATCAAGAGGTAGGCGTTGAACGCCAGGATCGCCCCGACGCCGAGGGTGCCGTGGATGACCATGATCCCCCCGAAGGCCAGGACCAGCGCCAGTCCCAGTTGGGGCAGGTTCTGCAGCCACGGTGACCACTGTCCGCGGATCTGGGCGTCCTTGACGTAGGCCCAGGCGACCCGCTCGGCGGCGTCGGCCAATCGGTTGATCTCCGCCTCCTCCTGGGCGAAGGACTTGACGACGCGCACCCCGTTGACGTTCTCGTCGACGATGGTCGCCACGTCGGCCAGACGGGCCTGGGTGATCCAGGAGATCGGGAACAGCACGCGGCGCATCTTGATGCCCACGACGTAGAGGATGGGCATCACGACCATCGCGATGCACGCCAGTAGTGGATCGATACGCAGCATGAAGCCAAAGGCCAGCACGCCGATGAAGGTCTGCACCACGATGAGGGGCGCGAAGGTGGAGTACATCTGGACACTACGAATGTCGGAGTTGGCCCGGCTGATCAGCTGACCGGACTGGACGCGGTCGTAAAAGCTGAAACTGAGCCACGTGAGATGCTCGTAGATCAGGGACCGCAGGTCGGCCTCGACCTCGTAGGCCGTGCGGTACAGGTAGTGACGAGAGAGGACCCCGCTGACGCCGGCCAGGAGGCCCAGGGCGATGATCTCGATCACCGCGCGCTGCAGGGAGGCCGTGTGCCGGGCCACCGCATTGGTGATGGCGCCGTTGAGCAGGTTGGGGACCAGCGTCTGGAAGACGAGGCTCGCGAAGGAGAGGCTGATCGACGCGACGAAGGCCACCCGGTGCGACGCGATGATCGGTAGTATCCGCCGCCACCACGAGAGCGAGGTGTCACGCGAGATCCCTGCGCGGGGACCGGGATAGGTCGAATGGACGCCGCCCAGTGGATTGGCCGGCGACGGCTCCGGCGCGCGTGAGGGCGAGCGCGGGGGATTCGGCACTGAGTCATCGTAACGTCGCGTCACGATCGCCCTTCGTCGCGCCGGTGACGTGGATGCGCGCCCGCCTCGGGCGTCGAGAAGAGCGTAAGGTGACCACGTGCCTACTCCGCTCATCGTTCAGCACCCCATCGTCGAGGACAAGGTCCGCCAGATCCGCGACAAGGACACGTCCAACGCCGACTTCTTGCGCCTCTCGGGTGAGATCTCGCGGTTCCTCGCCTACGAGGCGTTCCGCGACATCCCGGTCACGGCCACCACCGTCGACACCCCGGTCGTGAACGGTGCACCGGCGGTGCGGATCGATACTCAGTTCGTGATCGTGCCCATCCTGCGCGCCGGCCTGGGCATGACGCCCGCGGTCCAGGAGGTCCTGCCCCGGCACCGCGTGTGTCTCGTGGGACTGCGCCGCAACGAGACGACGCTACGCGCCGACGTCTACTTGGACGGCCTGCCCGAGGACCTCGAGCGCGCACCGGTCGTGCTGTGCGATCCGATGCTGGCCACGGGGGGCTCGCTCATCCAGGTGCTCGACATGCTGCGTCAGCGCAACGCCGGCGAGATCACGGCGCTGTGCCTCATCGCCGCGCAACCCGGTCTCGCCGCGGTGCGTGCCGCGCACCAGGACGTGCGCATCGTCGCCGCAGCCCTCGACCAGGAGTTGACCGACATCGGCTACATCACGCCCGGTCTGGGTGACGCCGGCGACCGACTCTTCGGACCGCCCGTTCGCTGATCAGAGGCCGATGTCCTCGTACCAGAGTTCGGGGTGATCGGTGATGAACTCGCCCAGCAGCGTGGTGCAGGCGTCGTCGCCGAGCACGACGACCTCGACACCCAGCTCCGCGAGCCACTCGTGTCCGCCGTGGAAGTTGGCGGCCTCGCCGATGACGACGGCGCCGATGTTGAATTGGCGCACGAGCCCCGAGCAGTACCAACACGGTGAGAGCGTGGTGACCATCACGGTCGCGGCGTAGTCGCGGCGCCGCCCGGCGCGACGAAAGGCGTCGGTCTCGGCGTGCACCGACGCGTCGTCGTCCTGCACCCGGCGATTGTGTCCCGCGCCCAGGAGTTGGCCCGAACGCGTGAAGAGAGCGGCACCGATGGGGATGCCGCCCTCGCGCAATCCCGCGCGGGCCTCCTCGCGCGCGACGGCGAGCATGTCGGCGGCGAGGACGAGGTCGAGCGGTTCACGAAGGTTCACGGGTTCAGTATGCTCCAAGTCCGTGAGTCCATCAACGTATCCGGTCTCGATCGGCAGCCAGCGCGTCGAATTGCCGGTGGTGTCCCTCTCGAGCGAACTGGCGTTGGCGCTGCTGATCACCGTCGACATGGGGGTGCAGTTCATGCACCGCGCCGGCGAGGAGCTGGCGAGACTCATCGCTCCCCACGACATCGAGATCGTCGCGACCGTCGCCACCATGGGGATCCCCGTGGCGATCGATGTGACGCGCGCCCTCGGACTCGATCAGTACGTGATCTTGCACAAGACCCCCAAGATCCACCTCGCCGACGCCGTGAGCGAGCCCGTGCGCTCGATCACGACCGACGCTCACCAGCGACTGCTCTTCGATCGCGTACGCATCCCCGACGTCGCGGGCCGCCGCGTGGCGATCGTCGACGACGTGATCTCGACGGGAGCGTCCACGGGTGCGGCGCTACGCCTGCTGCGCTCGATCGGCGCCGACGTGGTGGCGATCGGCACCCTGGTCACCGAAGGCTCGCAGTGGCGTGGCGCGCTGGGCGAGGACTCGTCGCGGGTGCACGCCCTGGCGTCGATCCCCCTCTTTCGCCCCGATGGCGACGGCGGCTTCGTCGAAGATTGGGTGGGCTAGTCCTTCGAACGAGTCGCACCGACGGTCGATATGGCGGCGACGGCCACCGAGGTCCGTGCACATAATGAGTGTGGAGCATGCTCTCGACGTACCGATCAACCCGGCTTGTGCCCGAGGGGGCTCGCCTTGGTGACCACCTGTGAGAGCAGCGACCGAGCGACGGACACGTAACGAGGGTGCGACGACCAATGTGTGCAGGGGGCGAGACGGAGGCCGTCGAAGCGACTGCCCGTGGGCAATGAGCCCGTAACCAAATGCGTTCTTGATCAACTATCTCGCCCTACGGTGTGCCGACGTTATCGCGAGCGCCGCCTTCGATGACTCCGTTCTCGCGCGTCGTGGCGTCGCGCGTGACGAAGGTCGGCGACGACATCGGACGCGAGTCCCCCCAGGCGACCTTCTGGACCGGACCACGCACCACGGGTGACGAGTTTCGCGAGTCGCACATCGTCGTCGCGCAGGACGCTCGGTCGGCTTCACGGGGATCTACGACGAAGCCGTCAAGTGCGGTGCCGAGGTTCTCCACCGTCTCAAGCGCTCGAGCGAGTATCACTCCGACTACTTCGGGGCGTTCGTGCGCGACCCCGATGCGAACAACGTCGAAGCCGTGTGCCACGTGGCGCACTCGCCGATGCTCCGGTGCCCAACGGCGTCGATCGAGGCGGATCCGATCATTCTCGTGACCAATGGGCACCTGGGCGAACGTCGGACGCGGCGACGCCCCGGCGCCCTCGCGAGGCGACCGGGGCGATCGTTCGACTAGAGCTGGGGTTCGAGTTCCTTCTGTCGGGCGACCTGGCGCGCGACGTTGCCCGTCGCCTTCTCGAGGGCGAAGTAGACGAGGCCGGCGATGATGATGCCGGCGGGGATCGAGAAGTCGGCTCCGCCGTACCAGCCGGCGGTGCACACTCCCTTGACGGGGTTCGCTGCGCACGACGCCCCGTAATGATTGGAGATGGGCGTCATCCAGTGGAAGGGGAAGTTGACGGGCGGCGGCGCCTTGGAGAACGCCAGTGTGGCGCAGACGACGCCGATGACAAAGGCGACGATGGCGTTCCAGTTGACGCCACTGCGACCGAAGTAGAGGCCCCCCGCGTCAGTGCGCTGCAGCTCGGCGGCGTTGTAACGATACCTGCGCATCAACCAGTCGGTGATCAAGATGCCAAACCACGGCGCGATCCACAAGATGATGACGCCGACAAATTCCTTCATGTAGAGCGAGAATGTCGATTGGAAGGTCGCCCAGATGGTCAACAGGCACGCGATGATCGAGTCGAGCACGACCGCTTGGTAGCGCTTGAGATGGACTCCCATAGCTTGCAGCGACACGCCCGAGGAGTACAGGTCGAGCGAGTTGATTCCGAAGAGCTGGACGATCGAGAACATCAAGAAGACGACGACGACCCAACTAGGGATGAAGTGTTGGCCGTAGAGGGCACTGAAGGGGTTGTTGCCATTCCATGCGGCGACCTGCGCAGTCGACGACAGGAAGGTGAAGGTGAGGGCACCGAGGATCATCATGACGACCTCGGGCAGCGCGGTGCCAAGGAAGATCCAGCCAACCGTCGCGGCCTTGGAGGACTCGCGCGGGAGGTAGCGCGTGTAGTCGTTGCCGCACTCGGTCCATCCGAGTCCCGAGAGCGCGATGACGAAAGCGAGGCCGGCGGTGTAGATCTCCCACCCATTGGCGAAGCCCGAACCGGCGAAGCTCGCCTTGCCGTGCTTGAAGTCAAAGATCGCCAGTAGGACGAAGATCGCCCCGAACGGGATGATCAGCGCTCGCAGGACCTTGACCATCGTGGCGTGGCCCAGGTAGGGGACGATGGCCTGGATCGCCGCGGCCAGGATGATGAAGATCACCTTCAGGGCGCTACTCACGTGGATGTTGGCGAATTGGCACAGGATGATGGCGGCGCCGACGATCAGGATCAGACCCTCGGTCTCAAAGCCCAGCTGGGTGATCCAGTTGAAGAAGGAGACGATCCTCGATCCTCGCGAGCCAAAGGGGGCGCGGCTGATGGCAAAGGCCGTCGTGCCGGTTTCGGGACCCTGCAAAGAGGCGAGACCGACGAAGAAGAACGAGAGGTTGCCAATCACGATGATGCTGATCGCGGTCCAGAACTTGAAGCCGAAGCCCATCAGCAAGGCGCCGTAGATGAAGTACTCGACGTTGATCGCCGAGCCTGTCCACATGGCGCCGATATTGCGGGGCGTGGCCCATCGCTCGCTCTCCGTAATGAAGTCGATGCCGTGGGTTTCGATCCGGAATGCCTCGTCACCGGCGGAGCCGTCGTGAGGTTGCGTGATTGCCACGGGTGGCCCTCCCTGTCGTTGTTTCGTGGTCGCGACGCCGTGAGGAGCTCGTCGTCCCGGGACATTCTTACCGAAAAGTTAGGAGGGGTGCCGGCCACCGTGTTAATTCTCGGGTTTTTTTATTACTGACCATTTAGTCCGACCTTGGGGGGTCTTCACCTTGCGCCGTCAGACTCGATGAGTAGGTAATTCGTCCCAGGAGGCCCCCATGTATCGACCGAAGAAGAGGAAGTTGGTCCGCGGTGTCAGTGCCGCTTCCGTCGTCGCCGTCGGTGCCGCCGTCGGCCTGGGGATCACCATCCTGCATCAGACCGGCGCGACCACCTCGGCGATCGCGACCTCGGGTGAGGTCACCGCGACGACCACGACCCCGGCGCCGAACCCGTCGGCGAGCACCGCGGTCACGCCGACCTATCACATCGTGGGGCTCGCTCGCCACCACGACGACGCCAACTCTTCGCCGGACGACTAGTTCGCGGTCGAGTTCGTGACCGTCAATGGACTGATACGCCCCTCGACCGTGCGCCAGAAGTACAGCGTGGAGATAGCCAGCGCCGCCGACACCACCGCGACCAACGTGAAGGGCAGGGCACTGTCGACGGTGAACAGATAGCCCGAGGAGACGGCGGCCAGCGCCATCGACGCCGTCGTTGACGTGGCGTAGAGGCCTTGGCGGCGAGAGAGTTCGCGCGAGCGCGCACCCTGACTGAGCAGCGACGCAATCGAGGGAGACGAGAGGGCCGAACCAATGGACTCGAACGACCCCACGAACAGCATGACGACGTTGTTGTGGATGTGGGGATAGGTGGCTAAGAACGCCGCCCCGTTGAGGAGTCCGTAGAGTGCCGTCAGGCGACGGTTGAGGTGATCGGCGATCCATCCCCCGACGCGGCTCAACAACACCCACGGTAGGCAGAACATGGTCCAACTGAGCCGGATTTGCAACGTCGTGGCGTGGTGCGCGTGCATCAGCAGGCTCCAACACGTCTCGTACACGCCGACCGCGAGGCCCAGGGCCGCGGCGGCCACCAGGGCGCCGACGAAGGGCCGGTTCCAGCGCAGGGGCGGTAGCGGCGAGGGGTCGAAGGCCGCGTCGCCCAGGTTGGTGTGGAAGGCCACGAACGACGCGGCGAGGCTGACGATGCCGGTGACGAAGAACACCCAGCCGAGGTCGCTGACCGACGCGACGATGCCCGCCATGGGGCCGATGGCGGCGCCCATCAACTGGGCCGCGAGTATCCGCGAGACCGCCCGGCCACGCTCGCTCTCGGCGAAGAGAGCGGCGACGGCGGACATCGACGCGACTTCGAGAGCGCCGGCGGACGATCCCTGCACCACGCGCGTCAAGGTGAACCACGAGGCGTTCAGTGGTAGGGCGTAGGTCATCGACGCCAGGCCGTACGCCACCAGACTGGTGATGAGGACCGGACGACGACCGAATTTGTCGGCGAGGTGACCGAGGAAGAACTGGGTGGCGACGCCCGCGACGAAGAAGGCCGCCACGATGAGCCCGATGACGTGGGGGGAGCCGCCGCGATGCTCCAGGAACAGCGGGAGGAGGGGTAATCCCAGCGTGGCGCCCATCCACTGGATGAGGACGATGATCGTGAGGCGATTGAGCGTCTGTTGGGGTGTTGAGACAGGCACCTTGCCACGCTAGTGGCGCCGCCGAGTCCCTAGGTGCGCGGGTCAGAATCGGTTTTCGGCTCGGCCGTGAGAGTTGTGCAAACGTGAAAACGGTTGTCGTGTAGCG
>JABBOA010000064.1 GCA_019352075.1 Acidobacteriota bacterium | reverse complement strand
CCTGTCGTGGGTGGGCCGCACGAACGATTGGTCGATCTTGATGATCTTGGGATTCAGAGCGGCGAGGTAGGACAGCGAGGAGTAGCCGGTGCCGAAATCATCGAGCGCGATGCCGACGTTGAGGTGATTCAGTCGTTCCATGACGCTCAGGGTCTCGGCGATGTCGACGAGGGCGACGCCTTCGGTCACCTCCAGGATCAGGCGTTCGGGCGCGACGCCGCTGCGTTCGAGTTCGTTCTGGATCAGGGTGACGAGACCGGGATCGTGGAACTGCTGGGCCGAGAGGTTGACCGTGACGTAGGGGTAGCCCCTCGCTGCGTCGTCGACCTCCCACGTGCTGGCCGCGCTCAAGGCGGTGCGCAGGGCGAACTCGCCCAACGTCACGATGAGGTCGTGCTGCTCGGCCAGCGGGATGAAGACGTCGGGGGGGATCCAACCACGATCGCGGTGGTGCCAACGCATCAACGCCTCGAAGCCCACGATCGACGACGACGTCAGGTCGATGATCGGTTGGTAGTGCATCTCCATGTCGCCCGACGTCAACGCCTGCTGCAGTTCCTGCACGAGGGAGAGGTGATTGACGGCGTCGCGCCCCATCTGGGGGGTGAAGAGGGCGATGTGGCCGTGACCGCGACGCTTCGCTTCGTACATGGCGGCGTCGGCCTTTTGCACCAACTCGACGTCGTCGGGGTCGTCCCCCCGCCACACCACCACACCGATGCTGGCCTTCTGGTCGACGCGGATGTCGCCGAAGACGAAGGGGGCGTCGAGGGTGGCCAGCAGGCGCCGCGCGATGACTTGGGCCTCGTCGGGATGTGAGAGTCCTTCGGCGAGGTATAAGAACTCGTCACCCCCGAAGCGGCACAGGGTATCGGAGGTGCGCGTCACCTGCTTGAAGCGGTTCGCGATCTCGATCAGGAGTTGGTCGCCCACCAGATGTCCGTACGTATCGTTCACCTCCTTGAAATCATCGAGGTCCCCCAGGAGCACCGCGCCGATCTTCTGCTCGCGCTCAGCCCGGGATCGCGCTTGGCTCAGGTGGTCCTCGAAGAGTGCGCGATTGGCGAGACCGGTGAGCGGATCGTGCAGCGCCTGAAAGGAGAGTTGGGCCGAGAGGGCGCGTTCCTCGGTGACGTCGCGCACCGAGGAGACGTAGTACCGGGCCTCGCCCGACGCGTCGCGCGCGCAACAGATGGAGACCTCCGCGAAGACGATGCGGCCGTTCTTGTGGACGAAGCGCTTGCCGTAGCGGTGTTCGTCCACCGTGCCCGACCTGATGAGCCGGTGGACCTCCTCGGTGGTGGCGACGTCGTCGGGGAAGGTGAAGGCGGTGGCGTCTCGTCCCAGCAATTCCTCCTCGTCACGACCGCACATCTTGCAGAAGGCGCCGTTCACGGCCAGGAACCGCCCGTCCTTGTCGCTGAACACCATCGGCGCCATGCTGACCTCGAAGGCGAGGCGGAACTGCTCGCTCTGGATCGACGACGTCGCGCGAAAGAGGGTGGCGTCCGCGGGGTCGAGGCCCCGGCCCCGCGCGTCGTGACCGGCGTCGTGACCGGCGCCGGGTGCGGGGTGGACCTTGCGTACTTGGAGGAGGAACCAGGGCTGATCATCGACGCGTAGTGGTGCGACCACGACCTCGGCGCATCGGTCGACACCGTCGGCGCAGACGATCGCCACGGGACGCTCACTCACGCGTGCCCACGCTCGCCCGGCGTCGATGTCGCGGGAGTGCGCCCCCGCGTAGTCGGGGACGACGGTGCGCACGTCGCGACCCAGGAGGTCTCGGGTCGCAAAGCCGGTGAGGTCGCTCAAGTGGCCATTGGCGTCGCGGATGAGACCCGCGTCGTCGACCAGGGCCGCGCCATCGGGGAGGGCGCCGAAGAGGTCGACGTCACCCGTCCGATGGTCCGCGAAATATCCCACGACACACTCGCTTTCGCCCGCTGCGCCGGTGCGAGCGCCGTCGTCGGCCTCTGCACTCCTGCTCGGACTCTATCGTCTCGGGGCACTCAGGGTCGAGATGGTCGAGGGCGCGCGCGGCGTTAGCGGCCGACTCCGTTGACCGCGACCGCTCACGACGTCCTCGGTGCGCTCAGGAATTGCTTCCAGGGTGCGCGCCGCAGGAGCGAGGCGACCTGGTCGCGCGTGACGGCGGGCGAGAACAGGAAGCCCTGACCGAGTTGGCAGCCCAGGTTGCGCAGCTGTTCGAGTTGACCGAGGGTCTCGATGCCTTCGCTCAACATGGTGCCGTCGAGTTGGTGGCCCAATGAGATGATCGCTTCGAGCAGGGCGGCGTTGCGCACGTTGGCGGTGGGTGGATTGACGAAGGACTTGTCAATCTTGATGATCCGTGGTTGGAGGTCCGCGAGGTAGGAGAGGGAGGAGTAGCCCGTGCCGAAGTCATCGAGGGCGAAGTCGATCCCCGTGCGGGTGAGACGCCCGATGACGTGAGCGGTCTCGGCGACGTCGAGCAACGTCACGCTCTCGGTGATCTCGATGATGAGGCGATGAGGCGCCAGACCACTGGTCTCGAGGGCGTTCTCGATGCGCGAAGCCAGGAGCGGATCTTGGAACTGGCGAGCCGAGAGATTGACGCTGACGAAGGGGAGTGGGGCGCTGTCGTCCTCGCGTCGCCAGGTGCTGGCCGCGGTCAGCGCCTCCTGCAGTGCGAACTCACCGAGCTGAAATATCAGATCGCTCTTCTCGGCCAGGGGGATGAAGACATCGGGCGCGATCGATCCGCGCTCCGGGTCGCGCCAGCGCATCAGGGACTCGAAGCCGACGATGTCCAGGGTGTCCAGGCGAACGATGGGCTGGTAGTGCATCGTGAGATCGCCCACGTCGAGGGCGTGACGGAGTTCTTGGAGGAGTTGGAATTCCTCGGAGGCCTGGTCGCGCATCTGCGCGGTGAAGACGGCGTAACTCCCCTTATCGTGGCGCTTGGCCTGATACATGGCGACGTCGGCGTTCTGGATGAAGTCGTCGCCGGCCTCGTCGCCGTGCGCGCCGTGCCAGATGACGATGCCGACGCTGGCGCGTTGCTCGATGTCGTGGCCGTTCACCTCGAATCGCCGCACCAGCGAACCCAGTAGGCGCTCGGCGATGGCGATGGCCTCGTCGGGAGAATGGAGATCCTCGGCGAGGTAGAGGAACTCGTCGCCGCCGAAGCGACACAGCGTGTCCGAGGAACGGGTGACGTCTTGAAAGCGACGAGCGATCGCGACCAGCAGTTCGTCACCCACCGCGTGCCCGTGGGTGTCGTTCACCCCCTTGAAATCGTCGAGGTCCAAGAGGAGCACGGCGCCCACGGTCCCGACGCGCACACTACGGGCGTGGGCGTGGGCGAGCCGGTCCTCGAAGAGCGTGCGGTTGGCCAAACTGGTCAAGGGGTCGTGCAATGCCCGATTCGAGAGCTGCGCGGTCAGTGCGCGTTCCTCGGTGATATCGCGTTCGGACGCCACGAAGTACAAGATGTGACTCTCGCCGTCGCGCGCGGCCGAGCGCGAGACCTCCGAGATCACGACGGTACCGTCCTTGCGCAGGTAGCGCTTCTCGTAGCGTGCTTGGGTTATCTCGCCGCTCAACAGCCGCCGGTGGGTCCGCTCGGTGATCCCGACGTCGTCGGGATGGGTGAAGATCCTCGAGTCCGCCCCGATGATCTCCTCGCGACGGAAGCCCACCATGTGGCAAAAGGCGTCATTGACTGCGATGGCTCGGTCGTCGAGGTCGTTGAAGATCATCGGCGACATGTTGTCTTCGAAGGCCAATCGGAAGCGCTGCTCGGACTGACCCAGGGCGAATTCGACCGCGCGAAGGTTCTGCATCGCGTCCGTGGCGCTGACCAGCGCGTCGTGGGTCGAGCTGAGCGAGCGCAGCCGCGACAGGGCCAGCTGCACTTCGTGCACCAAGTCTTCGAGTCTTTTCACCGTCATCTCGTCGAACGCCATGGCGTTGGGTGAATAGAGGCTGAGCACCGCGGAGCGCACGCCGACGACGAAGGGGATCGCCAGTGATGAAGCCAGGCCGAACTCGCGAGCCCGTTCTCGCCAGATCTCGAAATTCACCGCGGTGCCCAGATCGTTGTTGACCTGGGTGTCGCTGGTGCGCATGGCCACGCCCAGTGGGCCGAGTCCCCGGCGACTCTTCGCGTTGGACGAGACGAAGTGGGGGTAGAGGTACGTGGTGTCGCCCGCAGCTGCGACGATGTCCACCTCGTCGTCGAAGGGCGAGGCCAGTGCGACCCAGGCCAGCGGGTAGCCGCCGATGTCCACCAGGGACGTGCAGACCTCGTCGAGCAGTCCCCGGTCGTCGTCGGCGCGCAGCGCCACGGCGTTGACCGCGGCCAGCAGCTCCAGGAATCCCTCGCGCGACATTCGCTCCGAGATGTCGCGACCCGAGCAGATGAAGTAGCGCAGAGTACCGTGCTCGTCGCGCAGCGCCGAGCGCGAGATCTCGACGTTCACGGTGCGCCCATCCTGTCGCCGGTACCGCTTGGCGTAGCGCACATGGTCCAGCGACTCACTGTTCATCCGCGCCAGTACCCCCTCGCTGATCCCGACGTCATCAGGATGGGTGAAGAGGCGCGTGTCGGCCCCGCGTAGTTCGTCGCTCGAGTATCCGACGAGTTGGGTGAACGCGGTGTTCACCTCGATGATGCGGTCGTCGACGTCGGCGATGCTCATGGGCGCCACATTGTTCTCAAAGGCCAAGCGGAACCGCTGGAGTTGTTCTCTCAGGTGACGCTCGGTGGTGACGGGCCCACTGTTGTCCACCATCTCGATGAGGGTCCACGAGGGATCGCGAAAGGTGGCCGGTGAGGTCGAAACGATCACCGCCAGCGGGTCCGCGTCGGACCGCAGGAGCTGAGCCACCGCGTGGGGTCCCTCGCCGTTCGCTGAGAGGCCCACCAATTCGTCCAACAACGAGTTCATCCCGTCGCGCGAGCGAAAGAGGTGGCGGGCATGGCGTCCGACGAGTTGTCGCGGGCTACAGCCGCTCAGGGTGGCGAGGCGTTCGTTGACGAAGCGAATGACGCGCCGCTCGTCGATGACCGCCACCGCGTGGGGCAAGGTGTCAAGGACGTGACGCCACAGTGCGGCGGCGTCGTGGGGGCGTCCACCGGCGCACGACGGGTCGAGCGACGCACTCACGGGATTCTGCTCCCGGCGACCCGCAATGCGACGACACGAGGTCGACGTGCCGCTCTCACCGTATTCACCCATCTAGGTTCACGTGGTTGACACTCCGTCGGCCCAACCCTGGGACAACACAACCCCAATTCAATTGGTCACGGTGTCAACAAGGTCGCCTGACGCGCGAGGACGGTGTAACATGCGCCCCGCACTTCGACCCGTGAGGACCCCTGAGTGGCAACGTCGACTTCCTTCGTTTCACTGGTCGGCGGATTTCTTTGTCAGGTGCCGGGATCACGGCGCGGGACCGCACGACCACCGCGCCACACCGACCGCCCCGGGTGAGGTCCCCTCGCGTCGCGGCGCCCTGAAATCTTCTCAGCGCCCCTCGTCGTGGGCATTCTGGTCCGCGCACGCCGCCACTCGCGTCGGCGTGTGGGGATACCGGGGCACGGGCCCGACGCAAGTGTCTTTAGTAATTAAGGAATATCTAAAGTCATTGATACAATGACGCCATGAACGATCCGCCCCTCGATCAGCCGCTCTACGTGGCCAAGGCCCAGTTGTTTCGCTCGTTGAGTCACCCGGTGCGAATCCGGATCCTTGAACTGTTGGTCGCGGGGGAACTGCCCGTCAGTGACCTACGCGACGAGATCGGCGTTGAACCCTCGTCGCTCTCGCAACACCTCAGTGTCCTCAAGCAAGTGGGTCTGGTGGTGTCGCGTCGGCGCGCCAACGCCGTGACCTACGCGATGACCGAGTCGGGTGTGGCCGAGTTCCTAGCGTCGGCCCGTCGTGTACTCGTCTCGACCATGGCTCGCACGAGGAGTACGTTGGAGCACCTCGAGAGCCAGTGAAGAAGTTCGCCGCTAACCGTGTCGGTGGGTCGGCATTTCGCGGGCTCCTGCGACGACCGCTCAGTGAGGGCGCCGTGGCGCCGCCGGCGCAGACCACGCGGGTCAACCTGCGCGGGTCGCTGCAACTGCGCTTCGTCGACGCGGGCTCGTGTAACGGATGTGAGGTCGAAATCACCTCGGCATTCGCGCCGCACTACGACGCGCCGCAATACGGCGCCCGGTTGGTGGCGTCGCCGCGTCACGCTGACGGCCTGCTCGTGACCGGGGTCGTGACCCACAACATGGACGGTCCACTTCGTCAGACGCTCGCCGCACTGCCACATCCATCACTCGTCGTGGCGTGCGGCGACTGCGCCGTGGACGGTGGGATATTTCGCGACGCCGTGGGCGTCAAGGGTGTCGTCGGCGACATCGTCACCCCCGACGTGCTCATCCCCGGTTGCCCCCCACATCCGCGCGACATCGTCCGCGCGTTGCGTCGCCTGAGCGGACGCTAGGCGGTGGGGCTGTACCTGGCGGCTCTCGGGCTCTGCGCGGTCGCGGCCGCCGCGGGCGCTCTGTTGCCCCGACGCCGACGCGTGACGCCGACGGCTCTCCTGGGCGCCCTGGGGTGCCTCGCCGCCCTGACGGCGGCGTTGCGCATTCTCGTGACGGGCGACGCCGTGACGTTCCACACCGCGCAGGTGCTGCCCCTGACCGGACTGTCGCTGTCGCTCGACCCACTGGGTGCCTGGTTCGTGCTGACGAGCGCCTTCGTCGGCGTGGCGGCGTGTGTGTACCTCGTGGGCTACGCGCGTGAGGGCCTGGCGTCGCGCACGGCGATGGCGATGTTCATGGTGTTCCTCCTCACGCTGGTGGCGGTGCCGGCGGCGTCGAGCGTCATGAGCTTCATGTTCTTTTGGGAGTTGATGGCCCTGAGCTCGCTGCTCCTCATCCTCGCCGACCAGTCACGGCACCCCGAGGCGCGTAGCGCCGCGATCTGGTACGGCGTGATGACGCACCTCGGTGCCGCCTCGATCCTGCTCGGGTTCCTAGTGGTCGCGGCCGGGGGCGGTCAGAGTTTCAGCGACCTGAGCGCCCAATCGTCGGCGATGTCGCCGTTGGCGCGCGGGATCGCCTTCCTCTTGATCCTGCTCGGTTTCGCCTCCAAGGCCGGCGCGGTGCCCCTGCACGTCTGGCTGCCCAAGGCCCACCCTGCGGCGCCGAGCCCGGTGTCGGCGCTGATGTCCAGTGCGATGGTGGCCATGGGCGTCTACGGCATCATCCGCGTCGGGCGAGACCTCCTGCACGGCGGGAGCGTCTGGTGGTGGGTCGTGGTCTCGCTCCTGGGCGTCGCGTCGGCGCTCTACGGGGGACTGCACGCCACGACGAGCACCGACGTGAAGCGACTGCTGGCCTATTCGACCATTGACGTCGTGGGTCTGGTGCTGATCGGAGTCGGGGCCGCGGGCGCACTGGGGGACAGTGGATTGGGGAGCGTCGCGCACGTGGCGATGATGGGCGCGTTGCTGCTGGTGTTGGCCCACGCGGGCTTCAAGGGGGCCCTCTTCCTCGCTGCGGGCGCGGTCGAGCGCGCCACGGGCACGCGCGACCTCGACCTGCTCGGTGGGTTGATCCATTCGATGCCCGTCACCACGTTGGTCGTGGTGGTCGGCGCGGGTTCGATCATGGCCGTTCCCACCTTGAGCGGCTTCTCGAGCGAGTGGCTACTCCTGCAGGGACTGCTGCACGGCTTTGGCGCTGCCTCGACCCCTACGGTCATCGTGGTGCTGTTGGGCGTCGTCGCGTTGGCCCTGACGGGGGGGCTGACGGCAGTGGCCTTCGTCAAGCTCGTCGGCATTGGCTTTCTCGGGCGCGCGCGCAGCCCGGGTGCGGCGAAGGCGTCGGAGGTCTCGATGTCGATGCGCGTGGCCATGATCTGGTTGACGGGGGCCGGTGTCGTGATTGGACTGGTCCCGGGTCTCCTCGTCGCGGCCCTCGACCGGGCGGCCGCGACGGGTCGGGCGCGCGACGCCGCGACTGGGCTCGCGCACGGGACGGGACTCGTGCTCACCGGGTTGCACGGCGCTATCGCTCCCGCCGCGCTCCTCGGGGGCCTTGTGGTGGTGATGGTACTGGTCGGAGTGCTCAATCAGCGCGCGACGCAGCGTCGCGTGCGTCGCGTCGAGGCGTGGGGCTGCGGCCGCGACGAGCAGACGCCGCGGATGCAGTACACCGCCACGTCCTTCGCCGAGCCGTTGCAGCGCGTCTTCGCCGACGTGCTGCGCCCGCAGGCGGACATCGAGGTCACCCACGTGGCCGAGTCGAGGTACTACGAACAGTCCCTCGCCTACGAGAACCGCGTGGTCGACGTCGTGGAGGCGCGAGGGTACCGTCCGATCATCGACGGAGTCCTGCGCGTCGGACGCGGCGCCCGCCGCCTCCAGAACGGCAGTATCCATCGCTACCTGGCTCTGGGTTTCCTCGCCCTGCTGGTCGTCTTGGTGGTGGCGTGATGAGCGCGGACTTCTGGTACGGTGCCCTCGCGACCCTGATCCAAGTCGTCGTCGTCGCCTTCGGGGGGCCGCTGTTGGTGGGCCTGATGTCCAAGGTCAAGGCCCGTAGCGAAGGTCGCGTGGGTGCTCCGGTCACCCAGCCCCTGCGCGACCTGTGGAAGCTCGTCGCCAAGGAACGCCTGCACGCCCGTCACGCCAGCGTCGTCTTGGGCCTCGCGCCCACGGTCATCCTCGCCTCGACGGTGGTCGCGGTGGCGATCTCACCGCTCGTCAGCACGCGACCGTGGCTGAGTTCGAGCGCGGACATCCTGGTCATCGTCTACCTCCTGCTCACCGGTTCGGCCGCCGCGGCGCTGGGGGGCCTCGACGTCGGGACCGCTTTTGGTGGTATGGGCGCGAGTCGGGCCATGACCATCGGCGCCCTGGCCGAACCGGCGTTGCTGGTCGCGGTCGT
The DNA here is from genome assembly GCA_019352075.1 of Acidobacteriota bacterium. Lineage (GTDB taxonomy): Bacteria > Actinomycetota > Acidimicrobiia > Acidimicrobiales > RAAP-2 > RAAP-2. Next base: position 3,478 of record JABBOA010000064.1, on the reverse strand, counting down.
GGCCCTGTCCATCCAGTCCAAGACCTCGAATCTCCCCGGGATCGTGAGTGCCACCCTGGCGCACCCCGATTGGGTGCTCGGCCCCTCGCGCCTCCTCGCCCTCGGCGCGCTCTTGATCGTGGTGATCGCCGAGACGGGTCGCATCCCCGTCGACAACCCTTCGACGCACCTGGAACTCACGATGATCCACGAGGCGATGACCCTGGAGTACGCGGGTCCCGAACTGGCCCTCGCCACTCTCGGCGAGGCGATGCGTCTGGGGCTGCTCTTCTCACTGGTGGCCAATCTCTTCCTCCCCTGGGGCATCTCGACGCAACGTAGCGTGATGTCGCTGGTGGCGGGCGTGGCCTTCCTCGCGCTCAAGACGACGTTCGTGGCCCTGGGCGTCGCACTGATCGAGGTGCGCAGTGCCAAACTACGACTGTTCCGCTTGCCGGAACTACTGGCGGGTGGTTTCGTGTTATCGGTGTTGGCGGTCGTCACGGGACTGGTGGCCCGATGAGCACGACCTACGTGGGGGTGCTGGAACTCGCCGCCGGTGCGGTGCTGCTCTCGGCGGTGATGACGCTGTGGCGACGCAGCGTGCGCGCGATCGTGTCGATGTTGCGCCTGCAGGGGGTGGCGTTATCGGTGGTGGCGGTCGACCTGGCACTGCACGAGCACGAACACGCCCTCCTCGCCACGGGGGCGCTGGTTCTCGTCGTCAAGGGAGTCGCGATCCCGGCGTTGCTGCGTCGCATCGCCCAACGCGACCCGCGTTCACGAGAATCACGACCATTGGTCAACGTCCCAGCGTCGCTGGTGTTCGCCGCCGCGCTGATCGTGCTGTCCTACGTCGTGGGGACGCGGATCACCGCCCTCGCACCGAGCGTGGTCACCAACCTCGCGCCCCTGGGTCTGGCGACGGTGCTGGTGGGCTACTTCATGTTGGTCACGCGACGTCACGCGGTGTCCAAGATCGTCGGACTCATCCTCGTGGACAACGGCATCGCCCTCATGACGTTCCTGCTCACGTCGGGCGTGCCGCTCATCGTGGAGTTAGGCGCGTCGCTCGACGTGCTCCTCGTCGTGGTGGTGCTGCAGTTCTTGATGGTGTCGATGCGCCATCATTCCGCTACCGATCGACTCACCGAGATGAAAGCCCTCCACGACTGATGCTCATCCTCGCGATCCTGGTGACCTCGCTGACGGCGACGGGGATCGCCGCCGCACTGACCTGGCGCCCCTGGATTGGGTGGATGACCGCCGCATCGAGCGCCGTGGTCCTCGGGTTGGGCGTCGGACTCAGCGTGACGTCCCTGTCGGGACCCCAGTGGGCGCTCCATCACTCCCTGCGCGCCGATTCGCTCAGCGCCTTCATGGTGGTGGTCATCGGCGCGGTCTCGCTGCTGGCCACCGCCTTCACCTCACGCACGATGCACCAGGAGTTGACGTCGGGGGTCACGACGACGCGATACGCCCGCCACTACGTCGTGCTGACCCAGGTGTTCATCACGTGCATGCTCAGCGCGGTGCTGACCGCGAACCTCGGTGTCCTGTGGGTATCGATCGAGGCGACCACCATCGCTACCACCTTCCTCGTCAGTCACCGGCGCACCGACGGGGCCTTCGAGGCGTCGTGGAAGTACGTGATCCTCTGCTCGGTCGGCATCGCTCTGGCGTTCCTCGGGACGGTGCTGATCTACTACGCGCAGCTACACACCAGCGGTGTCGCGCACCACGCGTCGCTCGACTGGACCACGGTGATGTCCGCGGCGCACCACCTCGACCCCCGTGTCACCCGCATCGCCTTCGCGCTGTTGGTGGTGGGCTACGGCACGAAGGTCGGGCTGGCGCCCCTGCACAGCTGGCTGCCCGACGCGCACAGCCAGGCGCCCGCTCCGGTGTCGGCGCTGATGTCGGGGGTCCTGCTCTCCGTGGCCTTCTACGGCCTCTTGCGCTTTCGCGCGGTGGCCGTCGCCGCCCTCGGACCCGCCTTCCCGAGGGCGTTGTTGCTCGTGGTCGGTCTCGTGTCGCTCCTGCTCGCCACCGTGATGCTCATCGCCCAACGCGATCTCAAGCGGATGCTGGCCTATTCGAGCATCGAGCACATGGGACTCCTGGCGATCGGTGCGGCGGTCGGCACGCCGCTGGCGATCGCGGCGGTACTCTTGCACATCCTTGGTCACGGCGTCACGAAGTCGGTGATGTTCTTGAGCGCGGGCGAGATATCGCACGCCCAGGGCACCACCGAGATTTCGCGGATCACCGCGCTGCTGGCGCGCCAGCCCACGCTCGGGGGCATCTTCGGCTTCGGACTCCTCTCGCTGGTGGCCCTGCCGCCCTTTAGTCTCTTCGTCAGCGAACTCAACATGGCGCGTGCCGAGGTCGACGCGGGTCTGTGGTGGGCGGTGGCCATCTCACTGGTCTGCCTGGCGGTCATCTTCGCGGCGCTCGCGCGCCACGCGCGTCAAATGCTCCTCGGTGGGGCCGCCGACGTCCCGCCGACCGCGCTGCCGACCGCGCTGCCGGCGTCCCTGACCACGCTGCTCGTGGGCGCGCTCGTGGCGTGCGTGGTCCTGGGCCTCCTGACGTGGCCCCTGCAGTCATTGCTGGTGCACGCCGCCCAGACGGTGACGCCATGAGTGACGGGCGCCGCACCGGCGAGGAGATCGATGTGGGCGAGCTGCACCAGCGCGCCGCCGCCCACTTCGCGAGCGGTCATCGACTGGCCCTCGTTGCGGGTCACGACGACGGCGACGCGCTGCGGGTCGTCTATCTCTTCACCCACGGCCCCCCCGACGAGCGCCACGAGGTGACGGTGCGCCTCGACCCGACCCGACCCGAGGTGCCCACGTTGAGCGACCTCTCCTTCGCCGCCAGTCGATTCGAGCGTGAGCTGCGCGACGACTTCGCCGTCGAGCCCCTGGGTCACCCTTTCGTGCGACCGCTCGTGCGTCACCAACACTGGCCCGACGACTGGCACCCGATGCGCCGAGGGGCGGGGCCGATGCCCCCGACACGCGACGACGCCGAACCCTACCCCTTCATCCAGGTCCAGGGCGCGGGCGTGTACGAGATCCCGGTGGGTCCGGTGCACGCGGGCCTCATCGAGCCGGGCCACTTCCGCTTCTCGGTGGTCGGCGAGACGATCCTCAAGATGACCGCTCGCCTGTGGTATGTGCACCGGGGCGTCGAGATGATGTTTCAGGGCGCCGACGTGCGACACGGGGTGGAGATCGCCCAGCGGATCTCGGGTGACAGCGCCCTCGCGCACTCGCTGGCCTACTGCGCGGCCGTGGAGGAGGCCTCGGGTCTCACGGCGTCGGCCGACGCGTGCGCGCTGCGCTCGATGCTGCTGGAGATGGAGCGTCTCTACAACCACGTGGGCGACGTGGGCGCCATGTGCAACGACGTGGGCTTCGCGGTGGCGCACGCCCGCGCGCAGGTGGTGCGCGAACGCCTCCTGCGCCTCAATGACGCGACGACGGGACACCGA
>JABBOA010000063.1 GCA_019352075.1 Acidobacteriota bacterium | reverse complement strand
GGCTCGAGCCCCCGCAACGAGGCGAGGGTGCGCGGGAGCGTCGCGGGTGCGCTCGCACCGAAGAGCAGGAACCCGCCGTAGCCCTGAGCGGCCGCGGCGCGCAGACTCGCCAAACTGCTGGCCTGCGCCGAGACCACGACCGTCTCGCGCGCCACGCGCGTCAAGGACCACTGCGACACGACCTGGCGGGCGCAGTTCAGGTTCGTGACGGGGGTCGACGACCCGGCCGGTACCGAGGGGGCGAGGGCCCACCCACTCGTCAGCGTCAACAACACCCCCATCGCCCAACGTCGCTTCAGCACGTCACGACCTTAGGCGAGTGGCTATTTCTCGCGTCGCCGCAACTCGTCCTCGAGGTCGGCCGGGTCGACGCCACGACTGCGCAGGAGCAGCAGGAGATGGAACCAGAGGTCGGCGGCCTCCGCGACGAACCGTTCGTCGCTCTCGCTCAGGGCCGCCACCGCCGTCTCGACCGCCTCCTCGCCCACCTTGCGCGCGAGGAACGCCGTGCCGCGTTCCAGCGAGGACGCGACGTAGGAATCCGGGGCGTTCGCGGCCTCGCGTTGGAGTATCTTGCGCCACAGCCAAGGCGTGAAGCACGACGTCGATCCGTCGTGACAGGTGGGACCCTCGGCGTTCACGCGTACCAGCACCGCGTCCTGGTCGCAGTCGAGAGTCACTTCCACGACCCGCAAGAAGTTGCCCGAGGTCTCGCCCTTCTCCCAGAGTTGCTGACGCGAGCGCGAGTAGAAATGTACCGTCCCGGCGGAGCGCGTGAGCGCCAACGCCTCCTCGTCCATCCACCCCAGCATCAAGACGCGACCCGTCGCGTCGTCCTGGATGATCGCCGCACGAAGTTCCTCGTTCACACTCTCTCCTTCAGGGGACGAAGCTCGATGCCCAGCGCCTCGATCTCGCGACGCAACCCGGGGAGGCCCGAGGGGTTCTCGTGCACGATCGACGCGATCAACGCGGCGTCGGTGACCCGCAGCGCGTCGGCCACGTGCTCGGCCGAACCCGCGCCGCCCGAGGCGATGACCGGGACGTCGATGGCGTCGCGCACGGCTCGGGTGAGGGCCAGATCGAATCCGTTGCGGCGTCCGTCGTGCGCGATGGACGTGAGCAGGATCTCGCCGGCGCCCCGGGCCGACGCCTCGACCGCCCACGGTACGGTCGCGATGTCGGTGGCGACGCGCCCACCGTGGGTGAAGACGTGGCGTTCGCCGGCGTCGATGGCCACGACCACCGCCTGGGAGCCGAATCGTGCGGCGATCTGGGTGATGAGGTCCGGTGTCGCCAGCGCCGCGGAGTTGAGCGACACGCGATCGGCACCCGCCTCGATGATGCGCGAGGCGTCCTCGACGCTACGGATTCCCCCGCCCACGGTGAAGGGTATCTCCAGCACGTCGGCCACCCGCTCCACGACGTGCACCATGGTGTCGGCGCCCTCGGGCGTGGCGGTGATGTCGAGGAAGACCAACTCGTCCGCGCCACCGGCACTGTAGTGCTGGGCGAGTTCGACCGGGTCGCCGACGTCACGCAGATTGAGGAAACTCACGCCCTTGACGACCCGGCCGCGCGCGACGTCGAGACAGGGGATCAGACGGGCGAGAGGCATGAGGCCAAGAACTCCAGTCCCGCGGCGTCACTCTTCTCGGGGTGGAACTGCACCCCGAGGAACGAGCCGTGCTGCACCGCCGCGCACAGTCCCTCCGAGGTCGCCACCGTGTCGGGCGATTCGGCGACGAAGGAATGCGCGAAGTAGAAGGCCTCGCCCCAGGGCTCGACGAGGGCCCACCCCAGGCGCGGCACCCGGGGCGCGTCCAGACGCACCACGAGTCCTTCGAGCAGGCCCAGACCCTTGACGCCGCCGTCCTCCTCGCTGGCCCGCAGCGCCAATTGCATGCCCAGGCAGATGCCCAGTATCGGGCGCTCCGCCGCGAAGCGACGGCGCAGGGCGTCGGCGGCGCCCGTCTCGGCGAGGTGGGCCATCGCACTGCGCGCGGAGCCGACGCCGGGCAGGATCACGTGAGGGGCGGCGCTGATGAGCCCGGGCTCGGCGCTCACCTCGCTGGTGCGACCGAGGTGGGCGAGGGCCGCACGCACCGAGCGCGTGTTGCCGGCCCCGTAGTCGACGATGACCACGTCGCTCATAGCGATCCCTTGGTCGAGCGCACCAGGGTTCCGTCGCGCACGAGGGCCTGGTGGATCGCGCGGCCCACCGCTTTGAAGGCCGCCTCGGCGACGTGGTGCGCGTTCTCCCCCGATGCCGTCACGTGCAGCGTGATGCGAGCCGTCTGGGCCAGGGACTCGAAGGCGTGCGCCGCCATTCCGGGATCGGGGTTGATGTCCAGCGTGGCCTTGGCGCGCCCCGAGAGGTCGACCACCGCGTGGGCGATGGCCTCGTCCATGGGAACGCGCGACTCACCGTAGCGGGTGAGCCCCTTACGATCGCCCAACGCCGCGTCCAGGGCTTCGCCGAAGGCGCGCATCATGTCCTCGACCGTGTGGTGCTCCCCCGTTTCGAGGTCCCCCACGCCCTCGAGGCGAAGGTCCATACCGCCGTGGAAGGCCAGCTGGGTGAGCATGTGGTCGTAGAAGCCCTCACCGGTGTTGACGTAGACCCGACCCTCGCCGGGCACGCGTAGTCGGATGTTGAGCAACGTCTCGGCCGTCGCGCGTCGGTGACGTAGCGGCGCTGATGCGACGGGCGCCCCGAGCAGTTCGGCGCGTAGCGCTCCGAGCAGGATGTCGTCGTCGATCTCGTCACGGATCGAGATCCGCAGGCCGCGTTGGTACGCGCGCAACATGACGCCGTAGGGCAGGAGGCGATCGACGAGCTCTTGCGGGTTCACCATGGGCACGAAGAGGAAATTGGTGAATGAGGGGAGCGCGTCGAGCCCCACGGCGGCCAACTCGCGCGACATCCGCTCGCGCTCGGCCACTTGCGCGCTGACGTCCACGGGCGTCTCGATCGCCGCGAGGGCGAGCGCCGCCGAGAGCGACGACACCGAGAGCGGGGCTTGACGCGAATTGATGAGACGAGTGGTCGCCGGTGAGGCGATGGCGTAGCCCACGCGGGCGCCCGCGAGGCCGAAAGCCTTGGAGAAGGTACGCAGCACGATGGCCCCGTCCTTGACCCGTTCGATCTCGTCGACCCCGGCGTACTGGGCGTACGCCTCGTCGATGACGAGTTGTCCCGGCACCTCGGGCACATCACAGAGCTCGCCCGTCGGATTGTTCGGTCGGCACACGTAGACGAGGTCCGCGGCGCGTGGGTCGTCGATCAGGGACGCCCCCGCCATGCCCGCGGCGTAGCGATACATCGAGTACGAGTCTGCCGGCACGGTCGCCACCGTGCCGTTCTCGGCGAAGAGGGCCGCCAGGAGGACGATGAACTCGTCACTTCCCGCACCCAGGGAGATCTGGTCGAGCCCGACGCCGTGGTGAGCGGCGATGGCCTGGCGGAGTGGTTCGTAACGACCGCGGTCGTACTCGTTGATGTCGGCCAGGGCCCGGGCCAGGGTCGCGGGACGCGCACTGGGCGGCGGCGCCGCCGGGGTGTTGCCGTCGAAGCGCAGGATCTGGTCGGCGCGAAGGCCGACGCGCGCGGCCAACGCCTGGTTCGAGGGGGGCCACTGGTAGGTATCGAGGGTCTCGCGAGTGCTCATCGGCGCGCCGTGGCCTTGTGGGCACTCATGCCCTCGAGTTCGGCCAAGGCCTCAATCGTCGGCGCGAGCCGCTCGAGGCCGCGCTGGCTGACTCGCTGCACGGTGACGGGCTTCATGAAGGTCTCGAGGCCGAGACCGCCCGAGACCCGCGACCAACCCCCGGTGGGCAGAACGTGGTTGCCACCCGTGGCGTAGTCGCCGGCGGGCACCGGCGAGAAGGGGCCCACGAACACCGCGCCCGCGTTGCGGATGCGTCCCGCCAGTGATTCCGCCCTCGGTCCCAACAGCGCCACGTGCTCCGCGGCGTAGTCCTCCACCTCGCCCAGCGCCGCGTCGAGGTCATCACCGACGCGAACGACGAAGGCGCGCGAGTCGGGACCGTGCTCCATCTGCGCGTCGAGCTCTTGTTGGATGATGGCCTCGTCGAAGCCCTCGTCGGCCACCACCACGATCTCGCTGGGTCCCGCCGGCAGGTCGATGGCGACGTCCTTGCTCACCAACAGCTTCGCGGAGTTGACGGCCCCACCGCCGGGACCGACGATCTTGTCCACCCGCGCGATCGACTCCGTGCCGTAGGCCAGGGCGGCGATGGCCTGGGCCCCCCCGATGGCCCACACCTCCTCGATGCCCAGCAGCGCGGCGGCGGCCGCGACGGCGGCGGCCCCACTGGGCGGGGTGCAGACTACGATGCGCTCCACTCCCGCCACCTGAGCCGGCACCGCACCCATGATGAGCGAGGAGACGAGTCCCCGAGGGACGTAGATGCCCACCGAGCGGATGGGCGTCCAACGGCGTTCGAGGGTCACGCCCGGTGAGACCTCGAGACTGATGTCGACGGGTCGTTGGGCGGCGTGCCAGGTCCGCACCGACTGGGCGGCGTCGAGCACCGCGGCCGTGGGGATATCACCGTAGGCGACGGCGCGCTCGGGCGCCGCGGCGGTGGTGTGGTCGAGGCGCTGACTCCACTCGACCAGCGCCGCGTCACCGCGCGCGCGCACGTCGTTGACGATCTCCTCGACGCTGATCGGACGATCGGTCTTCACGGGTGAACTCATGGCATCATTCTTTCGACGGGCAACGTGAGGATCGAGCTCGCGCCGCAGGCTTGGAGTTGGGGCAGCAGTGACCAGATCAGCGCCGCGGGTACCAGCGCGTGGACCGCCACGATGCCCGGCGTCGCCAGGGCCATCACGGTGGGTGAACCGGTGGTGGGCAGAAGTGCCGTGACCTCACCCAGGCGCTCCTGGGCGATGTTGCACAGCAGATAGCGCGTCGCGCGCGCGTTGATCACCGACGCCAGGAGCATGGTCAGCGTGCGCTGCGCCTCGTGGTCGCCCGACCCGCGTCGCCCGACCAGCACGGCCTCGGACTCGAAGAGGGTGCCGAGCGAGCGCAGTCCGTTGGTGCGCAGCGTCGATCCCGTGGAGACCAGGTCGATGATCGCGTCGGCCAGTCCCAGACGGGGCGAGATCTCCACCGAACCGGTGACGCGCACGATGTCGGCGGTGATCCCCTGTTGCGAGAGCCACTGGGCCGCGATGCGCGGGTGCGACGTGGCGATGCGACGTCCGCTGAGGTCGGCGAATCCCTGGGCGCGATCCTCCGTGGACACCGCGGCCTGCAAGGAGCACGCGCCATAACCCAACCGCAACAAGACGTCCACGTCGAAGTCCCGTTCGCTCACCAGATCGAGCCCGGTGATGCCGCAGTCGACGATACCGTCCTGGACGTACTCGGGCACGTCGTCGGCGCGCACGAATAACAGGTCGATGTCGGCATTACGACAGAACGTCTGCAGCACCCGTTCGCCGGGTTCCTGTGGCGCGACACCGGTCGCTTCGAGCAATGACCACGACGGCTCGCGCAGGCGCCCCTTCGAGGGCAGCGCCAAGGTCAGTCGCCGATTCATCCTCGCCCCCGTTGCAAGACGGCGCGGTAACCGCCCTCGCCGTAGTTCAACCAGTGCGCCACACGCGTCACCGTGGCCGTCGAGGCCCCCGTGCGCCGCGAGATCTCCTGGTACGGCACGCCGTCGCCCACCAGCCGCGCGACCGTCAGGCGCTGGCCCATCGCGTCCAGTTCGGCCGTCGTGCACAAATCACGCAAAAAAGCCGCCACGACCGCCGAGTCGTCGAGGTGCACGAAGGCGGCCACCAATTCGTCGAAACGTTGGAGCGTCTCGTCGTGCGCGTCGGCCGCTGGTACCTTGCCACTGGTCATGTCACCATGCTAGCGTAGTAACACGCTACTATGCAACTGATCCCCGCCATCGACCTTCTGGGCGAATTCGCCGTGCGCCTCGAGCAGGGCGACTACGAGCGCGTCGTCTTTCGCCACCCCCTCGAGGACTTCTTCGCGCGCGTCGTCGCCACGCGCCCCGACCTCATCCACGTGGTCGACCTGCAGGGTGCTCGCGACGGCGAACTGCGTGCGCCGGTGATCGCGCGCTGCGTCGAACTGGCCGGTGACATCCCCCTGCAGGTGTCCGGCGGCATTCGCTCCCTGGAGGCCGCGAAGGCCGTGGTCGCGGCGGGAGCGCGTCGCGTCATCCTCGGCACCGCCCTGTGGCGCCAACCCGAGGCGCTCGCGAGCTACGTCGAGGGCCTCGGGGACCAGTTGGTGGCGGCCCTCGACGTGCGTGACGGCGAGCTCGCCGTGCGCGGATGGCTCAGTCGTGCGGGGCTCGGTGTCGACGAAGCGCTGGAACACTGTCGACGCGCGGGCGTGACCCGACTGCACGTCACGGCGATCGCGCGCGACGGCACGATGAAGGGGCCCGACCTCGAGCTCTACGCGCGAGTCTGCGCCAGCGGCCTCAAGGTGGTGGCGGCCGGGGGTGTACGCGACGACGACGACCTCGCCGACCTCGAACGGGTGGGGTGCGAGGCCGCCGTGATGGGCGTGGGGTTCTTGCAGCGCCTGGGCCTCGCCCGTGAGGATTGATTAATCCGTAACCTAAATGACATATGGCACTACTGCGAGCCTTTCCTTGGCTCGTGAAGGGGCGCACAATGGAGGAGGTACTTACGAAAGGACCTCTCGAAATGAAGCGTCGAACATTGGACCTACTGCTGACTTGGGTAGGAACTATTCTCACGGTCGTCCTCATCGGCGCCGGCACCGGACTGATCGTCGGTTACAACTTCGCCAACAACCAGGTGAGGACCCAACTCGGCGAGCAGAAGATCTTCTTCCCCCCGAAGGCCGCCTTCGCCAACGCCAAGGTCGGCGGCGAGATCACGCCGTCGATGATTCCCTCCGTCTCGCAGTACGCCGGCCAGCAGATGCTGACCGGGGCCCAGGCCGAGGTCTACGCGAATGACTTCATCGCGGTGCACCTGAAGGAAATCGGCGGCGGACTCACCTACTCCGAGCTGAGCTCCAAGGCCCAGGCCGACCCGAACAACACGGCCCTGGCCGGTCAGGTCAACACCATCTTCAAGGGAACCATGTTGCGCGGCTCGCTGCTCAACGCCTACGGGTACTGGTTCTTCGGCCAGATCGCGCTGTACGCGGCGATCGGCGCCTTTCTCGCGGCGGCACTGATGTTGGTGCTGACGCTCCTAGGACTCCGGCACTACCGACGGGTCGACGACACTACCGTCGTGTAGCCCCACCGGAGTAGTACCCAAAGAGCCCGGGCCCCCTCCCGGGCTCTTTGTTTTGGGCCGTGAGAGCGAAAGGTGACGAGATGTCCGAACACTGGAACCAGGTCTACGACACGCGCGAACCCGACCAGGTCAGCTGGTTCGAGTCCGAACCCGCGACGTCACTCGAACTCTTCGACTTGCTCGGCGTGACGCCCCACGACAGCGTCATCGACGTGGGCGGGGGGCAATCGACGTTGGTGGAGCGCTTACGTTCGCGCGGACACTCCGACCTCACGCTCCTCGACGTCTCGGCGTCGGCCCTCGCCCAGACCATCGCGCGCGCGGGCCGCGACGTGGCCACCACCCTCGAGGCCGACGTGAGGACGTGGGTGCCGACACGGCGCTACGACGTCTGGCACGACCGAGCCGTCCTGCACTTTCTCAGCGCCGAGGAGGCGACCCACTACGCCCACACCCTTCGCCAGGCCGTCGCACCCCACGGTGGCGTCATCATCGGTGTCTTCTCACCCGAAGGCCCCACGACGTGTTCGGGCCTCGAGGTCACCCGCTACGACGCCGCCCACTTGGGCGAACTGCTCGGCGAGGACTTCGACGTGGTCATCGAGCGCCGCGTGACGCACCTCACGCCCAATGGAAAGAGCCAGTCCTTCCAATGGATCGCGGCGCGACGGCGCGCGCGAGGCAGCTCTCTCGAGTCGCGCGGGGTCACGGCGGACGAAATTTTGTAACGTTGGACGATGACCGATCCCTCCGCCGCCACCGCGCGATCGGTGTTGTCCGCGTCACGGGACCACCTCGACGACCGCGACGCCCTCTACGGTGACCTCGACGCCTTGAGCGCCATGCTCGACGACACCCTGCGTCGACAGACGTCCGAGGAGTTCCTCGCCGTCGTGGAATCCGTGCGCACCAGCGCGGATCGCGACATGGACAACTCCTTCCAGGAGCTCGAGAATCTCGATCTCGCGACGGCGAGCCAATTGGTGCGGGCGTTCTCGATGTACTTCCACCTCGCTAACGTCACCGAACAGACGCACCGCGCCCGCCTGGGCCGTCGGCGACGAAACGATGACGACGGTCCCCTCGCCCGGGTGGCGGACGGGATCTTGACGTCGCTCGCGTCGGGCGCGGTCACGGCCGAGCAGGTCGCGACCGCGATCTCGCAGCTCGCGGTGCGCCCCGTCTTCACCGCGCACCCCACCGAGGCGGCACGCCGATCGGTGTTGCTGAAACTGCGGTCCATCAGTTCGCTGCTCGACGAGTCCTCCTCCACCTCACCGCTGCGCGAGACTCTGCGCCAACGGCGCACCGCGGAGTTGATCGACACCCTCTGGCAGACCGACGAGCTCCGCCTGGAACGTCCCGAGGTCCTCGACGAGGCTCGTAACGCCCTGTACTACGTGGACCACCTCATGCGCAGCGTGGTGCCCGACGTGCTGGAACAGCTGGTCTCAAACGCCGAACGCCTCGGCGTGAGCATCTCGCCGGTCAGTCGGCCGTTGACCTTTGGCACCTGGATCGGTGGCGACCGCGACGGGAACCCCTTCGTCACCCCCGAGGTGACGGAATCGGTGGTGGACCTCGCGCTCGATTTCGCGGTGCGCGCCCTGCGCGCCATGCTGAGCAAACTGATGGACGAGATCTCGGTCTCGGTCCAACACGTGGGCATCTCCGAGGAACTGCGACTTTCGCTGGCCGACGATCTGACCCGCCTGCACCCCGAGTCGCGTTATCTGCGACTCAACGCCGAAGAGCCCTACCGCCTCAAGCTCAGTTGTATTCGCGTGCGCCTCGAGGAGACCCAGCGCCGTATGGAGCAGCGCGGCCGTCACCGCGACGGCTACGACTACGCGTCGAGCCAGGAACTGATCGACGACTTGATGTTGCTCTACGATTCGCTGATCGCCAACGGCTCGGAACGTCTGGCGCGGGGCACGCTCGAGCGCTCGATCATCACGGTCTCGGCGTTCGGACTCACGCTGACGACGCTCGACGTGCGCGAGCACGCGGCGGCGCACCATGCGGTGCTGGGCGTTCTCCTGGACCCCTTGGGTGAACTGCCCACGAGTTACGCCGAGCTCACGCGAGCGCAGCGCCTCGAGGTCTTGAGCACCGAACTCGAAGGGCGCCGACCCCTCTTCTCCTTCCCGGGCCCTCTCGAGGGGGTGAACCTCAAGACGTTTCGAGTGTTCCGCGCCATCGGCGAGATCATCGACCACTTCGGGACGGCGGCGTGCGAGACCTATATCGTGTCCATGACCAAGGGGGCCGATGACCTGCTGGCGGCCGTCGTCCTCGCGCGTGAGGCGGGACTCGTCGATCTTCACTCGGGCATCGCGCGCGTCGGCTTCGCGCCCCTCTTCGAGACCCTGGACGAATTGCACCACGCCGGCGAGATCTTCGAGACCCTCTTGTCGGTGCCCGGCTACCGCCGTGTGGTGCGCCTGCGCGGCGACGTGCAGGAGATCATGCTCGGCTACTCCGATTCCAACAAGGACGCCGGCATCACCGCGTCGCAGTGGGGCATCCACTTGGCCGAGCGCCAGCTGCGTGACGTCGCCGCACGCCACGGCATCCACCTGCGCCTCTTCCACGGACGTGGCGGCAGCGTCGGTCGCGGTGGCGGCCCCACCCACGACGCCGTGCTCGCCCAGCCCTACGGCGTGTTGAACGGTTCGATCAAGATCACCGAGCAGGGCGAGGTGATCTCGGACAAGTATCTCCTGCCCTCCCTGGCCCGCGAGAACCTGGAATTGCTCCTCGCCGCGGTCCTCGAGGCCGTGGTGTACCACTCCGATCCCTGGGTCGACCCGCTCAAGCTCGACGTGTGGAATCGAGCCATGGGCGTGGTGGCCGACGCATCACTGACGGCGTACCGTGGACTGGTCGGCGACGCGAACCTCCCGGCGTATTTCAACCTGTCGACGCCGGTGGCCGAGTTGGCCAATCTGCACATGGGTTCGCGCCCGGCGCGGCGCGTCACCGGCGAGGACGGCATCGACTCGCTGCGCGCGATCCCCTGGGTCTTTGGCTGGACCCAGTCGCGCCAGATCGTTCCCGGTTGGTTCGGTGTGGGCTCGGGACTGCGCGCCGCGCGCGAAGCGGGCCACGGCGACGACCTGCGCCAGATGTATCTCGAGTGGCCCTTCTTCTCGACGTTCATCTCCAACGTCGAGATGACCCTGGCCAAGACCGACTTGGCCGTGGCGCGCCAGTACGTCGAGCGCCTGGTGCCCGGCGAACTGCACTACCTCTTCGAGCAGATCGTGACGGAGTTCGAGCTGACCATCAGTGAGCTGCTGACGCTGACCGACGCCTCGACCCTCCTGGAATCCCAGGCGTTACTCGCCACCACCCTGGAGACTCGCGATCGCTACCTGCGCCCGTTGCAGATGATGCAGGTCCAGCTCCTCGAGCGGGTGAGGGCCCAGCGCGCGAGCGGTCACGAGGTCGACGACGTGCTGCAACGAGCACTGATGCTGACCATCAACGGCATCGCCACGGGCCTTCGTAACACCGGGTGAGTGCGACCTCGTGAGCACCTCGTCGCCGCGCGCTTCGATAGTTTGTAGTCAGGGCATAGAGGAGACGGCGTGAAATTCGACCAAGCGGTACGATCGGTGTTGTCCAAATACGCCACCTTCAACGGACGGGCGTCGCGTTCTGAGTACTGGTACTGGACCCTGTTCTACTGGATCGGACTACTGGTCATCGTGGCCTTCACGAAGTTGTACCCCCTCTGGGAGTTCGGCCTCTTCATCCCGAACCTCGCCGTCGGGGTGCGACGAATGCACGACTCGGACCACTCGGGATGGTGGATCATCTGCCCCGTGGCCAACATCGTCCTGCTCTTCTTTCCCTCCACCGGACCCAACCGCTTCGACCTCGGAGCACCGCCGCAGGTGATCGAAGGCCCCCCGCTGGGATCGACGTCGTCGGTCTGCGCGTCGTGCGGCAAGTTGCGACTACCCGGTCAGGTCTACTGCCAGGGGTGCGGTGCCAAGTTCGAATAGCGGCGCAACGTGTCGCGGTCGTGGCGCGCGTCAGTAGGATGCCCATCAGGTTACCGAGACGAGGAGTCCCAACATGGCCATCCGTACCGCCGACACGCACTGGACCGGAGGACTCAACGACGGGTCGGGCGTCACCACCTTACGCAGTAGCGGCGTGGCGAGTTTCCACGTGAACTTCCCGCGACGCGCGGCGGACGACGCCGAGGGTGTCACCAGCCCCGAGGAACTCATCGCCGCGGCGCACTCGGCCTGTTACGCGATGCAGTGCTCCGCGCTGATCGCGCGCGCCGGCGCCACCCCCGACACCCTCGAGGTCTCGGCGGACGTCAACCTCGAAGCGGACCCCGCAGGGGGGTTTCGCATCGCCGGCATCCACCTCACGGTGCGCGCGACGCTCGAGGGCCTCGACGAGACCGCCTTCCAGGAGGTCGCCGAGGCCGCCAAGGCCAGTTGCCCCGTCTCCAAGGCCTTGACGGGCACGACCATCACCCTGGACGCCGCCTTCGCGTAGGTCGCCTACTTGCGCCGGGCGGCGTCGCTGGCGCGTTTGACCGACAGGGTCAGCGCCGCGATGGCCAGGGTCGGGAGCACGATCACCGCCGCGGCGTTCGCGTGCCACCCCTCACTGACGAGGGCCACCACGCCGATGATCACCAGGGCGGCGACGAAGAGTTCCGGGGTGTCGCCCACCAAGAAGTCCCACCAGAACATGGCGAAACCCTTGAGCAGACGAAGAACCAGGGGTGATCTGTTCACGCGTCCACCTTCGCCGGACTCGAGGGGTTGCGGGGCCGGATCATGCTCACGAGCCCCCAGCACACCACCGCATAGATGGCGACGAAGGCGAGTAGGAACGTGTCGTTGCCGGGCCACTTGACCTTGAGTCCCTCACCGACCCAGAAAGTGCCGTAGGTGACCAACAGCACCCCGACGCTCATCTTCATGGCGTTCTCGGGCACGCTCGAGAGCTGTTTGGCGACCACGGCGCCGATGATGGCCACGAGCACCAGGGCGACCGCGGCCGTCGCCGAGGCGAGTCCCAAGCGGTGCGCGGAGGTACCCAACGTGAGCACCGTGATCACGACTTCGAGCCCTTCGAGGAAGACCCCCTTGAAGGCCATCACGAAAGCGACGCGGTCGCGGTCAGTGCCCGGTGACCCGCTCTGGAGTTGCGCGACCGTCGCGTCGTAGATGGCGTCCTCATCGTGCTTGGCCTTGAGACCGCTCGAGCGCAGAATGGCCTTGCGCAGCCACTGCATCCCGAAGATGAGGAGCACCCCTCCGACGACGAGGCGTAGCCACGCGAGGGGCACGTGCACGAGCGCGGGACCGAAGACGCCGACCAGCGCGGTGAGCGCCACCAGGGCGGCGGCCACCCCCTCGAA
>JABBOA010000062.1 GCA_019352075.1 Acidobacteriota bacterium | reverse complement strand
GGGTGATGTAGAGCAGCGAGACGTGCTCGTCGTCGCGCAGCGCGCGCATGACGTTGAGCAACCCGATACGGATCGACACGTCGAGCATCGACACGGGCTCGTCGGCGAGGATGAGTGAGGGTCGCGACGCCAGGGCCTGGGCGAAGCCCAGTCGCTGGCGCTGTCCCCCCGAGAGCTCGTGGGGGAAACGGTGCAGCACCTCCGCACCGGGCAACAGACCCACGCGTTCCACCAACGACACCGCCTCGGCTTGACGGCCGGCCTTGTCGAGCTCGGGCCGGTGCAGCTTCAAGGATCGCTGCAGGCTGTGGCCCACGCGCAGGACCGGATTGATCGATCCGAAGGGGTCCTGGAACACCATCGGCATGCGGCCGCGGACCCGGCGACTCGCGCGCTTGCCCTGGACCTGGCCCTCGAAGGTGATCCGACCCGACGTCGGCGGATAGAGCCCGGCCAGCACGCGCGCGATGGTCGACTTGCCCGAACCCGACTCGCCGACCAACGCGACGATCTCACTGGGGGCCACCTCGAAGGACACCTCGTCGGTGGCGTGCAGGGTCCCGGCCGATCGGAAGCCTCCGACGCGGAAGTACCGGCTGAGCTTGTCCACCTTCAAGACGGCGTCGCTCATGACCGCACCCTCGGGTTCACCAGATGGCAACGCACCGCGTGCTCCTCGACACTGATCAGCTCGGGGCGAAACTCCCGGCACTCGTCGGTGGCGAAATGGCAGCGCGGGGCGAAGAGACAGCCCCCGGGCGGGTTCACCAGTGACGGCGGGTTCCCCGCGATGCCGGTCAACTCCCGCTTCTCGCCCACGATGGACGGGAAGGCGTCCATCAGACCGTTCGAGTAGGGATGGCGCGGATGGTCGAAGACCTCGCGCGTCGCGCCCAGCTCCACGATCTCGCCGGCGTACATCACCGCCAAGCGGTCCGAGAAATGCGACACCACCGACATGTCGTGGGTCACGAACAGGACCGCGAACCCGAGCGACCGGCGCAGGTTCTCCACCTGGCGCATCAAGGAGCGCTGGGCCACGACGTCGAGCGCGGACGTCGGCTCGTCCATGATGATCAGTTTGGGCTCGAGCAGCAGGGCCATGGCGATCATCGCACGCTGGCGCATGCCCCCCGACAACTGGAAGGGGAAGCTCTTGAGGTGCGCCACGTCGATCGACACCATGTCGAGCACCTCCGCGGAACGCCGGGCGATCTTCTCGTCGTCCCAGTCGGTGTGGGCCCGACAGGCGTCGGCCAACTGCGCCGCGATGGACAGCGTGGGATTGAGCGCGTTCATCGCGCTCTGCATCACCACGGAGATGTCGCGCCACCGGTGCTGGCGCAACTCCTCGGCCGAGAGCGTGGTCAGGTCGACACCGTCGAACTTGACGCTCCCGCCCACCGTCTGGGCGGGGTAGGTCAGCAGTTGGGCGATCGAGAAGAGCATCGTGGACTTGCCACACCCCGACTCGCCCACGATGGCGAGGAATTCGCCGGGCGCGAGGTCGAAGGAGACGCCACTCACCGCCTGGGCCGGGCCGGCCGGTGTGGTGTATTCCACCCTGAGGTCGCGCACTTCGAGGATCGGTGTGCTCACGCCGCCACCTTCCGACGACGCCTGGTCGTCACCGGTCGCAGCGCCGGGTTCGACACTTCGTCGAAGGCGTAGTTGAGCAGTGCGAGGGCACTGCCCAGCACGGCGATCATGATGCCCGGCGCCAACGCCCACAGGGGCAGTCCCGCCGAGAGCGCCTCGTTGTTCTGGGCCCAGTAGAGCATGGTGCCCCACGATTCGGTGTTGACGTTGCCCAGCCCCACGAACTGCAGACCGGCGGCGGCGAGCACCGCGTAGAGCGCCGCGCCGAGGAAGTTGGCCACGATGAGCGACGTCATGGGAGGGATGAGCTCCACCCCGATGATGTACCAGCTCGACTCGCCGCGGGCGCGAGCCGCCAGGAGATAATCACGGTTGCGCAACGACAGTGCCTGTACGCGCAGTTGTCGAGCGCCGTAACTCCACCCCGTCACCACGAGCACGAAGACGATGGTCCAGAACGACGCGCTCTTGGTGTAGGCGGCGATGACGATGATGAGGGGGAAGGTGGGGATGACCAGGATCACGTCGGTGATCAACGACAAGGTGTCGTCGACCAGACCGCCCGAGTACGCCGCGGTGATGCCCACCAGCACCGAGAGCACGGTGGAGATGAGACCGACCACGAGGGCGATCATCACCGACTGGCGCGTGCCGGCCATCAGCTGCGAGAAGACGTCCTGGCCGAAGGACGTCGTGCCCAGCGGGTGCGCCCACGAGAGTCCGACCCCGGGGTTGTAGACCTCCGCGGTGGGATCGTCGGGGGTGAACCAGCTGGGGAAGGCGGAGATGACGATCAGGACCAGCAAGATGATCGAACCGACCATCGCTTTCTTGTCGCGCAGCAGGAAGCGCCACGCCGCGCCCAGTCGGCGACGCAGACTGCGCGCGGTCATCGGCTGCTCCGGGTACGCGGATCGAGCAGGGCGGTGGCGACGTCGGAGATGAAGATGGCCACCAGCACCGCGACGGTGATGAGGAGGAACAGCGCCTGCATGAGGGGATAGTCCTCGGCGCTCACGGCCTGCAGGAGCAAGAAGCCGACGCCGGGATAGTTGAAGACGAACTCGACCAGGATCGCCCCCGAGATCACGAAGCCGAGCGACATGGCGAAGCCGGTCAGGTTCGGCAGAAGGGCGTTTCGCCCGGCGTACTGCCACAGGATGCGCCGCGGACGCAAGCCCTTGGCGCGCGCCATCTTGACGTAGTCCTCGGCGACGACGGTGATCATGTTGTTGCGCATCGTCAGGATCCACCCGCCGATGGAGGTGAGGAGGATGGTGAAGGCGGGCAGCACCGCGTGCCAGAGGACGTCGCCCACGAAGCCCCACGTCAAGGTCGGCGTCGCGGTCTCGGTGTAGCCCCCCAGCGTGGGGAACCAGTTGAGGGTGAGTGAGAAGAACCAGATGGAGAGCAGGCCGACCCAGAAATAGGGGAACGCCGAGATCACGATGAAACTCGGTGGCAGCACGTTGTCCAACCATCCGCCGCGGCGCCAGGCGGCGACGGCGCCCAGCGCGGTACCAAAGAGGAAGCCCAGCACCGTGCTGATGCCGACGAGTCCGAGGGACCACGGTAGGGCGCGCGAGATGACCGTGGTGACCGGGACGGGGAAATACGACGTCGACACGCCGAAGTTCCCGGTCACCGTGTTGCGCAGATACTCGAGATACGACGAGAGGAGGTTCTGATGGCCGCCGATGCCCAGGGCCACTTCGATGGCCTTGAGCGAACTCGGATTGAGTCGGCCGTGGAACTGCGCCAGGATCGCCTCGGCCGGGTTACCCGGCATGAGTCGGGGGATGAAGAAGTTCACCGTGAGGGCCGCCCATAATGCGATGAGCAAAAACCCCAAGCGCCGAACTAAGAACCTCATCCCCCGACTCTGCCCCGGTTACCGATTAGGCCTTGGGGACCAAGTTGTCCAACACGTAACCCCAGTCGGGCTGGTTGTACAGTCCGGGCTGAGCGTAGGGGTTGGCCGCCGACGGGAAGTTACCGATGTGCGTCGGGTTGAACTGGAACCAGTCGACCTCTTCGAGGACCGGGATGACCGGTGCCTGGCTCACCATGACCTTCTCCAACTTGGCCACGATGGCCTTCTGCGTCGCGAGGTTCGTCGTCGTCCCGTACTGGTTCAACAGGGCGTCGGTGGCCGCGTTGGAGTAGCGCTCCCAGTTCGACGAGGCCGCGGTGCCGATGGGTGCCGAGTTCTTCGAGAAGAGCATCTGACGCAGTTCGTAGAACGGCGTCGGCCCACCCGCCTCGGTGTTGTACGCCAACTGGTACTTTCCCGCGAACAGGTTCGAGTAGAACGTCGCCTGAGCCGGCGTCTGCAGGGTGATCTTGATGCCGAACTTGGTCAACTGCTGGCTGACGACCTGCATCGAGGCGATCCAGTCCGAGTAACCACCGTTGGTGGTCAACGTGAAGGCCAGCTTGGTCGATCCCTTGGTGTACACCCCGTTGACCAACTTGTAGCCGTCGGCCTTCAAGATCGCCGCGGCCTTGGCGGTGTTGGCCGTGGTCGAAAGCCCCGCCGCCGCCGCGGGCGACACCCACGCCTTGAACGTCGGGCTCACGATGCCGGTCTGGCTGGCGGGCGGCTCGTAGCCATACTCACCGATCTTGGAGACCAGACTGCGGTTGATCGCGTAGCTGATGGCCAGGCGCACCTTGGCGTCGTTGAGGCCCGGCACCGTGAGGTTCGGGAACAGCGACACGTTGGCCACGGGCGGGAACCAGTACGAATTGCCCGCCTTCTTGGCCACGTAGGCGCTCTGGATGTTCGGGATGAACTGCGAGCCCCACGCGGACTGACCCGAGGCCAGGTACTCGTTGCACGTGTTGTTCGACAGGAACGCCGGCATGTTCACGGTCTTGATCTGGGCCTTGCCCTTCTGCCAGTAGTGCGGGTTGGCCGTCCACTTGATGTTCTGGCCCGAGCACTTGGACATGACGTAGCCACCCGTTCCAACCGGGTTGGAGATGGTGGCGGTCACCGGATTGGCGATCTTGCTCCACAGGTGCTGGGGCACGATCGGCACCTGGCCGCCGACGTAGTAGAGGTAGGGAACGGCCGCCGACTTGAAGTTCATCGTGACCTTGTTGCCCGACGCGCTGACGTTCGAGAGCACCGACCAGACGGAATTGAGGTCCAGGGCCGGGTACTTCTTGAGCAGGTTGAAGGTGTAGAGCACGTCCGCCGCCGAGAAGGGGACGCCGTCGCTCCACTTGACGCCGGAGCGAATCGTGAAGGTCAGTGTCTTGTTCGCGTTGGACCACGCGTACGCCGACGCCAGCCACGGCGTCACCTTGCCACTCTGCAGCGCGTTCACGAAGTCGAGCGATTCGTAGGTCAAGCCGAACGAATAGGGCAGCGACGACGGTATGAACGGATTGAACGAGCACGACCACAGCGTCCCCTGCTCGTTCGCGAGGTTAAGCGGCGCCTGGGCCACCGGCGACGCACTGGCCGCCGTCAGATCCACGGCCGCGGGACCCACCACGGTGATCGTGGACGCCACGAGCACCATGGCCGAGGTCGCGAGACCCACCTTGAACTTTTTCATCACAACAACTCCTCCCGAAGGGAACCCCCTGAGTCCCCTTGTCAATGTGTCGCCGTCATCGATCCCACGAGACGCGCGCGCCTCGTTCGCCCGACTTCGGACTCCCGTGGTCACATTATGTGAATTTTTAACATCCTTCAACCATTATTTTGAGAAATTTTCACATTTTACGAGAATTAATCAACATGAAACGAAATAATCAGGTGGGATGCGTGTCGCGTGCGCCCCGGCCCTACGCCGACAGCGTCACTTTCGAGAGTCGTGGCGACGTGTCGATGGGACGACCGCGCGCTTGTCCCAGGCGCAGAGCCAGGACCTGGCCCACCACGACGGCGGCCAGTGCGCTGAGCCAGTTGGGCGACGATGCGGGCAGGACGATCTGAGCGTCGCACTCGGGCGCCGCGCGCCCCGCGGGGCGCACCACCACCGTGGT
Organism: Acidobacteriota bacterium; assembly: GCA_019352075.1. Taxonomy (GTDB): domain Bacteria; phylum Actinomycetota; class Acidimicrobiia; order Acidimicrobiales; family RAAP-2; genus RAAP-2. The sequence goes on along the minus strand of JABBOA010000062.1, from coordinate 7,119 downwards.
CATGGCGGATTCGCGGCAACCCGTCAGCAGTTCGCGCAGCACCGCGTCACTGAGTTCATCGGTCACCACCACCACCGCGCAGCAACCAGCGCCGTCGGCCCCGATGGGTCCGTGCAGGTAATCCGGTGCCGCGTAGGCCTCGGCGCGAACGCCGCTGACCTCGCGCACCTTCAGGGCGATCTCCGCGGCCGCGGCGTACCCCACCCCGCGACCCAACAGGGTGAGTCCGGTGACGTTGAGCAGCTCGAGGGGCAGCTCCGCGGCCAGCGCCCAGGCGGCGGTCCGTTCGACGACCTCGGGAAGGTCACCCAGCCCCTCGAGTGGCTGCGTGCCCATGGCCTCGACCAACTGGGCCAGTGCGTGCCACGTCGTCGACAGCGTCTTGGTCGAGGCGATCGCGCGCTCGGGACCCGCACGCAGCTCGAGCAGGTGATCACTGCCGCGCGCCAGCGGTGACGACGCGTCGTTGGTGACCGCGACCGTCGCGCACCCTTGCGCGCGGGCCTGTTCGAGGACCTCGACCAGTCCCGGCGAGCGACCCGACTGCGAGATGGCGAGGACCCCCGCGCCGCGCAGGGAGACCTGTCGCGCACCCTCGTAGAGCGACGGTGCGGCCAGCGCCACCAGGAGGCCGAGCTCCTGGCCCGCCAGGTACTGGAAGAAGACCGCCGCGTTGTCCGAGGACCCCCTCGCCGCCACCACGAGGTGCGTGACGTGACGCCACGAGTCAGCGGCGCGGCGCGCGTCCTCGGCACCCTGCGCGGCGCGAGCGCGCAGAATCTCTCCCTGGGAGCGAATCTCTGTTTCGAAAGTAGTCATTACGGGACCTCGCTACGACGGCCCCCGAGGCCGACACGCCCGTAGCGTAGTGGTCCGAGTCCGCGTCGCGGGCGTCGCTCAACTCGTGGCGAGGAGTCGCGCGGCGCCACGCAGGGTGCCGTCGTTGTCGTTGAAGACCACGCGACAGCCAACGTCGGCCAGATCGCGCGCCCGCACGTGGCGGGCGTTGCCGCCACCGACGTGCACGAGTTCGGCGTCGAATTCTTGGACGAACTCGCCGATGGCGTCGCCGAGGCGTCGCCGCCACGTCGCCACGTCGGCCGCCCGCGACGGTTCCCCGAAGACCTCGTCGTACGTGCCCACGTCGTGGTACATCGCGGCGCCCACGTCACGGATCTTGCGCCATTCCCCGTTCACCACCAGGGATATGCCCAGACCCGTCCCGAGCGTCAACACCAGTTCGCGGCCCTCGCCTTCGGCGTAACCGAACGCCGCGAGTGTCGCATCGTTCACGACGCGCACGCGCGCGCCGCAGCGACTGCGCAACTGCGCTTGCACGTCGACGCCCACCCACGCCCGTTCGATCGCGGGATCGATCGGGGTCGTGATGCCTCCGGCGCGCGACAGGTTCCCGGGTTCGATCACTCTGCCGTCCGCCATGTCGCCCGGGAAGCCGACGCCGGCGCGCGACAGGCCGCTCTCGTTGATCACCCGCGACACCACGTCGATGAGGGTCGAGGGCCAACAGGGGAAGGGCGTGTAGAGGCGCGTCACGTCGCCGAGCAAGTGGCCGTCCTCGTCCACCGGGCAGAACTTGATGAAGGTGGCCCCGATGTCGACGGCGAGGACGGGTCCGCGTAGTGTGGTCGTTGAATCGGCCATGGGCGAAGTGTAGTGAGTCGCGTCGCGGCGATACCATCAGGGGCCCGTCGTCACTTCCCGAGGAGAGTCCGTGTCATCCGAGTCCGCGTCACCCGTCGCGACGACGCAGGTCGAACTCACCACACTCGCGCTGGGCAACCTCACCGGGGTGTTCATCCTGGTCGGCGCGACCTCGTCGCTCTTCGGCCCGCTCCTGGTCACCTTCTCGCACCACTTCCACGTCTCGCTGGCCGCCGCCGGCGAAGTGCTGAGCATCTACTTCGTGGGCGCGCTGATCGGCGTCCTTCCGGGATGGTGGGGACTCAAGCACACCACGGGACGCCGAGTCCTGAGCACTTCGCTCGTCATCGTGGCGGCGGGCACGCTGGCGTCGGGACTCGTGCACTCCTGGAACCTCTATCTCGCGAGCATCTTCCTACTCGGACTGGGTTTCGGGTCGCTCGACATGAGTCTCAACGTGTTGCTCTCGCGCACCGCCGCCGAGGGTCGAGCGCACCGACTCAGTTTCGTCAACGCCGGATACGGGCTGGGCGCCGTGATCTGCCCCCTCGTGGTCGTCGTGGTGCATCCCCAGAACTTCCCCGGCATCTTCATCACGATCGCGGTCATCGCGCTGCTCCTGACGAGCTTCAACGGAGGTGTGCACGCGCCACCGCTCAAGGCCGAGGTCCTGCAGAGCCAGATCACCGCCGCCAAGGCGCAACGCTGGCCCATCCTGCTCTCGTTCATCGGCGCCTACGTCTTCTACGTCGCGTTGGAGACGAGCGCCTCGGGCTGGATGTCCTCACAACTCCAACGCGGCGGCTTCTCGACCTCGACCGGCAGTCTGGTCACCGCGGCCTTCTGGGTGGGCATGACCATCGGTCGCAGCGTGGGCGGCCCGCTGCACCGCATCTTCAGTGAGCGCAAGTTGATCCTGGGTGGTCTCAGTCTGGCCATCGTCGCCGACCTCGTGGGCACCTCGAACCACGCCGCCCTCGTGTCCTATCCCCTGCTCGGCCTGATCCTGGCGTCGGTGTTCCCCATGGGCCTCATGTGGTACTCACGCCTGGTGCCCTTCGACAGCGACGGCATCACCATCATCCTGTTCGCCATGATGGCCGGGGGCGTCATCGGACCCGGCGGCGTGAGCCTGCTCGTGTCGCACTTCGGCGTGCACGTGATCCCCCTCGCCTTCGCCGGTCTCGCCGTGGTGGACCTGGCGATCTTCGCGAGCATCATTCGCTTCTCGCCCATCGAACTCCCCTGACGTCCTCACCACGACGTGCGCCGTGCGGTCACAGGTTCTGAGTGATCTCGTGAAGGATGGCGTGTCGATCCTCCTTGGCCGGCATGTCGAAGTAGGGCGCGCGCTTGAACCAGTACCAGCTCATCGGGATCAGTCCCAGCACCATCGAACCCAGCCCGACGATGAGCGTGGTGGTGTTGAGCCCCGGCAGCACCTTGACGAAGATCACGCCCATGAACACGGCGCCGAGGAACGGCCAAAGTCCCATGAAGATGAAGTTCTTGACCGACTTGAGGAGTTGACGACGGTACAGCACCACCACCGAGACGCCCGCGAGACCGTAGTAGATGCAGATCTGCAGTCCAATGGCGTTGTACCCGTCACTCAGGATCGTGGCCACCGACCCGACGTACTGCGAGGCGACGAAGAGCACCAGCGAGATGATCGTCACGACGGTGGTCGCGACGATCGGCGTGCGCCGCTCGGAGTGGACGTGACCGAGCGCCGCGGGCAGGGTCTTGTCGCGCCCCATCGAGAACATCGTGCGCGTGACCTGGATCAGCGTGGTCTCGAGCGTCGCGATCGTCGACAACAGCACGCCGACCACGATCAGTTTGCCCCCCAGCCCGGGCCATACGTCCTGACCGAGCACGCTCAAGATGTCGGCCGCGTTGTTGGGGTTGGTGATCTGCTTGGCCGTCAGGACCATGTCCGAGGAGATCGTGAAGACCTCGAACAACAAGAACACCACGATCGTCCCCAAGATGCCCCCCATGCCCGACGTCGACGAGGGTGCCTTCGTCACGTCGTCGGTCGCGGCGAACTTGGTCTCCTCGTTCAAGTTGGCGGTGACGTCCCAGCCCCAGTAGTAGAACGCCGCGAGCAGGGCACCCGCGAAGAAGGTGTTGGTGCCCCCGCTGTTGAAGATCGACGGCGCGAACCAGTGCCACGAGAAGGGCGTGGCGTGCGCGTGGAAGATGGCGAGCAGCGCGAACAACAAGAGCAGGGCGATCTCGATGCACGACATGATGATCTGCACCGTCACCGTCACCGTCACGCCCGCGGCCACCGCCGCCACCATCATCAAGAAGAAGAACGCGCCGAAGATGGTGATGAGCGCCTTGTTGGACGCCAACGAGTTCGAGAAGAGACCCAGGATGTTCGAACCCGCGGGGAACGTCGCGATCACCATGAAGATCAGCGCCGAGACGATCAACGCCCACCCGGCCATGTAGCCCAGGAACGGGTGCAGCGCACGTCGCACCCACGAGTACGTCGCCCCCGCGGTGGAATCGGACTTCGAGAGATAGTTGAAGGCGAAGACGATGCCGAACATGAAGAAGCCGCAGTAGAGCAACGACGCCGCACCGCCGTATCCCACGGCGAGGAAGAGCGCCACCGTGGTCGCCGAGATCGAGTACGCGGGCGCCGATCCCGCGATCCCCATGATCGCCGAGTCGAACAGGCCAAGGACCCCTGACTTGAGCGAATGCTCGGGGGCGCTCGACGGATTGGGAACCACGGTGTCGGTCACGACAACCTCTCTCTCTGAACTATCACCTTCTGGGTCCGCTGGGGAAACGTGAGACACAACATAGCCGCGGCGTCGACCGCGGCGAGGTCCGTCGTACTTCCCTCGCGCGAAGTCACGCGTCATCGACGTGACGCGGGGCGGGTTCCACTAAATTCGAGGTGCCCCATCGTCCGAACCGACCAATCGAAAGGTCGTCGTGCCCGCTTTCGAACGCTTCGACCTCGAGGGCCGAGCCGCCACGCCACGCGAGATCGCCCGACGTTGGCGCGACTTCCATCGTCAGGTTCGTCGGGTGTCCTCGGGGCGCGTCGCGCGACTCGTGGGACCTTTGCTGGGCGACGACACGCGCCGGCGCCGGCTCGTCGAGCGACTGCGACGCGACCCGGCCGAGGTCGTCGCCGTCCCCGTCGTCGACGTACGCGTCTTCCCGCTCGACTACGTCGCGGCATCGCCGCGGACGTCGACCCCGATCCCCCCCGTGCTCGCGAACGTCGAATTCGTCACGGCGAGGCCGGGCGACGTCGACGGGCTCGTCGAGACCTTGCGCGCGGCACTCGATTCGTCCAAGGAGTGGCTCTTCATCGTCGACGAGGGAATCGGCGAGGACGTGCGTGGCACGGTCGCGGCGATCCTCTACGAAGAGCGCGGCGGCGCCGACGTTATCTTCGCCGACGAGGAGGGCGACGTGGACACCATCCCCCTGCTCAAACCCCGCGAGGTCGGTCCCCACACCCTGTTGAGCTACAACGTGGTCGGACGTCCGGCGTTACTGCGACGCGACGCCGTCGCGCGCGTGGGGGGACTGCGCCGTGCCGCCGGTCGGGCCGGCGAACACGACCTCTACCTGCGCCTCCTCGAGGCCGGGGCGACCTTCCACCACGTGGCGGTCGTCGCGGCCGGTCGTCGCCGCGAGGAACGCCACGCCGCCGACCTCGCCGAGGACACCCGGCGAGTGGTCGTCGACGCCCTCGAGCGTCGCGGTGTCGCGGCGTCGGTGAGCGTCACCTCGCAGCCGTCGGTGGTGTCGTGGTCGCCCCAGCCTGATCGGTGGCCGAGCGTCGACGTCCTGATCCCGACGCGCGACCGCGTCGACCTGTTGCGACAGTGCGTCGCGTCCGTCGAGGCCAGTTCGTACCCGAACTACACGATCACCATCTTGGACAACAGTTCGCGCGACGCGGCGACCCTCGCCTTCTTCGCGCACTCCCCCCACCGCGTGGTGGACTGCGCGGGTCCGTTCAACTACGCGGCGATCATCAATCGGGGCGTCGCTCACAGCGAGGCCGAGTTCGTGCTCACCTTGAACAACGACACGCTCGTGCGCACCGAGGACTGGCTCGAGCAGATGGTCGGCGTGGCGATGCTCGACGACGTGAGCGTCGTGGGCGTCACGCTGGTCGATGCCCACGGCGTCCATGAGCACGACGCCATCGTGATCGCTCCCTACCCCCAACACCTGCGTCGGGGCGTCAACTACCTGGTTGACGACGAATCGGTGGTGTCACGACGTGACGTGGCGGCGGTCACGGGGGCCGTCCAACTCTTCGCCCGCTCCCTCTACCTCGAACTCGGGGGCATGGACGAGGCGCTCGCGGTGGTCATGAACGACGTGGACCTCTGCCTGCGCAGTCAGGTCGCGGGACGTCACGTCGTGGTACTCCCCGACGTCGTGGTCGCGCACTTCGCGAGTTCGTCGAGGGGGCGTCTGGACCCGCTCGTCGATCGGAACCACTTCGTGCGGCGTTGGGACGTCTTTGGCGCATTGGTCGACCCCTACTTCCCCGAGGCCCTGCGCCTCTACGGTCAGCGCCTGCACTACTGCGCACCCGTGTCAGAATGATCCCGTGGGCCATCGACTCGACGATCTCGACCTCTCGCAGAGGATGTCCGCGGAGGAGTCCGAGAAGCGCGTCGCCGCCGCGCAGAAGCGCCTGTTGCACCTTCGACTCTTCAGTGCCGGCCTCCTCGGACCAGCCCACCACGCGCCGGGCATGCTGGTGCTCTTCGAAGGATTCGACGCGGCGGGCAAGGGCGGCGCGATCCGTCGACTGACCGCGGGCCTCGACCCGCGCCACGTCCTGGTCGTGCCCATCGGTGCGCCCTCCCCCATCGAGCTCCGTCACCATTTCTTGTGGCGCTTCGCGCCCTCCCTGCCGGGCCTGGGCGGCATGACCGTCTACGACCGGTCGTGGTACGGACGTCTCCTAGTCGAGCGCGTGAACCAGCTCATCGACGAGCAGTCGGTGCGCCGCTCCGCCAAGGAGATCGTGGACTTCGAGGATTCCCTCGTCAACGACGGCGTGGCCGTCGTGAAGTTCTGGCTCCACATCTCAGACGCGGAGCAGTTACGGCGCTTCAACGACCGCGCCGCCAACCCGGCCAAGCAATGGAAGCTCACCGAGGACGACTGGCACAATCGGTCCCTGCGTCCGCAGTACCTGCACGCGATCAAGGACATGATCGACTGGACCGACCACTCGCACGCCCACTGGGACCTGGTGGCCGCCGAGGACAAGCGCTTCGCGCGCGTCTTCATCCTCGAAACCCTCATCAAACGCTGGGAACGCGACCTCCAACGCCACGGCTTCACCGTGCCCGCGTCGCACGGCACCAATTACCTCGCCTGACGGACCATCTCTCTAGACTGAGGACGACGACGGGAGCGTGATGGCCAAGCAGAACCCCACGAAGAAGA
>JABBOA010000061.1 GCA_019352075.1 Acidobacteriota bacterium | reverse complement strand
CGCGAGTAGTGCGAGAGGTCCTCGGGGGCGTGCTCGTGCAGGCGCAGCTGGTCCGCGGGGATGCCCAGGTCCAGGTACCAGTTGTAGCGCTGGTCGATCCAGTAGCGATACCACTGCTCGGCCTCGGCCGGGGGGACGAAGAACTCCATCTCCATCTGCTCGAACTCGCGCGTGCGAAAGACGAAGTTCTGGGGCGTGATCTCGTTGCGGAACGACTTGCCGATCTGGGCGATCCCGAAGGGCGGCTTCTTGCGGACGGTCGAGAGCACGTTGGCGAAGTTGGTGAACATACCCTGGGCGGTCTCGGGACGCAGATACGCGGTGGCGCCCTCGCCCTCCACGGGACCCGCCTGGGTCTTGAACATCAGGTTGAAGGCGCGCGCCTCGGTGAACTGCGTCGAGCCACAATTGGGGCAGACCCCGTCGATCTTGTCCTCGCGCCAGCGCTCCTTGCACTGGCGGCAGTCGACCAGCGGGTCGGTGAAGGTCTCGAGGTGCCCCGAGGCCGCCCACACGGCGGGCGGTCCGAGGATGGCCGCGTCCAGACCGACCACGTCGAGGCGCATCTGGACCATCTCTCGCCACCAGGCCGCTTTGACGTTGCGCAACATGTTGACCCCCAGGGGGCCGTAGTCGTAGGTGGAGCGGAATCCGCCGTAGATCTCGGCTGACGGGAAGATGAACCCACGGCGCTTGGCCAGATTGATCACCTTGTCCAGTAGTTCGGGGTCGCTCGATATCGCAGAATCCATCCGCCAAGGCTACCGGACCGGCCTTTCGCCCCGGCGAGCGGGACCTCGGTCCCTACGTCGAGGACTTGAGGCGCAGGATCACCTGGTTGGCCACGAGGCGCGCCTGCGGCGTGAGGGTGACCCGGTCGTCCGTCACGTTGACCAGGTGGCGGATCTCGTCGAGCGACGCGAAGGCCTCGCGCGCCACGCCGCGTCGGGTGCGCAGCGCGAGCGAGTCACGCTCGAAGGCCTGGGTCGCCTCGTCCAGCACCTCCTCCCCCCCGAGGGGGCGTTCGCCGCGACGCACCATGTCGATGTAGCGCTCGGGGGTGCGCACGTTCCAGTAGCGACGACCCTGGCGGTGCGAGTGCGCGGCCGAACCGTAGCCGACGTAGTCGCCGTGGTCCCAGTAGACGTGGTTGTGACGACATTCGTGCCCCGGGCGAGCCCAGTTCGAGATCTCCTCCCACTCATACCCCCGTGACTCGAGCGTGCGGCCCACCAGGTCGTAGGCGTCGGCGGTGTCGTCCTCGTCGGGGTGGCGCGCCGGGTCGCGGCCGAGGGGCGTCACGGGCTCGGGGGTCAGCGCGTAGCAGCTGATGTGCGGCGGAGGGAATTCGAGGCCCAGGAGGTCGTCGAGCGTCGCGCGCACGTCCTCGAGGGTCTCGGCTCGCGAACCCACGATGAGGTCCATGTTCCAGGTCTCGAATCCCGCGAGGTGGGTCGCTCGCGAGACCTCCTCGTGCGCCATGGTGCCGTGGCGCCGGCCGAGGTCGGCCAGCACCGCGGGTCGCGTGGACTGCACGCCGTAACTCATGCGGTTCACGCCGCCGGCCTTGTAGGTCAGGAGTCGCTCCAGGGACGCGTCCTCGGGATTGCACTCGACGGTCACCTCGGCGTCGTCGGTGCGCGGGATGGCCGCCAAGATGCTCACGAGCTGCTCAGGCGTGAGGCGAGAGGGCGTGCCGCCGCCGAAGAAGACCGACGTGGCGCGCGGCGTCCCAGCGGCCACCTCCCTCGAGATCTCCTCGAGCACCGCCGCGACGTAGTCCTCACGCAGGTGATCGCGGTCGTCGTAGGTGGCGAAGGCGCAGTAGTCGCAGCGGTGCGCGCAAAAGGGCACGTGGACGTAGACGCCGAAAGCGTTCACGCGTCACCCCCCGAGGTCGCGGCCACGCCGCGGGCGTCGCGCCAGCGCGCCAGTGCCTCGTCGCGCTCGCGGGCGATGTCGATCATGGGAGCAACATAACCGCTCGGGGCGAGGAGTCCGTCACCGCCCCCGGGCTGGAGGCACTGCGGCGCGCCCAGAGCCGTCAGCTCGGGCACGTGGCATCGCACGTACTCGCCCGCCGGATCGAAGCGTTGCGCCTGGCGCGTCGGATTGAAGATGCGATGGAAGGGCGCCGCGTCGGTCCCGGTGCCGGCCACCCACTGCCAGCCGTGCTGGTTGCTCGCCACGTCGGCGTCGATCAGGTGCCACATGAACCACTTCGCCCCCCAGCGCCAGTCGAGATGCAAGTGCTTGACCAGGAACGACGCGGTGACCATCCGCACGCGATTGTGCATCCACCCCTCGGCCAGGAGTTGACGCATCCCGGCGTCGACCAGCGGATAGCCGGTCTCGCCGCGCGCCCAGGCCTGGAATCGCGCCACCGCGCGCGCGTCGCGGTCGACGCGCAGTCGTGCGAGCGAGGGTTGCAGCACCCGCCACGTGGACGCCGGGTGGTGAAAGAGCACGTCGGCGTAGAACTCGCGCCAGCAGATCTCCGAGCGGAACACCTCGACGCCCGCGGAGGCGCCCGCCGCAGCGCCGCTGACCGCGGCCAGCACCTGACGCGGATGCACGGTGCCGAAGTGCAGGTGCGCGCTCAGGCGTGACGTGCCCGCGAGTCCCGGCGCGTCGCGGTCCTCGTCGTAGTGCGCCGCGCGCGCCAGGAATTCACCCAATGTGGCGTGCGCGCCGGCCTCGCCCACGCGCCGATCGAAGTCGGGCACCCCCTCGCCCACTTCACCGAAGTACGCGGGCCGCGCCCGCGCGCGCACCGCCGAGAGCTCATCGACGCCACGCGTGGCCGCGCGCAACCACGCGACGTCGCGCGGGGCCTCGACCGGCGCCGTGAACGCCACGCGCTCCCAGGCGTGACGAAAGGGCGTGAAGACCCGACACGGCGTCCCGGCGCGCGTGATGATCGTCCCCGGGCGCACCACGTAGGGCGAGTCGACGAAGGTCACGGTGATCCCCGCGGCGCGCAGTTGGCGCGAGACCCGCTCGTCGCGAAGCCGACCGGCGGGCGAGAAATCCTCGGTGGCCACCACGCGCGTCGCGCCGAGTTCGCGCGCGAGTTGGGCCAGCTCCCCGGCGGGGTCGCCGCGACGCACCACCAGCGATCCCCCCAGTGAGTCGTCGAGCGCCGACAGGGTCGCGCGCAGGTACGCCGTGCGCACCGGTCCCGCGCCGCCGGCCAGGTGGGGGTCGACGACGAAGGCCGCCGCGACGCGGCCCTCACCCGCGGCGAGCGCCGCGAGCAGGGCCGGGTTGTCCGCGAGGCGCAGGTCGCGCCGGAACCAGAAGATGACGGGGGGAACCATGACTTCGTTCTACCGCTCGAGCGCGGGATCCGTGGTCGCGGCCGCGCCAGCCGCGACGACGACGGGCCCGCTCGCGACGTCAGGCCGCCGACGCCGCCGGACCGCCGACGACGGAACACACGTGGTGACCCGACTCGATGATCTGGTAGCCCTGGCCGCACACGCGCAGGGGCACGGTCTGTGAGGCCGGGGGCGCGGTGATCGGCGCCACGGCGCCGAAGTTGCCGTAGGTCACGGGCTGCGCGGTGAGCGTGTCGACCCTCTTGTAGAGGGGGTGGCTCGCGGTGCCCGCGTAGGGGTAGGAGAACCACCCGCTGACGTTCGACGAGATCGAGGTGACGTACCCGCCGCTCACCGCCACCGTCGACGTGACGAGGACCTGGCCCGGGTTACCCGGAGACACCACGTCCGCCGGCAGCACCTGCTGCACCACGAAGTCCCTGCCGCTACTCACCACCGCCGTGATCTTCAAGAACGTCCGCAGTTGGGTGAGCGCGCGCGTGGGGCCGTAATAGTCGTCGGCGAGCTTGGTCAGGGGCCCCCGTCCCCACCGCGGCGACGATCCGACCGACGCGAGCGGGAGGTACACCTGGCGACCGACCACCAGGTCGTTGCCGCCCGAGGTCGCCACCGACGTGGAGTCAGGCGCCTGGTAGTTCAAGAACTGCTCGTACACGAAACTGGGCGCGTCGAGGGTGCGCTGGACCACCGCGCGGTACTTCGCCACCACCGCGGGACTGCCCGCACGCGGCGCCGCGAAGTGCGAGATTCGCTCGGCGGAGCTGATGCTGAGCACCATCGCGACGATCGCCAGAACCGTCATCGTGGCCAGGAGTGCGTGCGGAATGAACTTTCTCATCGACCTAGTCTCTCATTTCTCGCGCCCGCCAGGTCGCGGGTGCGCACTTAGCCCTCGTGGGCCTCGAAGGGGGGCGACGGGGGCGCGGCCGGACCGGGGGGCGGCGCGGCGAGGGGGGCGGTCGAACGCGCCACCTTGAGCCGGCGGCCGAGGTGCACCTCGATGGCGTCGTGGGCCAGTGACATCACTTCACGCGCGCCGGCGGGGTGCTCGTCACGCAGCACGGCCGCCAATTCTCCCCCGAGGATCCGCCGGATCAGCCCCAGGGCGTCGGCGCTGATGGCCGTGCCCGAGCGGCAGTTGACGCACAACGTGCCGCCCACCTCGGCGTTGAAGGCGACCAGGGGGCCCGAGGACCCGCAGTTGACGCAGACGTCCACCACCGGTTCGGACCCGTCGTAGCACAGCAGTTTGAAGAAGAACGACGACGCGACCAGTTCGGGGTAGAACTCGAGGTGGTCCAGGGTGAGCAGCACTCGCACGAGCATCTCGAAGATGCCCTCGTCCGCCGCCTCGTCGGTGGGGATGGCGTCGACCGCCTCGACGACCGCGAGGCCCGCACTGATGCGTTCGTAGTCGCCGCGCAACGTCGCCAGGCGCTCGAGGTGCGCCACGTGCTTCGTGATCCACAGGTCGCCGCGCCCCTTGACCAGATGCACCTTGACGTGCCCCATGGGTTCGAGCGAGCCCCCCATGCGACTCGAGGTCTTGCGCACTCCCTTGGCCAGGACGCGCAGTTTGCCGTGGTGGCGCGTCCAGAGCACGCACACGCGGTCGGACTCCCCGGACTTGTAGGTCCGCAGGACGACCGCCTCGTCCTCGATCTCCGACGTGGACCCGCTCACGCGGGCGGGTCCCCCGCCGGGTCGGCGCCGTGCTCGGGGTCACGCGATGTCGCCACGTGCGCGGTGGTGTCCTCGTCGGGGTCCGCGAAGTGCGGGCGCCGCGGGGCGACGCCCATGAAGTTGTTGAGCCAGACCCCGAAGGCGACCAGCGCGGCGAGGACGGGCGGCACCACCAGGACCGGCATCAGGCTCGAGACCCCGTTGAGGTCGAGGACCCACAAGAAGACGTAGAAGAGCGCGGCGAACACCGCCGTGACGCGCGTGAAGGTCACGAGTCGACCCCGCCGAAGCGCCGATCGCGACGCTGGTACTCCTCGATCGCGGCGTAGAGGTCCTCGCGGCGGAAGTCCGGCCAGAGCACCTCGGTGAAGACGAGTTCGGCGTAGGCCATCTCCCACAGCAGGAAGTTCGAGGTGCGGAACTCGCCCGAGGTGCGCACCATCAAGTCGGGGTCGGGCAGTTCAGGGTGATAGAGACGTTCGCGGATCGCCTTCTCGTCGATCTTGTCCACCGGCACGCGGTCCTGCACCAGGCGCTTGACGGCGTCGACGATCTCGGCGCGTCCCCCGTAGTTGAAGGCGATGTTGAGGGTCATGACGCGGTTGTCCTTGGTCAGTTGCGCCGCCTCGTCCATGCGCTTGAGCACGCCCTTGGGCACGCGCCAGTCACGCCGACCCGAGAAGGTGATCCGCACGCCCTCGGCGTGCAACTCGTGCTGGCGTCGCTCGAGCAGTCCGCGGTTGAAGTTCATGAGGTAACGCACCTCGTCGATGGGGCGTCGCCAGTTCTCGGTCGAGAAGGCGTACACGGTGAGTACCTTGACGCCCACGGCGAGGGCGCCGTAGGCCGTGTCCACCAGAGCCTCCTCACCCGCGCCGTGACCCGCCGTGCGCGCGAGTCCCCGGCGGGTGGCCCATCGTCCGTTGCCGTCCATCACCACGCCCACGTGGTGGGGGACGAAGTGCGCGTCCAGACTCGCGGGAATCACCGTGGGACGAGGGTCGGTCACGGATAAAACTTAGTGGGTCAAGATGAGAGGACCCGCCGACGTGACCCGCGGGTCGGCGACCCCGACCGGGGCGTGGGCGGTGGTGCGCGACACGTGAGCGGCGAACCCCGCGCAGGACTCGCGGCGCGGCGCGAGTCCCTCGGGTCGCGCGAGCCCAATTAGGGTCGATGCGTGCAATCCTTCGATCCCGACGACGACGCGCCCGACCGCGAGGTCGATGCGGAGTCGGGCGTCCAGATCGACGACGACCTCGTCGAGATCGACGTCGACCGGGCCCTGGCCCTGCTCGACCGCATCACCGCACGGTTGCCCGGCGGCGGTGAGAGTCGCGACGGGCAGCGCCAGATGGTCGCGGCGGTGGCCTCGGCGTTCTCGCGCCGCGAACACGCCATCATCGAGGCCGGTACCGGCGTGGGCAAGTCGCTGGCCTACCTGGTGCCCGCCGCCATGAGCGGTCACCGCGTCGTCGTCGCGACGGCCACCAAGAACCTCCAGGACCAGTTGGCCCAGAAGGACGCCCCCACCGTCGCGGCGCTCGCCACGCGCACCCGGGTCGCGGTGTTGAAGGGCAAGAACAACTACCTCTGTCGCAATCGGGCCCTCGCGACCGGGGGCGGAACCCAACTGAGCTTCGACGACGGCTCGAGCGTGCCCCAGGGCGTGGCCGACCAGATGAGGCGGGTGCTGGCCTGGGCCGACGAGACCGAGACCGGCGACCGCGACGAGTTGCCCTTCGAACTCGACGCGCGCGCGTGGCGCGGGCTCTCGGTCACTCCTCAGGAGTGCCTGGGGCGCGCCCAGTGCCCCCAGGGTCACAACTGCTTCCACGAACTGGCCAAGGACCGCGCCGCGGACAGCTCGATCGTCATCGTCAACACCCACCTCTACGCGGCGCACCTGGCGTCGGGCGCGATGCTGTTGCCGGCGCACGACTTCGTCGTCTTCGACGAGGCCCACGAGGTGCTCGACATCTTCGCCGCACTGCTCGGGACGTCGCTCAACGCGGCGCGTCTGCGGGCCTTCGCGTCCGTCGCCAAACCCCTCGTGGGACCGTCGCTGGCCGACGTCGCCACCAACCTCATCGCCAGCGCCGACCGCCTGGCGACGATCCTCGAGATCCAGTACGACGCCCAGGAGCTGGCCGGCCTCGGTCCCGACGCCCAGCGCGAGCTCGAGACCGCGGCGGGCCTCACGACGCGCCTGGTCGAGTCGCTACGCGCGCTCGAGACCGCCGGCGCCGAGGACGAGGCCCGCAAGATCCGCACGCTCGGTCCCGGTGTGCACCTCGCGAGCGACCTGGCGCGCGTGGCGAATCCCCAGAAGGGCGAGATCCTCTACCTCTCGCGGCGCGATCGCGAGGTCGAACTCGAGGTCAACCTCGTGGACGTCGGACCACGACTGCGCGAGGAACTCTGGGGACAGGTGACGGCCGTGCTGACCAGCGCCACGATCCCCGACAGCCTGCCGGCGCAGTTGGGGCTCGAGGACGTGAGGATAGAGACCTTCGCCAGTCCCTTCGACTACGCGCACCACTCCCTGCTCTACGTGCCCGCGGGCTTCCCCGGTCGCAACGAGAGCGGGGCCGAAGCGGCCATCATCGACGAGTTGGTGACCCTGATCGACGCCGCGGGGGGCCGGACCCTGGCGCTGTTCACCAACCGCGCGGTCATGAACCGCGTCGCCGAGGCCGTCGCGGCGCGCATCGACACCCCCGTGCTCGTCCAGGGCACCCTGTCGCGCCAGCGCATCATCGAGAAGTTCCGCGACAGCGCCGAGGCCAGCCTCTTCGCCGTGACGAGCTTCTGGCAGGGCATCGACGTGGCGGGTCACTCGCTCTCCCTGGTGACCATCGACCGCCTCCCCTTCAGCGTGCCCAACGACCCCCTGCTCAAGGCGCGCCAGGAGCGCTCGGCGAACCCCTTCTTCGACGTCGACCTGCCGCGCGCGACGATGCTCCTCGCCCAGGGGGTGGGGCGCCTCATCCGCAACCGTAGCGACCGCGGCGTGGTGGCGGTCCTGGACACGCGACTGGCCGAAGCGCGCTACCGGTCCCTCCTCTTCAAGAAGCTCCCGCCGATGAAGCGCACCCGCGACCGCCGCGAGGTCACCTCGTTCCTCGAGGAACTACGCCGCTAGCGGCGCGCGGGCGCCGCGACCAGACCCTCACCACGTCGTCAATATGCTACTATTTCACTAGTAAATCTAGGTAGTAGCCGAGGCCGACGAGGGAGGGTGCGAGCGTGCACGTGGATCTGGCCCTGGTCGTCGGTAGCGTCATCGTCGGTTTCCTCGTCGGACTGACCGGCATGGGTGGGGGCGCCCTCATGACCCCGATGCTGGTGCTCGTCTTCGGCGTGGCCCCCTCCGCGGCGATCTCCTCGGACCTGATCGCCGCCTTGTTCATGAAGCCGTTCGGCGTCGCGGTGCACTGGCACCGCAAGACCATCCAGCCCCGGCTCGTGCGCTACCTCTGCTACGGGTCGGTCCCCTCGGCCATCGCGGGCACCTACGTCATGCACCGGCTGGGCTCGACCCCCGGCGCCGAGCGCCACCTCGAGATCATCCTGGGCGCGGCCCTGATCGTGGGGGCGACCGCGATGGGGGGGCGGGCGTTCTCTCGCCCCCGCGACGCCCTCGACGCGCCACCGCGCATCAATCGTGCGCAGATCGTCGCGGTGGGGGTGCTCGGCGGCTTCATGGTGGGCCTCACCTCGGTGGGGGCGGGGTCGCTCATCATCGTGATGCTGCTGTTGATCTACCCCCACCTACGCACCGACCAGTTGGTCGGCACCGACCTCGCCCAGTCGATCCCCCTGACCGCCGCGGCGACCCTGGGCACGCTGTTGTTCGGACACGTCGAGTTCTCGCTCACCGCCTCGATCATCATCGGTTCGTTGCCGGCGGTCGTGGCGGGGTCGCTTCTCTCCTCGCACGCCTTCACCACGACCCTGCGCCCCTTCCTCGCCGGCCTGGCCCTGCTCAGTGGTCTCAAGTACGTGGGTGTGACGCCGGTGGGCCTGGGGGTGGCGGCCCTCGCTGTGCTCGTCGTGGCCACGCTGCTCGCCCGGCGCGCGAGTGCCGCGACGGCGCGCGCGCTCGAGGTCCGCGTGACCTCCGCGCCGTCGCGCTAGATGCCGAAGCGGTCCATCACGTCGTCGCGCTTCTGCCAACTGGCCTCCACCGAGACCTTCAGTTCCAGGTAGCAGCCCTCGGGGAGTTGACGCCGCGCGGCGATGCCGACGTCCTTCAGGAGTTGGCCACCCTTGCCGATGACCATGCCCTTTTGACTCTCGCGCTCCACGACGATCTCGACGGTGATATGGGGCCATTCGAACTCGATGACGCGGGTGTGGATCGAGTGGGGCAGTTCCTGCTTGGTCTTGCGCACCAGTTGCTCGCGCACCAGTTCGGCCACCCACATCGCCTCGGGCACGTCGGACACCTCGTCGGCGGGGAAGAGGAATTCCCCCTCGGGCATCAGGCCCTGGACGAAGCGCACCAGCGCCGCGGCGCCCGCGCCGGTCTTGGCCGACACCGGGAAGTACTCCACTCGCGCGGCCGCGGCGGCGATCCCCTTCTCCGCGGCGATCGACGCGACCGCCTCGTGGGCCGCCATCAGTTGCGCGGCCACGGCGTCGCGACCGGTCTTGTCCATCTTGTTGACGATGACGCACCCCTGGGGGTCCTGGGGCCGGCGACAGTGTTCGAGCATGGTGGTGATGACGTTGCGGTCCCCGGGTCCGATCTCCTTGCCGGCCTCGATCACGGCCAGGATGACGTCGACCCCGTCGACCGAGGCGCGCGCCGTCTCGTTGAGACGATGGCCCAGACCGGTCTTGGGCCGGTGGATGCCCGGCGTGTCGACGAAGACGACCTGGACGTCGTCCTCGGTCAAGATCCCGCGGATGGCGTTGCGCGTGGTGTTGGGGCTGGCCGAGGTGATGGTCACCTTGGTGCCGACCACCTGGTTGACGAGGGTCGATTTGCCCACGTTGGGCCGACCGATGATGGCGGCGAATCCCGAGCGGGTCATGGGCTCTCCAATTTCTCGATGAGGACCTCTTCGATGCGGCGCCCGTCCATGCGCACCACCGTCAAGACGTAGGAAGCGACCTCGAGCACCTCGCCCTGGGCCGGGACGCCCCCGGCCAGGTCGAGCACCAGTCCCCCGACGGTGTCCCACCCGTCCTTGGGCAGGTCGAGGTCGTATTCGTTGTTGACGTCGTCGATGTTGAGTCGTCCGCTGACCACCAGTCCCGTGCCCTCGACGACCTCGACGTCCTCGTCCTGGGGCTGGTCGGATTCGTCGGTGATCTCGCCCACCAACTCCTCGAGGATGTCCTCCAGGGTCACCAGGCCCGCCGTGCCACCGTATTCGTCCACCACCACGTAGAGGTGGTTCTGCCCCTGGCGGATCTGGGTGAGCAGCGAGGCGACGCGCTTGGTCTCGGGCACGAAGGAGGCCGCGCCCATGTGCTCGTGCACGAGGTCTTCGCCGTGGCCCTCGACCACCAGGCGCGCCAGGTGGCGCAGGTTCACGATCCCCACCACGTCGTCCACGCCCTCGCCCAGGACCGGCAGGCGTGAGCGACCGGTCTCGATGGCGGTGTCGAGCGCGACGCGCACCGTCGACTCGCCCGACACGTCGACCATGTCGATGCGCGGCACCATCACCTCACGCACGATGGTGTCGCCGAACTCGATGACGCTGCGGATGAAGTTGCGCTCGCCCTCCTCGATCGCCTGGTCCTCGTGGGCGACGTCGGCCATCGCCAGGACCTCGTCCTCGGTCATCTTGTTCACGCCGGTGCGCCGCCCGAAGAAGAGCGCGATCACGCCCTGGGCGATGGCCAGCAGGAACCGCGAGACCCACTTGATGGGCCAGAAGTTCAACAGCGCCGCCACCACCGGCGCGGTCGTCAGCGCCGCGGCGTCGGGGTGCTGGACCGCGAAGTTCTTGGGGATGGCCTCGAAGATCACGAAGATCACCACCACCTCGCCCACCGTCGAGACGATCAACCCCGCCGCGCCGAAGAGGTGTGAGGCGAGCACGCCGACCATGGTCGCCGAGACCAGTTGGCAGACCAGGATGAGCAGCAGCAGCGGATTGAGGAACTTCTCGGGGGACTCGGCCAGGCTGACGAGCGACTTGG
This sequence comes from Acidobacteriota bacterium, assembly GCA_019352075.1. Lineage (GTDB taxonomy): Bacteria > Actinomycetota > Acidimicrobiia > Acidimicrobiales > RAAP-2 > RAAP-2. Next base: position 1,582 of record JABBOA010000061.1, on the reverse strand, counting down.
ACCCGCGCTTGCCCTTCTCCTTCAAGGAACGCGCCCGCGACTTGGTCATGCGCACCAACGACGTCTCGGCCATGGCGAAGAAGCCCGACAGGACGAGCAGGATCACGACGCTGAGCGAGAGATCGGTGTCCATCGAGGACCAGGCCGTGGCGATCACGAGGGTTGCGAGCGGTAGTGGCGACCCAACAGGTCACGTTCCCTCGCCTCCATCCGCTCCGCCTCCTCGTCGACCTCGTGGTCCCACCCGCGAAGGTGAAGGACCCCGTGCACCACGAGCAGCGCGATCTCGTCGTCGAAGCTGCACTCGTGCTCGACGCTGTTGGCCCGCGCGATTGACGGGCAGATCACGATGTCGCCCACCAACTGGGGGATGTCGGTGGTGGGCGGCTCGCCCGGACCGGTCCCCCCGGCGTCGGGCACTCGTCCGCTGGGGTTGGGCTCGGCGTCGATGGGGAACGACAAGACGTCGGTGGGCCCCGACTTGCCCATGAACTGGGCGTTGAGCTCGGCCATCACCGCTTCACTGGTGAAGATGAGCGACACCTCGGCCAGGCCGCGCACCCCCTCGTCGTGCAGCGCCGCGCGACAGAGCTCGACCCAGCGCTCGAGATCGATGCGCTGGTCGGTCTGTTCGTCGGCGGCGTAGATGTCGATGGTCATCAGTTGGTGTGACGGTCGTAGGCGGCGACGATGTCGGCGACGATGCGGTGGCGCACGACGTCCTTGGCGCTGAGGTGCACGAAGGAGATGTCGTCGATGCGACCCAGGATGTTCTCGATGCTGGACAGGCCCGAGGGCTTGCCGTTGAGGTCGACCTGGGTCACGTCGCCGGTGACGACGGCCTTGGCGTTGAAGCCGATGCGCGTGAGGAACATCTTCATCTGCTCGGGCGTGGTGTTCTGCGCCTCGTCCAAGATGATGAAGGAGTCGTTGAGCGTGCGACCACGCATGAAGGCCAGCGGCGCCACCTCGATGGTGCCGTTGGCGATCAGGCGCTGCGCGCCGTCGGGGCCGACCATGTCGTAGAGGGCGTCGTAGAGGGGGCGCAGGTACGGGTCGACCTTGGCCATCAGGTCACCCGGCAAGAAGCCCAGGTGCTCGCCGGCCTCGACGGCGGGGCGCGTGAGGACGATGCGGTGCACCTGGCGACGGTGCAGCGCCTGGACGGCCGCGGCCACGGCGAGGTAGCTCTTACCGGTGCCGGCGGGACCGATGCCGAAGGTGATGATCGACTTCTCGATGGCGTCGGTGTAGCGCTTCTGTCCGGCCGTGGAGGGACGGATCGCCTTGCCCTTGGCGCCGCGCACCACCTCGTGGCGCAGGACCTCGCTGGGGCGCAGGTCGTCGGCCACCATGTCGATGGTGCGTGAGATCTTGGTGGGGTCGAGCGTCTGGCCGCTCTCGAGGACCAGCACCAGCTCGTCGAAGAGGCGTAGCACGGTGGCGGCGTCGGGTCCGGCCACCGAGATCTGATTGCCCTGGACGCGGATCTTGGAGTGCGGGAACGACCGCTCGACCACGCGCAGGTGCTCGTCGCGCGGACCGAGCAGTCCCGCCATCAAGTGGGTGTTGGGAACGTAGG